>NZ_CANRMB010000003.1 GCF_947631635.1 uncultured Dysosmobacter sp.
AAGACGTCTCTATTGCCGGCTGACTTCATTCAGCCAGAGTCTGCAAACTATTTTGCGCATAACTCTTGACGGCACCACTCGATACATCAAGTTTCATCTGGACTTGATTCCTCCTTTGGTTTTTGGGGTGGTTGGCAGACCTCCACCATTTTACCAAAGGAGGATATTTTTTCGTGCATAGTTAAAGCTTTTTGGAACCACCGGCACAGCCGGTGGTTTTCGCTTACAAAAACACGGGAAGGAGCGCAATTCGCACTCCTTCCCGTTTGCGTTTGTTTTGATTTGGCTTTCCCATCCGGGCTATAGGCTCATCTCTCGCTTGCCGGAGACCTTGAAGAAGAGCATCAGCACCAGGATGGTGACCGCCATCAGCATCACGGACATGGCGGCGGCGGTGCCGTAGTTGCCCCGGATGACCTCCGTATAGATGGAGATGGTCATTGTCTGGGTCTTGGTGACATAGAGCAGCACGGAGGCGGACAGCTCACTGATGATGGTCATCCAGCTGAGGATGGCCCCGGAGATCACACCACTGCGCATCATGGGCGCGGTGATCCTCACAAAGGTCTTCAGCTTGGAGGCTCCCAGGCTCATGGAGGCCTCCTCCACACTGGGGTGGATGTTCATCAAGATGGCCGAGGCGGAGCGGATGGTGTAGGGCATCCGGCGCAACACATAGGCCAAGATAATGATAGCCGCCGTACCCATGAGCTTGATGGGCTTCGAGGAGAACCCCAGCAGCAGGGCAATACCCATGACAGAGCCGGGAATGATGTAGGGCATCATAGTCAGCGAGTCCAGCACGGACACCGCCGCGTTGCGCCGCCGCACCGACAGGTAGGCGATGAGGGTGCCCAGCACCACGATAATTAGCACGGCGATCAGGCTGAAGACCAAGGTGTTCCGCACACTGGAGCCCAGCTTGTCCAGGGCTTCGGCAAAGCTGTTGAGGGAGTAGCCCTCCACAAAGCGGACGCCGTTGGTGTTCTGGAAGGCGGTATAGGTCACCGTGAGCTGAGGCAACAGCCCGATAAAGACGGGGACATAGACCACCACATGGGCCAGGACGGCCTTCCAGCCCCGCAGGGGCTGGGGCTCAATGGGGTTGACGGCGCTTATGCTGTAGGAGAACTTCCGGGCGGCCATTTTCTGGCCCAAGAACAGGATGGTGGTCAGCAGGACCATCAGCACGCTGAGGGCGGCGGCAAAGCCGCTGTTGCCCCCCACCTCGCTGATGAACTCATTGTAAATGAGGTAAGGCATGGTCCGGTAGCCCTCGCCGATGAGCTGGGGCGTACCGAAATCCGCCATGCTTCTCATAAAGACCAGCAGTCCGGCGGACAGCATGGTGGGCCCGATGAGGGGGACCACCACCTTGAGCACCCGGCGCAGGCCGGTGCACCCAAAGCACTCGGAGGCCTCCAGCATGGAGCGGTCCAGGTTCTTCAGCGCGCCGGAGACGTAGAGGAACACCAGGGAATACATCTGGGTGGTAAAGACCATCAGCATGCCGGGGAAGCCGTAGATCGCCGGCATCTGGATGCCGAACACATCTCGAATGAAGGTGGTGATGGCGCCGCTTCTGCCCAGCAGCAGAATCCAGCTGTACGCGCCGATGAAGGGCGGGGAGAGCATGGTGATGATGATGAGAATCTCCACGATCCCCTTCCCGTAAATCTTCACCGAGTGCATCAGGTAGGCCAGGGCGGTGCCCAGGATGACGGCCAGCACCGTGGCGCACAGAGAGACTTTCAGGCTGTTGAACAGTGCGTTGAGGTAGTAGGGCTTGCTGAAAAACTTAAGGAAATACTCGAAGGTGAACGCCCCGTCGTTGTCGATGACGCTCTGCCGGAAGATCTGGAAAACGGGATAGACCAGGAAGAAGAGAAACAGCGCCAGACAGATCAGCGTGGCTGCCGTCCAGATATCCTTGTGTAACTTATTGGTACGCATCGTTCTTTACTCCACATACCATGTTGCGCTCCCCGTCATCGGTGTAAACGTTGATGCGGTTCGGCTTCACGGTCAAATAGACGGTGGACCCTTTTTTGATCTCGTTCTCGATCTCGGCGGGGGCAATGGTCTCCACCTGCATGCCGTCGGCCAGCTCAATGAAATAGTGCATGGTCAGCCCCAGAAACACGCAGTCATGGACCACGCCCTTGATCCCGGGCGCGGAAGCGTGAATCTCAAACTCCTCCGGCCGCACCGCCGCGATGAACTTGCCGTTGAAGGGAGCATCGTCCACGATGTTCTGCATTTCCATGGTGTACTCGCCAAAGCGCAGGAGCTTCTTACCGCCCTCCTCGCTACCGGTCACCGGGAGGAAATTGCTCTTTCCGATGAATCCCGCCACGAACTGGTTGGCGGGGCGGAGGTAGATGTCCCGCGGCGTGCCCACGTGCTGGAGCACACCCTTGTACATCACGCCGATTCGGTCGCTGATAGCCAGGGCCTCCTCCTGATCGTGGGTCACGTAGATGGTGGTGATTCCCACCGTGTGCTGGATCTCGCGGATGGCGTCCCGCATCTCCACCCGGAGCTTGGCATCCAGGTTGGACAAGGGCTCGTCCATCAGCAGAACGTCGGGCTCGATCACGATAGCCCGCGCCAGCGCCACGCGCTGCTGCTGGCCGCCCGACATGTTCTGGGGCAGGCGGTCCCGCAGATTGTCGATGTGTACCTTCTTCAGGATCTCATCCACGCGGCGGGAGATCTCTTCCTTCGGCACCTTGCGGTTTTTCAATCCGAAGGCCACGTTGCCCTCCACAGTCATGTGGGGAAAGATCGCATAGTTCTGGAACACCATGCCGATGTTCCGTTTCTCCGGAGGAATGGCATTAATCACCCTGTCGCCGAAGCGGATCTCTCCGCCTTCGATGGAGTTAAATCCCGCCACCATTCGGAGCAGGGTGGTTTTACCGCACCCGGACGGCCCCAGCAGGGTGAAAAACTCCCCGCTCTTCACCTGGAGAGACAGGTTGGAAATCACCGTGTTCTCCCCGTACTTTTTCACCGTGTTTTGGAATGTAATCGGGTTACTCATGGCCAAACCTCCTGCGGTGCTGTCTGTTACTGCACATTGGCTACACAGTCAGTCCATCTTTCTTTCCACTCGTCCAGGTGCGCGGTGATGTACTCCTCATCCAGCTCGATGAGCTTGATCTCGCTGGTGGGCTTCATGCCCTCGCTCAGCTCCACGTCGTCGCGGACGGGGCGGGAGGCGGCCTCGGAGACCAAGCGCTGCTGAACCTCGGCGCTCAGGCAGAAGTCGATGAACTGCTTGGCGTTCTCAGTGTGCTTGGCATTCTTCACCAGCATCACACAGGCGGGACCGCTCTGGACGCCCTCTTCCATGTACACGATCTCCAGGTTGGTGGCACCGTCGTGGATGTAGGTGGCGGAGGGGGACTCGTAGGTCAGGCCGATGGCGTACTCGCCCTCAGCCACGCCCTTGTGGACGGCGCTGCTGGAGGAGAGGACGCAACCGTCGATGTTGTAGAGCAGGTCCTGGATGTACTGCCAGCCCTCTTCGCTCTCGGCCTGGCCCTCGGGGGCGAAGTCGGCCAGGATATTCTCCACGTGCTCCATGGCGGAGCTGGAGGAGGCGGCGTCGGCGGTGGCGATCTTGCCCTTCAGCTCAGGGTTGAGCAGGTCCATGTAGCCGTTGACCTCGATATCGCCGATCAGGTCGGTGTTCACCAGCAGGACGCTGCAGCCCACCACGTAGGGGTTGGCCACGCCGTTGCTCTTGTAGGCGTCGCTCACGTACTCGTTGTTTGGGGAGACATACTCCTCAAACAGGGCGGCGTTATTCAGGGCATTCATGACGCCGGAGCCCATCATGATGTCGGCGTTGGGATCGTCGGCCTCGGTCTCCAGGCGCTTGGTCAGCTCGCCCAGGCCGCCGGTGATCAGCTCCACCTCGATGCCGGTCTCCTCCTCAAAGTAGGGGATGACCTGGTCCAGACGGGTCTCGGACTCGGAGGTGTAGACCACCAGCTTCTTCTCCTCCGCGCCGTCGCCGCCCGAGCTGCCGGTCTCCGCCGGGTCGCCGTTGCCGGAGCAGCTCGTCAGCAGCAGGGTTGCCATAAGGCCTGCCAGGATCTTGGCTTTCTTTTCCATTGTTGTTTCCTCCTTTTGTTTTATTGTGTAACGTCATATATCGTTATATGTTATTATAGACTCAGTTTCTTTCCGCTGTCAATAGAAATTTTGAAAAATTGACAAATTCTCCGCTGTTTTTCCCCCGCTTCTCTTCGCTTCCCACAAATTCTCCCGCTCCCCGGGGGCTCAGAGCAGGGTCAGAACGTCGCTGAGCTGGTCGATGACCCGGTCCGCCTGGGACTGGTCCAGGGGCGCTCCCCCCTGGGGCCGCAGGGCCAGCACCGTGAGGCCCGCCCGCCTGGCAGACAGGATGCCCGCGGGGGAATCCTCCACCGCCATCGCCTCGCCGGCGGACAGGCCCAGCGCCTCCAGCGCCCGCAGGTAGATCTCCGGGTCCGGCTTGTAGGCCCTGCACGCCCGGCCGCTGATCCGGAAATCCACCAGGTCCTCCACCTCCATGGTCTCCAGCAGCTGGTCGATGATCTCCTCGTCGGAGGAGGAGGCCACGCCGAGCTTCAGCCCCCGGGCTTTCAGGGTCCGGAACAGCGGCACCATCTGGGGGTTGGCCAGCTCCCGGAAGGGGGTGGGGTGGAACCGGCGGTAGGCCCGGTAGCCCATGAGCAGCTCCTGCCGCAGCTCCCCGTCCTCCGGCACGATGGTCTCCCACATGGCCGTCTCGTTCAGGCCGGTGAAATCGGTGCTCCCCGGCCAGTGAAAGCCGATGACAGCCAGGTACTCCTCCCGCCGGCGGTTATAGAAGCCCTCCGTGTCCGCCAGCACTCCGTCCAGGTCGAATATGACCCCTCGATACATTTCGCTCCCCGCCTTTCCTCCCGGCTGTGCGCCGGACCTCGACCAAGTCATTTTAATCATTATATTCATATTATAACGTTATATTGAATCATACCCCTTTTGCCTCCCCTGTCAAGGGGGGTTCCGCAAAAGGGACAGGATTCCGTCCGATTGTACAATTTCAGCCCGCTGTTTTTATGGAAAGCCACCACCCGCCGGAGATAAAAAACCGCCGGGCCGCCCCACAGGGCGGCCCGGCGCCGTTCCGCTGTTTTGCCGGTCAGAACTCGAACATATACCGGCTGCCAATGTAATACTGCCGCCCGATGCACAGCGGCGCTCCGTCCTGATCCACGAAATAGCCGTTCACGTAGAACAGGGGCTCCCCCACCGCAATGCCCATCCGCTGGGCCTGCTCCACGCTGGCGCGGGTGACCTCCACGGTGCTCCGGGCGGCGTCGGCGACCCGGCGGCCGGAGACCCGGGCGATGGTCTCGAAGATGGACACATCCTCCAGCGGCGCGGTCATCAGCTCCCGGTACGGCTGGTAGGGCAGGAACACGTTCTCCAGAAAGACCGGCAGCCCGTCCGCCGTGCGCAGGCGCTGGATGTAGAGCAGTAGCTCGTTCTCCGGGATCTGCAAAAACTCGTGCTCGTCGGTCCGGGCGGGCACGATCTTGCGGTCCAGCACCTTGGCCCCTGCTGTCATCCCGTTGGCGGCACAGCATCGGGTGAAACTCTCCAGCCGGGCGGATGCGGTAAGCTTCCGATGGATGCGGGGGGCATTGACGAAGGTGCCGCGCCCCTGCATCTTGGTCAGGTACCCCTCGCTGCACAGCTCCTCCACCGCTCTGCGCACCGTGACCCGGCTGACGGAGTACTCCTCGCTCAGGGCTGGCTCTGGAGGGATCTGCTGCTTGGGCTGGTACTTTCCGCTTTGAATGGCCGCTTTGATATCCTCTTTGATTTGTTGATAAAGCGGTACTCCCACCATCTCCGCCATAAAGCATCATCCATTTCTCTGTATTGTTCTATCCATTTCTGCGACCTTTGGATATCATACGTCGATTGTAGCTTACAGATATAGAGGTGTCAAGTCATTTCGCAGTTTGGTGAGGAAGGCCTATCCGCCCCGCACGATGGCGGAATGGTCCCCGCCTTTTCCCCTCACCCCTCACCGGGGAGCTGTACCACCCAGCCCCAGCGATGAGCGCGCACAAAAACCCCGCGGAGCGCAGAGAGCTGGGGCACCTCTGCTTCCATGGTCTCCGGCACGATTACACCGTGGCCGTGGTCCGTTCTGGGGATGGCATCAAAACGGCCCAGGGCAGCCTCGGACATGCCACCGCCACCCTCCAGAAGGGGGTGGACATGAAAACCGTGCCCTCCATGCTGGGCCACTGCAACGCCGGGTCCTCCCCGCGAGCCTGCACTCACGCCACACGGCAGAAACAGGATGAGGTCGCGGCCACTATTGGGAACTTCATGGAGCAGGTCCTATAAAATCAGAAAAAAGCGCCGGACAGAAAGCACAAACTTCCTGTCCAGTGGTCTTTTGCCCAAACGCTGCCCCCACGCAGCGGGTCTCATTTGGAAACAGAGGCTCAGTGAAAGGAGCGAGCTTTGTCCGCCAAGGTGAAGCGAGTGATCTGGAATTTGTATAGACGCGGACCACAATGCGGGTCAGAAATTTAGGGTTGCACCGCAAGCAATCTGGCCGACTTTGAAGCAGATGACAAACGGGACAAAGGCAAGAAGGTCGAAAACGGCCAACAGATCACGCTTTGTTGCCAGCAGGCAGGCGTGGTGATTCTGAACGAAATGGATATCCCATCCAAGAAAATGTGTGGACTACTGAAGCCCCTTCTGCAAAGGAACACCACGCAAAGTTCATCTGTCCTCAGATAGCAGAATAAAAAATACGGAATCTGCGCCGCATAGAATCAATAGAGTCAGCCCTGTGTATTGGTCGGCGCTGACTCTATTTTTTCATGACAACTTCAGCCACACCTGGAACTCCTCCAGGGGCAGCTCGCCCCGCTCACATGCATCCTTCTTCTCCCGGGCTTTGGCGCTCCACTCGTAGAACACCGCCGGGTCGATCCGCTTCGCCTTGATCCAGGCAAAGCGCTTTTTATACTCCCTGCGGTAGGCCTTGAAGACCTCGTCCCCGCTCTTGTTTTTGTTCCATAGGGCGATAGCGCCGATCTCCTTGCAGGTGCGGCCCTTGCTGTCCCGGGTCACCTCGCAGTATTCCGCGTTTGGCCGACCGGTGAGGGCAAACCAGTGTCCGCAGTTCTTGCACATCCGCATTTTGATCTCCCGTTTCATGCATTCCCGCACATTGAAGTCGATGAGGTCGTAGATGCTCCTGGGGTGCAAAACTTCCGCAAAGCCATGGCCCTCTACCCGCTCAAAGTCCACAAGCTGGGGGTGGAAGTGGAACACCTTCAGCGGTTCCCGCTCCTCCCGGGCGTAGTAGTCAGCCAGCTTCTGCTCCAGAGAGCCCTTGCGTCCGTCTATGTCCAGCGCCTTCTGGATCAAACTGAGCACCTGATTCTGTATGGCGTGGATGTTGCTGGGGATGTGGGTGATCTCCTTATGGGGCAGCAGGTCAAGGATGTCCTGGTAATTTCGGCTCCGGGCTTCCCGGAGCCGCGCCCGCCAGTCCAGGCGGAGCAGCTGGAAATAGATGTGGCTCTCCGCCAGCTCGTCCAACAGCGGAAGAAGCTGCTGGGCACATTTCTCCTCCCTGGTACGGTACAGCTCCATAAGCAGTTTGTCAAACCGCTTAATCTGTCCGTCATAGCCCCAGATGTCCAGGTATAATAACCGTAGCAGACTTTCCGGAAAGGGGAAGTCTTGTTTTGTTAGTTGTGTTCGGCTATCTCCCGTCTCACCATAGAGGAAATATTCCCTGCCGTCAGCAAGATACGTTTTGAATACATAGTCCGGCATGGTGCGTCACCCCAATAGACCAATCGTTAGATACAATCTTTTATCAGACTTGACAGTGGGTACAAAACCTGTTATGCTGAGCATAGTCTAATTAAGATAATTTCATTTTAATTAGTCTATATCGCAAAGAGGAAAAAGTCAATCACGAGTTTGCCGTATGGCCGGCGGCAAGGAGAAGTATCCACAACAGCTGCGGCGGAGTGAATGCTCTGCCGGGAAAGGGATCGGGTGAATATTGCGTTTCCAGGGCTGGAACAAGCAGACGAAACTCACACACTTTTTCTCACTCCCCAATGAAATTTTTCTGCTGGGGCTGGCGCATGGAGAGCTGGCGGTCTACTGCTATCTGAAGTATCTGGAGGACCGCAGGACCCATCAGTGCTGGCCCAGCTACCGAAACATCGGGAAAGCGGTGGGCATGAGTGAGAACACCGTGCGCAAGTATGTGGCAAAGCTGGAGGAGCGGGGGCTCATCACGACAGCATACCTCTTCAGAAGAAATTTCATCTGAGTTGTCCGGCAGTGCAGGTTCGGTGGCATCAACTGCTCCGCATCCTGACAGGAGGAGCAGGAGGGCTAACAACCAAATTGTCATTCTCTTTTTCATAGGCACATTCCCTCACTTTCATGTGTCTATTGTAAATAAGGTGTCGTCCAATAATCAGGACAGCACCTTATCTTCATATTCGTCCTGAAGGCGTAGGGCCACCATTCCGTGCCCGGTGATCTTCTGGCTGAGCTTTATCAGTTCTGGAGAACTCAATGCAACGCCGCTCTCAATCATCCCTTTGCCACGCTTTCTGTACCGCAGTATGTACCACCAATGATATTCAATGCGGAAAGCAAGCCAGAAACCATACAATCGCTTCATAAGCCATCCTCCTGTAATACTACCATTTTAAAAGTATTTCTATAAGAAATACTTTAGCACAGGAGTTTTGTCAAACCGTGTCGAATGCAGTCACGAAACGGCAAAAAAACTCCACGCACAACGGCGTGGAGCAACTGCCAATATAGAATTAAGATTGCTTTGCATTCTCTTCGCTGATCATCACATCGAGAATGCGCATGATTTTCCTTTGCTCTTCCATAGGTAATGCCGCCAGTTTCTCTGAGATCTCAGAACTGGCTGTTGAGGTGGATACATCCAGAACATCGCGCAGCAGTGTATTTGCATCTACCTTCAAGGCGTTTGCGATGGAGATGAATGTTTCAAACTTCGGCAATTTGAAGCCGCACTCCAGATTGCTCAAGTACTTCGGCGTCAAATCAACCATTTGCGCCAGATCGGCTTGCGTCATTCCTCTGGACTTTCTGATCAGTTTGATTCGGTTCCCAATCTTCTTTGCGTCCAAGCACACACCTCCTATTAGACAGATTTCTTCCTAATGGTAGTATATACAACGGTGCTTTCCCTATAAATCCACCAGTCAAAAGACATCCATCAAATAGAAAGACTTGCAAGCAAAAAAAGCCCACCGGTTTCCTGTAAAGGGCCGGTGGGCTACTTGGTCAGATGAGACCGACTCTTTTGAAATTTTTTATGCGTATGAACTTATGCTATGACATTTTTCCTCCAAAAGATTTATTGGACAGTTCAAAAGGCCGGTGAGAAAACACCCTGCCTATTTTTTCAACAACTCCAATCGTCGGCTAATATCTTCTCCATGTAGGCGTAGGTCTGCGGTGCGGCGTTACGGAAGATTTCCATGCGCTTTTCGTTGCCGCTGTATGTGATCCAGTAGACGAAGCAATCGGCAAAGTATTCCCGGCTGTTGGTCTTGGCGTAGTCCCGGAGACCGGAGTCCTGTGCCTCGGCAAGATACAGCCGCTCATGCTCCGCGGGGAAACCCAGTGCTCCGTCCAGGAAATGTCCAAACTCATGGATCGTAGCCTTGGCGTCGGAGACATAGATGATTTTCTTCCCGTAGCTGGTAGCGCCGATGCAGGACATATCAAGGCGGTCGCTGAGATCTGCCATGAAGTCAAAGTCGATGCGGTAAGTCCAGCCGGCTTCATTGAACGCCGCAAGGATCGGTTCCGGTACGCGGCGCAGCTCCAGCAGGAAGTCGTTTGTATGCACCCCCGTCGGATTCTCCAGCTTCACCGGTGCGGGAGGTGCCTCCACCGCAAAGCTCTGCGTCAGGATGGCGTGGAGCAGCTGTGCCGCCTCACCGCGAGTGACGATCTCACTTGCCGTGGCGTCAACGGGGCAGAGCTGAAGCTCACAGCCCACGCGCAGGTAATTGTCGTAGGCAGATAAATTCCTTCCTCCCTCATAGAGCACGCTGTCATAGACCGGTACCCCGGCTGCGGCCAGGGCGCTTTCGTAAAGCGCACCACGGCACATTCTCGTATCTGTCGTGGAGAGTGCGGTTACATTCAGCCAGCCCTTTTGACAAGCTTGCTCTGTGGCGCTCCGTCCCAACTCAGCCCATGTTTCGCCGCTTGTTTCCAGCCCGTAGGCGCGGCAGAGCATGACTGCCCATTGCCGCACTGTGACAGGCTGCGCCGGAGAAAAGGTGGTGGCTTCGGTGCCTTTCGTGATCCCATGCTCCGCCAGATACATGACGCTCTCATAGCAGACGGCATCCTTCGGTACGTCGGCAAAGCCCTCGCAGGCGGCGGATGCGGTATTCGGCAACACCAGCGCCAGGGCAAGAGCCACGAGTGTCAGCGCTGTACTTCTAACGATAGTTCTCATATAGATATCCTCCATATTCTTGTTTTTCCTCTGTCGGATATCCTCCGATAGAGTAGGTTCTTCCGGGGGCGACATCATGTCACCACCCTATAGCCAGCAAAAAGTCACAGTTCTCCCTTGGCGGAAGGCTGTGACTTTTCCTGTTCGTCTTTCATTTTCAGGCGATAAAGGTTGCTGGTGAGGCTGCCGTTTTTTCGGTGTCGCTGGCGCTTCTCCACCAGTCCCGCACGTTCCAGGTCTCCCAGCGCCCGCTGGACAGTGCGGGGCGAGAGTTCCAGCTCACGGGCAATGGTCTTGATCCCCGGCCAGCAGAAACCAGAGGCGTCGGACCGGTCCCGCAGGTAGATGTAGACAGTTTTCGCCCGGTGGCCCAGTTCCTCCTCGGCGTAGATAAAATTAAACCGGCTCATGTGTTTCCTCCCATATTGTAGGGGCTTCCACCGCCGGGATAGCGACTTCGGATGTTGGTGATCAGCTCCTCCTTGTTGGCGTAAGCCACCTTCCGCGCGGCCTGCTCCGGCATCCGGTAGCCCTCCGGATCGAAGGTAATGCCCCAGTCGATGAACAGCCGCAGCTTCGTCCGCATGGGATGTGTGCCGGTCTTCATCACCACAAATTCTCCCTTGGGAATGGACTTGAGCTCGTCCGGCGTCATGAGCGGCCGCTCCATCATTTGCAGGGACTGGTTATTGCTGTCCTTGCCCTGGCTGACGGAACCGGAGAGAACGGTCCTGCTTCCCAACGCCGAAGAAAGCGCCTCCGCCGTCTTGCTTTGGGGAGAGAAACCACCGAAGATGGTATCCTGGCAGTTATCACAGATGATCTCCGCGCCTTCTTTTCCGTAGTTCTTTTCCAGCTGCGCCAGCGATTGGATGATCGGCACCAGCGTCAGTCCACGGGAGCGCCCCGCGCTGAACAGAGGCAGGATATCAAAGGGCGGCATGGTCCCCAGTTCGTCGCAGTAGAAGATGACACGGTTTTTGAGCCTGCCGCCGTTTTCGTCGGCAACAGAAAACAACTCACGGGAGAGGTTCTGGATCATGAGCCCAGCAATAAAGTTCTTCGCCGGATCTTCTTCTGGCAGGATGAGAAAGATGGCGCATTTTTCGGATGCGAACATCTCGGCGTTGATGGGGCTGTCGTAGCAGATGACCTGCTCCAGCTCCGTGTCGAGGAAGGCATTCAGACGGGACAGCACCGTGGACATGACAGACGCCATGGACTGGTCCGAGCTGTTGAGGGCAGCTCCCGCCAGCCAGCGTGCCTTGTGTTCGGATGGCAAGAGATCCATCAACGGTTGGAACCCGTTTTTGCTGCGGCTGTTTTTAGGGGGAGCCAGCAGATCCTGCACCAGTTTAAATGCGGATACGATGTGCCGTTTCTCCGGTTCGTCCTCTTTAGGAGGCATGAACTCCGCCAGCAGGAGCACGATGGCTGTCAGCAAGCCCTCGGCGCTGTCATAGAAGAATGCGTTCTCGCCGTACTGGGAAGCGTCCCCTTCGGGATTGATGATGGTCTTGGCCAGGATCTTGGCGTACTTCTCTGCCTTTGCTTTTGAGGCAAGGTCGTTGGGGGTCTTTCGTGCCTTGTCCATGTAGTGATTCACCAGAGTCAGGAAACTGAAACCGTCTGACCGGGTGGGGTTACGCAGGTCGATGACGGAAACTCTGTACTTGTAGTAATGGGAGGCGATCTTGCCGTAGTTGCGGGCGAGATCGCCCTTGGTGTCCAGCGCCAGGAAACTCATACCGCAGGCGCAGGCATACTCCAAATTGGGGTATAAAAAGTAAGCGGTCTTGCCGACACCTGACGCGCCGATCATGAGGCAGTGGATATCGTCGCTGTCCACCAACGCCCGAATATCCTGCTGTTCCTCTATAAAGTCCTTCACCCTGGATTTCTTTTTCTCCTGTTTCGGTTCCCTCCTTGGGGCAGCAGGACGGCGCAGCTTTTCCAGCACTTTGCCCGGAAGCCGCGCCGTTTGGCCTGGCCGTTTCTTTTTTGTGCCGCCCATGCTGCCGAGGATGACACCCTGTTCCTTGGGTAGATCTATCCCCTTCCTCCAGCGGCGGGGACGGAAGGGAACGACGTGGTAGGTACTGCGGATCTCCTTCGGCGTCGCCCAGCGTGCCGTTCCGTGCTGGCCGTCGCCCACAGTCTTGCTCTTGATGTTGTTGAGGGAGTAGCGCTGGGAGAAGAAGGACACTGCCAGCAGGAACACCAGCAGCCCGCCGCAGATCAAAAGAAAGGGCCATGTATTCTCGTTCATGTGGCATCCTCCTTGTGCTTTTCAAATTTGGCGCAGAGATCGTCGTTCCAGTCCTTACGCCGCGGCGTGAGCCGCTCCACGTCCAGCCCCATACCCCCCAGTGCGTCCCTCATGCGGTCACAGGCTTCGTTGCCCGCGTCGTCGTTGTCGAGGCAGAGGTACACCGTGTCCAGCTTTGGATTCTGCCGCAGCCGCTCCAGCACCGGCTGGATGGACGTGCCGCAGCAGGCCACATAACTGTGCTCTAACCAACCGTAGGGATAGAGGGTGATGTGGGAGAGCAGGTCGATGGGCGCCTCGAATACATAGAGGGATTTGTCCGTGCCGTTTTTATGGAAGCTGTGGATGCTCTCGCTGCCCTCGATGTTGATGCGGAAGGTCTTGCCCTGGCTGTTGGTGCTGCGGATGTGAACGTGCTTTGCTTCGCCGCAGCCATCCAGGCCAACGAAAACGCAGTTGTGGTGGACGTCCTCATACAGCAGCTTCTCACGCACAAAGCCGGTAATGACGTCCCGGTCAATGTGCCGCTGGCGCATGAGGTAGGCATAGACGCGGCGCATATTGTCGTAAGGGTCCGGCAGAGCGAAAGGCTTCGGCTCTGTCGGGGCAGACTGTGCCTGCTCATACCGTTTGCCGTCTTTTCTGCCCAGCAAAAGCAAAACCGCCTCCTGGTAAGAGAGGCGGTAATAGCGCTGGACGAAGCTGACGGCATAGCCGCCTACCCGCTCAGAGTGGTCATACCACTTGTTTCCCCGCACGGTGACGCTGGGATCATTGGGAGTGCGGTACTCCCTGCCAGAGCGAATAGGGCGCTCGCCTTTGGCCCGGAGCAATGACACGAGATCCGTGTTTTGAGCACGGGCCTTTTCCTCCGGTGTGAAATAAATATAATTGCTCATCTTATTTTCCTCACAAACAAAAAGAGGTTCGTCCCCAATTGGGTACGAACCTCAAAAAGCACCAGCCTCCCCATAGAGAGAAGCTGGTGCAAGCAGTTGTTATAAATGATTTAAGTTTTCAAATTCAGTGCGCCACGCACAACAGATTTGATTCCTGTCAGTGCAACGATATCATCCTTCAACCACAAGCCAGGTTCCGAACAATACCAGCACTGATCCTTTCGCTTTTTGAAGATGCGGTAGGGCGTATGCATTGAATTATCGTAGATATGGCAAACATCACAGACTGGGACCAATTCTTTAACCAGATCCAAAGCCCGGTCGTAACGAGAGATGATTTTATCTATCGGCACGTCATGGCCACCGGCAGATACTCTCGATGCGACACGAGCTACATTTATCTGAGGATCTGCTGTTAGGACATAGTAGCAACGAATAAAAAAGCCGTCTTGAGAAGCCCGCTTAAGCAGGTTCAGATTTCGATCCGTAGAAAGGACTGTTTCAAAGCAAAAATCCCGATGTTCTTTGAGGCATGCTTCCCGACGCTCTTCAGCTATCTTCGCAGCCTTCATGTTGTCACAGCCCAGTGCCTGTTGAATCTCGTCAGCATTGATATAGGGCATATTCACTGGTCGGAGAAGATTTGTGATTGTACTTTTCCCAGAACCGTTAGGCCCTGCAAACACTACGACTTCGGGCTTTTTATTTCCTTCTCTCACTGTACCGTCCCCTTCTGGTTTCGCCGACCTCTACTTTCGTGCCATCGCTGTGTTCCATAAACACTTTTCCTGTTTTCGGATCATACTTGGCAATTGGCTGTTCCAGAATCTTTTTTTTCCTCAGTTCCGCCGCAACCGCACGTCTTGCATTTTGCACTACAATTCTATCATCGGGGATACTATTTGGCATACTAGGTCACCTCCACAAAACATTGGCACACAGTACCGGCCCATTTATCTTATAAGATTAGTATACTCATTTCCCCACACATTGTCCAGAAAAAACAGTCTGCCAGCAAGAGCAGGACTATCTTTCAGTTTGGCTGCGGTTTTCATCTGGACAAATAGATTGTCAACGCCGGATGAACTTTTTTCGTTTTCTGCGTCAACCTGATTTTACTACAGACTGCTAAGACTCTGCTCCTCATGATCGTCCGCCTTATGACCCATGGCCAGCCGCTTACGCTGAAGCTCTTGCCGGCGCTTGCGGTCGATCTGCAGCCCACGATGGATGCGGTCCGTCCTGCTGTTGTCCTCAAAGATCCTGCTCATGTGGTGCAGCATCCGAACGACCGCCTCGCTGACCGTTGGGGGATCGTAGGTCGATCCCGTGGTTCTGCTCTGAACATCAAACTGCGGTGGTGCATATAACGGTCGCTCTCCTTCGGATGGCGGCAGGTCCGTACTGCCCGGCCGGGAAGCGTCTGCGGATACGCCGGCATTTTCAGGCGCAGGTGGGGCTCCTGAATTTTCAGGCTTCGGAAACGCCGTGGGCGTACTTTCTGTGGGTGCGGATCGTTCCGGTGTATCCGGCGCGGCAGGGTTCCCAGCCAGGGCCTCGGCATACCGCTGCCGCTCCGACATCCATTGGAGCGTTTCCTGAATGACCATGTTACGGACGGTCTTGAACTCCTTCTGCTGGGAGAGCGGCAGGCGTTTCGGGAGCTGCTCGTTGTAGTCCAGGCAGATCTGCTCATACAGCTTCTGCCACACCTCATAGGCGGCGGACACCTGTTGATCCTTTGCCAACTCCTCTACGATGGCGTCCACGATTGCTTTCGACCGCGGTGGCAGGTATCCGTAGACCTTCCTGCCGCGGGTCTCCTGCAGCCGGTCCGCCAGCTCTGTGATGAGCTGCTCCAGCTTTGGGTCGCGGATCGTGCCGCACTTCAACTGAACGATGCATTCCGCCATGGCTCTGCGCGCTTCCCGCTGGAGCGTATCTCTCGACTGATCCTTCTGCTGATAGACGTGCATACGGTCCGCCTGATAGATCCTCCGGGTGAAGGCGGACTTGACCTGCTGGATGCCATCCTTGGTGAGATAGCCCTCCTTGGGATCTGTGGAGAAGATGATCATGTGGATGTGCATCTGCTGGGGCTTTTGATGAAAGGCAGCGTACCAGCGCAGGTGATCCGGCTGGATCTTATACGCCGCAGCGATCTCGCAGATGGAGGCATTGATCAGAGCGCGCCAGTTTTTTGCGTTGTCATAGCCCAGCCGCTCCGCGTCCTGACGGCGCAGCGCTACCACCGGCGTCCACACGTTACCGGTGTGTTCCGCCACCTCCCGCACCACCTGCGAGAGATTTTGCACCTTTCCGTTCGCATCCCACAGGCCATGCTCGCCGTCCTTCTGAACGCCGGGGCGGTGGGAGATGTAGTCAATAAAATTTTCTTTCTGATCCAGGGCCTCCACGTAGTCCTCCCAGGTCTGCTGGATGAAGGCCGAGGCGTTGCCCTGTGTGGGGTTCGCAAGGTAGTCCTCATACTCGATGAGCTCCTTGCTCGTTGGGAACGACTTCACCAGCCGGTTGATGAATGAGCACTGTTTTTTTGTCGCGGGCAGTGTGCTGTGCTCATCGGCCAGCAGCTCTACGCCGGGGCGTGTGGCAAAGTAACGGGTGCGCTGCGCCAGCTTCGCCGCATTCTGTCCACCCTTGAGGTAGGGGGAAATCAGAACGATCCTTGCCATTGGTCATCCGGCTCGATTCGCCGCTGACGCCGCACGGCGTCCTCGAAGTCCACCTGCCCGTTGGTGCGTTTCACCTCATCCACGGCGAAAGCACGCAGCTCCCGCGTGTAGATCTCGTCTGTGCGGAAGTGCGCGGCGATGGTGTGACTCATCATGTTCAGCTCTACGCACCACTTGAAAATGAGGGAGCGGAGACGGTTGGCGTTATCGTCCATCGTCCCCTGGATGGCTGTCAGCAGCGCACGGGAGAGATACGCCGTGTTGTCCTCGCTGCCGAGATAGCCCATATAGAACCGCAGTGCCTTGTTGATGAACTCGCTGCGGTTTTTGCAGTTGTCCGCTTCCAGCCAGCCATCCATGCGGGGGATGAGTCTGGAATCCAGCCATACCACGGTGCGTTCGCTCCGTTTTTCATGATTTTCTTTCAAAGTGAGGCTCTCCTCTCTGAAACGGCGCAACCCCTTGTCACGCCTGCGTTTTTGCGGTCAAGGTGTACCTGAAACCGGAAAACCGGCTGAAAAGGTGTACCTTGTCCAAGCCGTGAAAAAGCCCCGCACTGCGGGGCTTTGTGGCTGAGAGGTGGTCGCGTGCGACCACCTCTCTTTATCTTGTGCTAAAATCGAACGGGCAAACACCCGCCGATTCCCCTCCGGAACAGGGCGCTCGCACTTTCGCACAAGCGCCTCACGTTCGCCGGAAACGGAGCCAGGGGGTACTTTCCCGCCGCCGCCCCCTAAAATCGCACACAGCGGCTCACGGGGGCAAACAGCGGGGGCCAGGGGAGGACTCTGTTTCTGCCGCTCCGCCAGTACCCGCAGTGTCAGATAGAAAGCCGGCGAACTGCGGCTGCCCGCCGGGGCGGGTGGACGCAGTTTGACGGCGCCGCGGTCCCGCAGGACCGCGCAGCCTGGACGCTGTGCCTTGGGAGTCAGCGGAGGTTTCCGGCTTGCTGATTCGCGCGGCTCACATTTTCATCTTCGGCTCGAAGCTCTGTTCCTGCTCCTGTTCCTCACGGAGCTGCCTGCTGTAATCACACAGGCTCATGCCGGTCTGCTTTTGACAGTACTCCTCCATCTTGCGCAGCAGGACGTCCTTCTCCGCGGCGTTGAGCAGGTAGCTGAAATACTCCTCGGACCCGTCGCCCTTGCAGAGCATCACATCCAGCGTGTCGCACACCCGATCCTCCTGTGTGTCATAGTTGGCGTAGATGTTGAGCCAGTCGTCGTTCTCGTCTGTCAGGACATGAGTTCCGAAGACAGCGTCCACGTCAAACTCAGCCTGCACATAAAAATTGAGTTTCTCATCATGCTCAATGATCTCATCCCCGAAGGTGAACTCCCTTGCGGAGAGGTGACCTGCCGAGGTCAGTTCTTTACCCTCCAGATGATCCAGCAGACGCTGCCAACGCTTCTCCGTGTCCATGTATTCTTTTCGACTGGCATGGTAGGCCGCCACGGACACATCGTGCATCGCCCATGTCTTCCAGCCGTCCATGATATGAACAGCTGAAAACTCCCGCTTATCGAAGTCGATATCAAAGACACCTGCCACCTTGCCGGTATTCTCCATGCGCTGCACGGTCATCTGCTGGAACTCCTCCGGCGAGATCGGCTCCCTATTTCTGAACAGGCCGATGAATTTACCGGCAGCATGATCGAAGTCCTTGAGGTAGTGCCGTAGCTTCTGTGCCGCAGCCAGCAGCTCCTCACCGGGAGAAACCTTGAAGTATCGTGCCTCGCCATTTTCCATCACCCGATAGGCGGAGTACGTGCGGGCTGCTTCCACCGCCTCCCGCGCGATGCGGGCCTCCTCCTGGATCTCATTGCTGATACGGGTATACTCCTGGTCCGGGAGCCGGTTGCACAGCTCATCCAGCACATTGTCCAGATGCTCCTGCAGCGTTTCACCCTTGAGCTGTTTCTCAATGGCCACTCGCCAGCGCCGGTCGATCCAGAGGACGATCTCTTCCTGCTGTGCCATCTCAGTCACCAACCTTTCCCGTTACTTCGGCAGGCGGCGCAATGGCGGAGGAAGCCCCTGCCGCCTGCGGTCTGGGCGGCTTGACAGGACGCCTGGGCTTGGCGGCAGGCGCGGCCTTGCTGTCCAGGTACTCCCGCACCGGTGCGGCCACCTCCTGCTCGTAGAGATCCTTCAGCGCTTCCTGCATCCGCCGCTGTACAGAGCTGCCCTTTTTCTTCAGCGAGAACTCCAGCGCGTCGAGTTTCTCATCCTCGAATGTCAGCGTGATATCTTTTTTCTGCATGATCTGTTTCCTCCTTCACAGTTTCATTTTCATTTCCGGCGCCGAAGACTCCTCATTTTTGAAGGCCTCGTATTCCGGGCGGTAGACGATCTCGCCGCAGAGGAACCGCGGAACGTCGATGACTTCCACGTCCTTGAACGCCAGGTCACCTCGGAAGCCGATCTTCAGTGCCGAAAACTCTTTCGCAGCCCGCACCAGTGCCTTGGGGCTGCCGGGTGGCACCTCCTGATTCCAGCGGTACCAATTTCCCTCACGGCGGCAGGGTGTCAGCTTGAGGATGACATAGTCCTCCGGGATGAATTTCGGGTAGCGGCAGAGCTGCCCGCCAACGGCGTAGTAGGGTTTTCCCTCGCAGAGTACGGTCTGTTCCATGTACGCTCTCATCTTGGTGAGGTTTTCGCAGAACCAACATTCCGTGTCGTTGAAGCGGCGAATCTTGCCGTCACTCAAAATGCTGTCCAAATTCTTCTCTTTCGTCAGGTGATAGACCTCTGACGGGATCTGTGCTTTCACATAGGCCATGTCAGGCACCCTCCTCATAGTAGTCCCGGAGCAGAAAGCCCAGCGCCTCCATCTCCTCATGACGCATGCCGAGATTCTGATGCAGGATGTCATAGAGGTCGCCGTCCGAAAATCGGCTGCTGAGAAATCCGGCGATCCGGTCCCACAGCTCCCGCTCTCGCTCCGGTGTGAGTTGTTTCATTCCAATATTCATGATCGTTCTTCTCCTGTTTGTTCATGACAATCTAACTGGTTGGCAGGTAGTATCGCGGGTCGGTCCGTTCACCGTTGACGCGCACCTCAAAGTGCAGGTGCGGACCGGTGGAGCGTCCGGTGTTGCCGGAGAGGGCAATGATGTCGCCCGCCTCCACGGTCTGCCCCACCCGCGCCAGCAGTTTGGAACAGTGCCCATAGAGCGTGGAGAGCCCGTTTCCATGGTCAATCATCACATAGTAACCATAACCGCCGGCGTTGTACTTGGAGACCGTCACCGTCCCCGACAGCGCCGCTCGGACTGGCGTTCCCGTGGGGACAGCCAGATCCATGCCGGAGTGTCCCTTCGGCTTGTGGGTGATCGGGTCGATGCGGTTGCCGAATTCAGAGGTGACGCGGCTTTCCCAGCCCGCCCCGATGGGGGAGCAGAAGCCGTCCGCGCCAATGAAGGGAACGTCCGCGCCGGGTATCCAGCCATCCGTTCCGGCGGCGACGCCGTAGCGGACGAGGTTGTAGACGCTGTCGGCATTGCCTGTCTGCTCCTCTGTGATCTCCAGTCGCAGGGCGCTTTCGATGTTCCGATAGACCTCCGCCATATCCGTGATGGGAATTGCCACGGTGTAGCTCTCCTCCGTATCCGTACCATCCTCGCCAGTCACGGTGCGGGTACGCTCCTCATAGGTGACAAAGCAATCCACGAACTGCCGGTGTGCACGGCGGCTGGGCGCATTCTCGCCGAAGTACAGGGCATAAAAAACAGCCTTGACGCGGATCTCGTCAAGGCTCTCTCCATCCTCCGTCATCTCATTGACGGTGCTGATCAGTTCATCCAGCAATTGAAAGCTGTCGCGCATTTCTTCGATGTAGGCCACATATTCCGCAGGAGTACTGGCGGGGATCTCCCCACCGCGGAAGCAGAGCAGCACGGCGGAGTTGTTGTGATCCACGCTGCCGGAGAGCAGAGAGCAGAAAAAAGCGAGGGTCAGGATCAATGGTGAGAGGATCGCCGCGACGATCCAGCCAAGCCTTTTCCGGGTCTCCTCATCTGAGAGTGCGGCAGCGGCGGCCTTGGCCAGTGCCGCGGCAGGGACAGCCATCACCTGCCACCTGCCGTTCCGAAGAGTTCCTTCTTGTAGTCCGGCGCCTGGACCTGCAATAAGTAGCGTTCGTTGCCGCATTTATAAAGGCACGATCCACGCATAGGGTCCCGGATGAGAGCATACTCGGACTCCTCCAACTGGAGGTTATCCATGAAGAATTTCTTATCCACATTACCGCCGTTGAACAGAAACTGGTGGACGGGAATAGAAAACAGCGGGCGGGTCAGTTCCCGGATACCCGGCTGGTCAAAGTCCTCCAGATTCTGGCTGGCGAGGATGAGGGCGGAATTCTTCTTCCGCACACGCTTGAGGCAGTTGCGGATGTAGGTGACCACCGTCGTGTTGGAGAGCCAGAGGTACAGCTCGTCGATGGCAGCCACGGAATTGCCTGCGGTCAGGAGCTGGTCGGACATATAGGACAGCAGGCTGAACAGCAGCGTGTCCCGCAGGTTCGCCGCCACGTTGTCCAATCCCTTGACACAGAAGACGAGGAATTTGGACGCGTCGATGTTGGTATGCCCGTTGAAAAAGCGGGAGTCCGCGCCCTTGCACATGGAGTGCAGTCCCAGCAGCAGATCCCGCAGCATCTCCTTCGGGTAGAGGTTGTTCGCTGCGTCATAGGTCTCGTAGGCGTCGTGAATGACTTCGTACAGGTCGGAGAGGATGGGGTAATCCTCCGGACGCATCCGCGTAAAATCGGTGCTGTCGGAAATTCCCCATTTCTGATAGAGTTTTTCTATCATCAGCTCCAGTGTGTCGATGTGGGGTGTGTCAAAGCCCTTGTAGACGCGGAAAACATCCCGCAGGAAGGAGATGTGCTGTGCCAACAGCGTTCCGTGAAACGCTGCCGGCGCGTCCGCATCGTCCGGCTCGCTGCCATCGTCCCAGCAGCGGGGTTCCAGAAGGTTGATGCGGTACTGCCCACTGAGGTAGTCGAGGAAGCAGCCGCCCAGCCCTCTGCACTCATCTTCCATCTCATGCTCGGAGTCCAGAGAGATGACGCTCTTGCCCGCCTCCCGCACATTGCACAGCAGGAGCTTCAGAAGGAAGCTCTTACCCTGGCCGGTGTTGCCGAGGATCAGGGCGCTGGCGTTGGTCTTGTCCGGCGCGCGGCGGTCCAGGTCTACGATGATGTTGGAGCCGAAGCGGTCACGTCCGATAAAGAAGCCGTTGGGATCTGTTTTGCCGGAATAATTCATGGGATACAGATTTGCAACGCTCCTGGCGGGAAGCACCCGCTCGGCAAAGTTCGAGAGCTGCTGTCCACCCGCGGGATTGGCGGAGAGGAAGCCATCCCTCTGGCGCAAGGTCAGCGGGTCGGCGCCCATACGGGAGCGGATGAGCTGGGCGGAGATGGTATCCCGCGCCGTTCGCAATTTGTCTGTATCGGCGGCGGTAATGTCCATGTAGACCGCGCAGTGGATGAGCGGCTCTTTTTCCTGGCGCTGTTTGGTCATCATCTCCGTCATATCCCGAAGATTTGCCTCCGCGGTGACGCTCTGCTTGACGTCGTTGGTATTGCTTCGCTCCATGCGGCTTTTGTTGGCGGCGGCGTGGAGGATGGCGTCCTCCTCGGCAGGCGTGACCTGCCGCGCCGTCAGGCGCAGATTGACGCCGCCCATATCCCCAACGCAGCGCAGCAACGCCAGCTCGTCGGTGACAGGCGGGTAGCTTTTCAGGGACAGTGCCGCATGATACCGCCCGCCCAGAATGAAATGGTCCGTGTTGAATTTCGCCGCGGCAGGCGCGATCATGTCCAGAAAGTCCTTTGGACGCACGGCCTGCTCCGGTGCTTTCTTTTTCTTCTTTGCTTTTTTCTTAGCCATGCACATACTCCTCTCCGTCGTGGTCCGGGAAGAATTCCGTGGTCAGGTCCTGCTGGTAGTAAATCGCCAGCAGACGCTTGACATCCTGCTCATTGGCAAGGCGCACCTGGATGCCGTGGTCGCAGATGGACTTTTCCAGCTGCCGCAGAGCCCCTTCACTCGCATCCGCTTTCTCATTCAAAGGGATCGCCAGCACAAATTCACGGGAGGAGGCGGAGGAGAACTGGATGGCGTCCAGATGTGCCAGGTCCTTTTCCAGCAGTTCCCGTACTTCCGGTACCGTTTCTTCCTCAATGCGCCGTTGGTAATACTCCTTGTTGCGCTGGAAGGACTCACGGGAGTCAAGGGCAAGGATCTCCAGCGCGGGCTGAGTACTGAGCAGCACCGTCAGGGATCGGATGCGGCTGCGGATCACCTCCGGCGAGAGGACAGAGAGGTTGTCCGGGCGGATCAGGTAAAAAACACGCTCACCGGCTTCCGTCTGGATGCCGTGGGGCGTGATCTTCACAATGCCCATGAGCTGCCGGGTGGACTGTCGCTGGCGCAACTCTTTTTTCTTCTTGCGGTTCATCATGGGTCCAGCCTCCACTCGTAATACTGCTGGCAGAGAAAGAGGAAGCAAGCGGCCCTTCGCAGGAAATCCAGGATGCTGGAACCCTCCACCTGAATGGTGAGAAAGGCGTACAGCACGTTGATCACCAGCAACCCCATGCCCAGCCCCTGGGCCAGCGCCAGTACAGAGAGCAGCGCACCGATGCCGATGACGGCAATGTCCCGCAGCAGCCAGAGCCACAGCATGGGCTTTGCCTTTAAGTTGTCAGGATAGATAAACATTGGTGTTCCTCCAAAACGAGACCGCCGTCGGGTCAATCCCGACAGCGGCTCATGATGTATTTACTCGTTCGCGCCTGCTTCGGCGTCCTCTGCCAGAGCCCGCTGGATGCAGTCCAGAAAGAAGGCATTCTGCTTGATGCCGTGCTTGCTCAGGTATTCCTTGAAGCGCTCGAACAATTCCTCCGGGACCTGAAACGCCACCGTTCTTGTGTTTTCCTTACTCATTTTGGGTTTGTCCTCCATTTCATAAAATGTAGTGATGAGCCATGTCATGTATTGGCTCAGGGTTTTGCCGGACTCATTCTGACGCTGCCGCACCTTGCTGTGCAGTTCCTCCGGGATCTCAGCGCACAGATTGCGTGTTTTTTCTGCCATGGCAGTTCCTCCGTTTCCTTGATGGTAAAGCAAACATACGCTAAAGCGCGGGCAAAAGCTATTCACCAAAAGCAACTAAAGATGCCACTCCAAACCAAGCGCAATGACAAGAGCCACCCGCTCCATCAGGTATTCCACACAGGGGATGGCGACACTGTTGCCCAGGGCCTTATACCGCGCCGAATCCGAAGCGCCGGGGACATCTGTCCAGCCGTCCGGGTAGCCCTGCAGCCGTTCACATTCCAATGGGACCAGGCGGCGGAGCAGATGACAGAAAGCGTCACTCCATTCCGATACCGGACGGCAGACGATGTCTGTCGCATCCTTGTACTGCCGTGCGCTTTCCGTGGAGGCAATGTCATCCTCCTTGAACTGATCCACTCGCTGCCTGGAAAAGACACTATGCCTGTCCGTGGCGGTCAGGGTATAGGCGATATCCCGCTGCCAGCCAATGCCGTTGCCTCCGTTTTGCGGTTGGCGATCAATGGCGTTGCCGGTAATGCAGATAACTTCTTCTGCCTGAACCAGCGGGACATTGTTTCCACCGGTCCCATAGCGTGCCGACATGGTGGGCGCTACATCATGGGGGCCGGTGTATCTTCCGTCAATGCCATGATTTTCATATACCATGGGATGCTTCGGACGCAGTACCAGCGGCTGGTGTCCATGCTCCTGAGCTCGCAGGGTGCCGGTCACATCCTCACTGCACTCCATGATTTTTCCGCCCTGGTCGTTGATACAGAGGACGCTGGGCATGCAGTTGCCGCTGGCGCTGCCCTTGAGTGTTGGCGAAACGGTTTCATTGTAGGCAATGGACCCGGCGCTGGCTCCTGCCCCGGCAGAGAAGCTCGCCACAAAAGTTTGTTGTTTCATTCCCGGCTGCGCCTGCAGCGCGCCGGCGACCCCATGCAGGTCCCGCACCTCGTCCCGCTGGTTCATCGCAAACGCAACGGATTCTTCTGAGCCGTCGGGAGAAGCACCCGGCGTCGTGACGAAAGTCTGCATCTGGAGATTTTGCGTTGCCAGCAGCGCACCGGCTACATCGCCAAGGTCGATGCCTTCATTCCTTTGGTTGAAGTGGTAGGCTTTGAGTTCATCCGGAATCGGTCCGGGCGGGATCAATCCTCCCTGCATCGAAAGCGCTATTTCTAATAATTTCGGCAACAACTTGCCACGGCAGTCCGCACGGCGCAGCATTCCCCGGCACGCTTTTCGGGATAGCCAGTATCGGGATGGGACTGTATCCAGCAAAATCTGCCACAGCGTAGATTCTACGACGTCTTTGGGGCACTCCGAGGTATTGAGCGTCCCAAGTGATCCAAGCCACGCAGGATCGTACTCCCAGCACGGCCCCAGAATATTCCCAGCGTCCGGTCTCAGGTCTAACAACATGAAGGTGTGGTTCTTCAATTTGGAGGAACGATTCGAGGACTTTTTGAAAGTCTGCTCCAGGCCGTTTTTGACCGGTTGCAGGATCTCGCCCGCTGCTGAGCGCCCCGACGACGTTTTCCCAGATCCCGAATCGCGGGCGAACAAAGACTCCTGTCCTTCCAGTTCTTCTATCCGCATCGCGCATCTCCTTTATCACTCGGATTTGTTCCATAAAAAGGCCGGAACGCTCGCCAGCCAAACCAGCACGCGCTCCGGCCACAGACAGTCCTGGCACGGGCTGCCCCCGCAGATGATATCCACAGGCGGCAGATCCGCCCCGTTGAGCTTTGTAATGTCTCCCATATGCGTCATCTGCGGAAAGCGAAGCTTTGTCACAAGGATGGGAAACGGCTCGATCTCGCTGGCCCATACCGGCTCAACGCCGCAGCGGACTGCCGCAAGAGGGAAGCCGCCGATACCGTCGAACAGGCTGGCCATGGTAATACTTTTTTCCATTTGTGTTCCACCTCGTTCTTATTTGATTGCCGCAGCAATGGTCCTGGTGGTACTCACCGCCGCCTGCGCCGTGTATACGGCGCTCATGACGTTGGCTTTCGTTGTGGTATCCACTCCGAAATTTCCAGCGATGCGGGGAACCTCGCCGGCAGAGAGCATGAGGCCCACACCCATTAGCGCATGATCCTTGAAGATCATGAGTCCAGCAATGAGGATGGTGGACTGCAAAAAAGCAGTCAGGCACAGACCGATGACCTGCTTCATCCAGCCAACGAAGCCATCCAGATAGCCCCTGGGGATGCTGAACATATACAGAGAGCCCACGGCAATCTGAATAAGCAAAATGCCGCCCCGCTTGAGGTTGGCAAAGAACACCTTCAGCACTGCGTAAGCCATCAGGATCACACAGAACAGGATCATGATGGGGCTGGTGATGACATCCAGACCGAAATGGGTGCTGTTCACCGCGTCCGAGAGCGTCTGGATCTCGCTGAGCTCTGTGACGATGTCCTGGCCCACCTCGCCGATGCTTCGGCCATAGCCGGTGAGTCCCGCGGAAAAGGTCCCCTGCAGCGACACGGACAGTGCGTACAGCCGAACGGGAACCACCGTGAAGAGGCTCACCGCCAGGAAACCCTTGATGACGTTGAGGGCGCATTGCTGCAAATTGCCTCTGCCTGCGGAGTATTCAATGCCGCACTCAAAGGCGCAGACTACTACGCTCACAGCAAAGAGCGCCCAGCCCAGACGGGAGAAGAACAGCACGATGGCGTTTACCCAGTCCAGCTCAAACAGTTCCACGCCCATGTTGCCCATGAGGGCAAAGAAGTTGCCGAGAAAGCCCACGATCTGCCCGTAGATCCAGTCCACCAGCTGATCCAGCACCGTCGCGGCAACAAAATCCCAGATAAATATGGTTGCTCACCTCCGCCTACTTCATGGACTGCTGCCACCCCTGGTCAGCGTTCTGTTCCATCTCTTGAAAAATCTGTAGATAATCAGATGTGGCATCAGAGAGCGTTTGATAATCCTGACTGCTGGGCTGGTAGACATACCAGGATAGCTTACCGTTGTCATCCCAGATATGAGGGGTGATACCGCTTGGGAAATTTGGATTGGAAGTCATCTTCTTCCCCAGCAAATCAGAAAAACGCAGAAGTAAGTTATCTACTTCGCCTTCCTGTCGATTTAGAATTGTCAGGCGCAGGGCATTGTAGTGGTTTGAAATTTCGGTAGAAATGAATCGAATTTTTACACGATTCATTTCATTCAGCCGAACATAGCAGGCCCTGCCCACGAATGTGGTGTCAGGAGATCGGTCCCCTACGATTTTTCGAAGTTCCTGTTCAAAAAAATTCATGTTGCACCTCAGATCCCGATGATGGTCCAGATGTACTTGGGAGCTGTCAGGGTGAAGATCAGGCAGGCAAAGAGAATGGCGGGTCCCGTCCATTCAAACTGTCCCCGCTGCCGGTAGTCGAAGTACGCGCTGCCCAGTTTGACAAAGAACGCGATGGCGAGGATCATGTCCAGCGCGGGAAATACCACATTGTCCACCACGGTTTTGATCTGGCTTGCGGCATCTTTCCAGGTGTTTTCCACCGCTGAAGCAACATCGCCTGCGGCAAAGGCTGCCGTGCTGAGCAGGCAGGTCATCAGGAGCACCATGCCGAGGATACAAATCATTTTCTTGTGCTTTCTCATATATCGTCCTTTCCTTTTTGAAAAGGAGAGACTGTGGAGACAGCGACACCCAGATAAGAAACCAGGCTTTTGGGAGCTGTTTCCCTACAGCCTGGTTCCTTTCCGGATTTTTTGCACGGTTAAGGGTGGACCGCTTCAAATGAGCGGTCCACCCTTAAAGATTATTCGGAGGGCTTAATAGCCGGTGCGGGGCAGGGGCTTGCTGGGCTTATAAACTCTGGTGACCCAGCGGGAGGTCGCCATGATCCACTGGCCGTCGTAGACGCCACCCGCGTCCGCCTGATTGACGAACTGCGTGCCGCCTGTGAGCCAGGAGACCACGCTGCAGTACACTCTCGGTGCCTCTACCTGCCGGAAGTTGGCGGGTACCACGCCGAAGGATGCCATGAACTGTGTGACGTACTCATTGGAAGCAAGGCCCAGTGCCGCGGGCGATGCGTCCAGCACATAGTTTTGCGCTGTACTCAGATTGTCCGCCAGCACACGCCAGGTATCACCGCTGAGGTTGGTCTTGTACACCACCTTGTAATTGCCGGGGGTATTCCAGGTGCCGGTGACCAGCTTGTCCAGCCGGACCGCGTTGGTGGGCAGCGTGTCCCGCCAGTAGAACGAGGTCAGACTGGTGGTTGAGTTGTTGGCGATGTTGGAGAGGTCGTAGCGGATCGTCTGGCCGGGCATGACCTCCACGAAGCCGGTTTTCTTGATGGACACGTTGGTATACAGGCTCTTGTTGGTCATAGCCGCCTTGACGATCTGGCCAGCGAACTCGATCTCCACCTCAATGGGGGTCTTATCCAGTCCATAAAACTCCGCCGCCTGGGATTCTACGATTTTGTAGCGCCCCAGAGGCAGCACCTTACTGACCGCGAGCCCGTTCTTGTTCGTCTTAATCGTGTCTACAAGACGGTTTGTCTTATAGTTGTAGATCTCAAAGACGGTGTTGGGGATAGGAGTTCCGGCGGGCCAGCCGTTCATGCTGTTGTAGTCTGCGGAGGTCTTGGCGATCTGAATCTGACCTGTGACGGGCGTGTTCTCCCACTCGACCTCCGTAGTCTCGCCGGATCTGACATAAACGGTCTTTCTCTGCGTGTCAGGTACATAGCCCTCATTTTCCAGCTCACGCAGGTAATAGCGGCCAGGGGTCAGGTCCTCAAAGCGGACATACCCCCGGTCATCACTGGTTTCCTGGGCGATGGGGGTGTTGCTGCTGTCATAGAGGATAAAGGAAACACCGTAGATACCATCGCCTGTGGTACTGGAAATTTTGTGGATGAGAATGCCGCTGATTTTACGGTTTGTCACCGTTACGGGCTGGCACTTACCGTCTTTGACAGTAAAGTAATGGGGAGTGCTGTCCAGCCGGTATTTCTCGTTGGCCTTGGTCTCTGCAGCGTAGTAGCTGCCGTCCTCCAAAGTCACATACACCCGGCCATTGGAATCGGTTGTCACTGTGTCCACCAGTGCATCGTCACCGACCCTGCGGATCTCAAAGGTGGTGTTGGGGATGCGCTCATTTCGGTCAGCTTCATTGACCTTGATAATCTCCACGCCGCCAATAGGGTCGTTAAATACAGTAATGGTCTGGGTGTCCGCAGGGTTCACCACCACTGTCTGCGTCTGAGTGGCCGGGTCGATGGTATAGCCGGGGATGGTTTTTGTCTCCTTCACCACGACAGTCCCGGTGATGCCGGAAATGCGGATCTCACCGTTCGAGTCCGTGGTGTAGAGACCCTTGCTGGAGAGGTGGCCGTTGGCA
This sequence comes from uncultured Dysosmobacter sp., assembly GCF_947631635.1. Taxonomy (GTDB): domain Bacteria; phylum Bacillota; class Clostridia; order Oscillospirales; family Oscillospiraceae; genus Oscillibacter. The sequence continues at coordinate 28,882 of NZ_CANRMB010000003.1, forward strand.
TCATCCACATAGCCACCGTCGGCGTAGGTGATCTGGAATTCCACACCGCTTAAAAGCTTGCCGCTCACACGATCTTTCTTCTGAACGACAAGCGTTCCCTGCTTTTTGTTATAAAAGCGCAGGGTCTGGACTTCGCCCTCTTTGATGAGAATACTCTTGGGGGTACCATCCAGGACATAGCCCTCGACAGTCTGTACTTCACGGGCGGTCACGGTCGTGCCGGGTTCCAGGTCAGTAATGGTGATCTGGCCCGCTTCATCCGTTACATACTCGCCGTTGCTCCGGCCTACCACAGCGCCGGAGCTGTCTGTCACAAGGAATCGGACACCTTCCAGCGGCTCATGGTCCGTGCCTTCAATGAACTTCTGAATCACCAAAGTTGTGCTTGGCGTGTTAAAAAACGTAAGTGTCTGGGTGTCGTTAGGATTGACGACGACCGTTTGGGTCTTCGTCGCGGGATCGATGGTGTAGCCAGGAATAGATTTCACCTCGGTCACGACCAGCGTACCTACGACGCCATTGATGGTGATCTTGCCGTCCTTATCGGTATAGTAAAGACCATTGCTGCTGATCCGGCCATTCTCGTCCGGCACATATTCGCCGGTAGAAGTAGTCACCTTGAAAGTGATCCCTTCCAGCGGCTCTCCGTTCAGCGAGTTTTTCTTCAGGATGACCAGGGAGCCGGCTTTGGAGTTTTTCACGACCACGGTCTGGGTGTCGCCGTTCTTCCCAATGACTACATTGGTAGAAGCTGTATCCATGACATAGCCGTCCGGAGCCTTGATCTCATTGATAACGTAGGCGCCGGGAGCCAGATTGGAGATGCGGATCTCTCCCTGCGCATCGGTGGTGAAAATGCCATTCTGCGTAAGCGTTGCAGTGCCGATAACACCGTCAAGGCTGACTTCACATCCAGCGGCAGTGGTCACACGGAACTCCGCGCCGGACAAAGGCTGCCCAGTGGCACTGTCCCGCTTCTGGATGATCAGTTTTCCCTTAGGCTGGTTGGCAAAAGTCAGGGATACTGTGCGCCCTTCCTTGATCTGAATCGCCTGGGACTGGGTATCGATGAGGAAGCCATCAGGCGCTTTCGTTTCTGTGACGATCACGCTCTTACCGGGCTTCAGGCCGTCAATGCGGATCTCGCCGTTGACATCCGTCTTGAAAATGCCGTTGGCATCACCGATCAGGGTGCCATCCGCATAAGTCACTTTGAATTCCGCATTGGCCAGCGTCACGCTGGGATTGACGGAGCAGACCTTACGGATCAGCAGAATGCCATCGGGGGCATTTTCGAAGGGCACGGTGACTACACTCTGTTCACCGCTGTCCGCCAGATAGACCGTCTCGGAGGACTGGATGATGCTGTATCCATCCGCGGGGTCCACTTCCTCCAGGATGTAGGTGCCGGCAGTCAGCCCCGTCCAGATGGCGGTGCCGTTTTTGCTGGTGATTTTCTGCCCGATGACGGTGCCGCCGGTACCGGAAGTGCCGCCCAGGAATCTCAGCAGGAACGTGGCCCCAGGCAAAGCTTCGTGAGTGACGCTATCGTATTTCTCGACGATAATGGCATTGAGGGGCGTGTTCTGAAATGTCAGGGTTTTGCTCTCGCTGCCATACAGGATGACCTTCTGCGTGGAAGGCTCTTTCATCTGGAAGCCGGGAGCGGGTTCCACCTCAGTCACCGTGTACTCGCCGGGGTACAGACGCTTACCGGACTCATGCAGTTTGATCTCTCCACGGGAATCCGTGAGGAAATAGCCATAGTCGATGGTTGCGGGCGCTTCGGCGGATTCACCGTTACTGGTATAGGTGATGTGGAACTTGGCACCCTCCACATCAGCACCTGCAACGCTGTCCTCCTTGTAGATGGTCAGCAGAGGCATTTTGCGGTTTTTGAACGTGATGCTCTTATCATCACCGGCGTTCAGGCTGATGGTCTGGACCCGGTCTGCGTCCTTGTCCGGCAAATAGTAGGGCGCGGGAACGGATTTCTCCGTGATCCGATAGGTGCCAGGGGCGACGCGGTCGGTAACAGTGCCGTCTTCGCCAGTGGTCCAGTCACTGCGGTAATCGCTGTCAATGCCCTCTACGGTAAAAACAGTTCCGGCGACCGGGCTGGAATCGTCCGCGTCGATTTTGGAGATGGTCAGCTGGGGCTGCTTCAGGTTCTCGAAAACAAGCTGCTGATCATCACCGGGACCCAGATAAATTGTCTGGGTGTTGGTTTCGTCCAGGACATAGGGCTTGGGCACGGACTTCTCCGTGACCTCATAGCTGTCTACGGGAATAGCAGTCAGAACGGCCTTGCCGGAAGTGTCTGTCGTGACGTCCTGATGGTAGCCGTAGTGGATGCCCTTGATCTCAAACACAGTTCCGGCAACAGGCAGCTTGTTCTGCTTGTCCAGCTTCTTAATGGTCAAATTGGGGAGCTTCTGGTCTTTGGCCGTCACCGTGACTGTGCCACCGCCATTGACAACGGCCTGATCCACGTGGGCGCAGACGGGAGAGGTCAGCTTGGCATAGGGGTCGGGGGCGGATACTTCAACGAAGGTATACATGCCCTCCGTGACATTGGTGACCGTGATCTTGCCGGAGGCATCCGTGGCTTCCGTGCCGATCAGCTGGCCGTCCTTAAGGATGTTGAATACCGCGCCGGAGAGCGGCCTGTCGGAATCATCCAGTTTGATGAGCTGGACTTTTACCTTGGCATCATTCTCAAAAACCAGGGAGACGTCGGATTTCCCGTCCCAGTAAAACTCCTGCCGCACCTTGCTGGCATCTTTGCTGAGAGAATACCCGGCAGGGGGCGTCACTTCCGTTGCCACATAGCTTCCCACGGGCATGGTATCCCAAGGCACATCACTCAGAGCGCCGCCAGCGCCGGTGGTGTAGGTACCGGTGAAGTTATTATCAACGCCGGTAATTTTGATGACCGCGCCGGCAAGGCCATGGCTGGGATTATCTGCATCGACTTTGCGGATACTGCCGCTGGCCGTGATGCTGGGCGTATCGGTAAAGGTGACGGTCACGCTATTACTGGTGCCATTGGGGAGGACGACATATTCAGGACCGGCGTTATCGATTGCATAGCCGTCCGGGGCAGCCGTTTCTGTGATGGCGTAGGTGCCGGCATCCAGCGGGGACAGCGTATAGGTCCCATCGGCATCGGTGGTGATATCCTTGGAGAAAGAGCCGTTTTGGGCTTCAATGTGGAATTTCGCACCAGGCAGCCCCTTGGTGGGGTTGGTGGCGTCCACCTTCTTGACCGTGAGCTTGTACTGTTCCTCAGTGATGTCCATGCTGAGCTCACCGACTACAACAGCCTGCACGGTATTCGCGGGATGGGAACTGGAGCCGGAGCCGGTGAACGAATACTCGTACACACTGCACTCACCCCACACGCCGCGGTTGCCGAGGTCGAAGATATACTGCGTTCTGTCCCGGAACGTAGAGCCGTCGCAGGCCTGGTCGATGCTTGTGTAATTCGCGTTTTTGAGGGAGTTCCAGACATACATCAGTTCCTCGGCACAGGCAGTTACAGGATCACCGAGGGAACCTGCCTTGTAGCGCCAGACGATGGCCTGCACCCAGGCATTCATATACCAGGTATACTCAGGTCCCCATACGTCATCCACGCCGAGGGCATGGGCTTCGTCGGTGAAGGTGCCGGTGGAGTGGGAATAGTAGTAGGCCATCATCATCTTGACGGTGGGATCGGAGATGGCCTGGGGATTTCCCCATGTCTGTCCGATCAGGGACTTTCCCATGCCTCCACCCTTGGTTCCACAGAAGCCAACGGTGGTCTTGCCGCCGTAATCGTAGTACATCTGATGCAGCGTACAGGTACCGAGGCTTGCCGACTGATAAGAAACGCCGGACATGCCGAAGCTCTCCAGCTTGATCGAATCGGTACCGGCAGCGAAGGCGGTTGCCGGGAAAAGTCCGAGCACGCAAACCAGCGCAAGCAGCAGTGCCGTTACGCGGGTTTTCAGAGAATGCCGCAATCTTTTCATAGAGCAGATACTTCCTTTCTTTTCGTAATTTGGCAACAAAAAAAGAGCCTTTCAGCGGTTGCTGAAAGGCCAGGGCAGGATGAGAACATTAAGCGTAGGGATTATTGGCTGTGGGATTGCCGACGAACATATAGCAGTAGGTCCTGCCGCCGCTCACGGTGATGCCGCCGCCGATGCTGTCACAGTCCGGGTCCAGCATCGTCCGCAAGTGTCCGGGAGAGTTTGCCCAGTTCGAGACCGCTCTCTGCGCGATGCCAGAAGCGGGACTGGCAGTGAACACCGTCAGGTTGGAGCCGAAGCCATAGGGGTATCCGCTCTCCAGTACCGCCTCGCACTCTTCCCGGTTATGGTGCGCGGTGAAGCCCTGTGCGGAGCAGCTCTGTGCGGCTTCCATGAGCCGTTCATCCACAGAGAGGTCCGGCAGCCCGTGTTCCCGGCGCAGAGCATTGGTCAGGTCTACGATCTCCTGCCGGCATTCTGATAGGTCCTGGGTCATGCTGCTTGTCGGGACTTTCTGCACTGGTGCTTCGCCGGTGTAGGGAGCGTCGCTGTCCACCTGAACGCCGTCGGACCAATAGACATTGAACCCCACTTTTTCACCGATGTCCCGGAGCTTCACATAGTTATGGCCTGCAATGTTATAGGCTGTCATCTGGACCTGACGGCCATCCACGAAGATGGGCTGCCAGGTCGGCTCCGCCACGACACCTGCCGCGGCCGCGATGGACCCACCGGTCAGCACGGCGCCGATGGCCACGCCAGTGAGCATGATGCTCATGTTCTTTCCTGCATTTTTGATTCTGTTCATATTCTACCCTCCGTGTCTTTTTCATGTACTTTGTGGAAAGCTCTTTGCAGCATCAACATAGCACAAGGCCTGGGCAGAAGTCGAACAGAACCGATCCGGCAAAAGGGAGAAAATCAAACCTCCACCGCTGTGACGCACCAGCGAGCGTCCCGCTGGTTGCGGACGCAGGTGTAGAGCGTGAGCATATTTTCGCCGGAAGCGGCAAGACCGCTGCGGTCCGTTTCGCTGACCTTGCTGACATTGGTCACCTTGTAGGTGCGAGCCCCCAGCTTGGTGGTCAGAGTGATCTTGTCCCCAATCTCCAGCGTGTGGATCTGTCCGAAGTAGTTGTTCACGCCCCTGTTGTGCGCCGCCAGCGCCACATTGCCATTCCAGATGCTGGTTTCCTCAAAGTGGCCGACGCCCTTTGCCAGTGTTTTGCTGTCCGTACCCTGGTAGACCTTCACGCTCAGATCCAGAGCGGGAATTTTCAGCGTACCCAGATATCCTGCCGAGTAGTAGAGGTCGGAGGTGACCTCGGTATAGCCAGTGGTGATCACGGTACTGGAGGGGGATGTGACCACCGCACTGCCGGGGTCCACGACAGCCGCGGAGTTGCCGCCGATGACTGTGCCGGTGGCGGGCATACCGCCGAGGGCCAGATTCGGCGTGAGGTAAGTTCCGGTATTCATGGCGTCCATACTGGGTGTTCCGAAGCCGGGAGGGATGAGGGCGGCATTCTTGCTGACGTCCTCATTTTTCATTGCCCCGCCGTCTGCCGTATGCACCACCTCGATGGAGGTGGGCGTTCCATAGGACGGCCCCTCAGGGGCATCGATGGTATACTCCAGCGCATAGGCGGGAGCGGCCAGAGCAGCCGTCAGGCAAAGGCTCAGGCAAAGACTCATCATTTTCTTCATTCTTCCGCGTCCTCCTCATCAGCGTTTTCTTTCCTGTGCTTCAACAGCAGCGCTCCGCCGATTCCTGCGCCTGCCACAGCGACAACACCCAGGGGAATCAGCACATAGGACCAACGGAAGGCCGGGGTGCCTGCATCGGTTTCCACAGGCAGTGCGGGCTGGATGGGTGTGCCTTCGAAGATGGCAACATAGCGCACACGGTTCAGGGCAATGCGGCTGACTGTGCCGGTGTATTCTGCCGTGACCGTGTAGCCGGTGACATAGCTGCTGGTGGCGCTGCCGGTGTAGGTGGCGATGGCGGTATAGCGGTCACCCAGGGCGTAACCGTCCGTGGTGGCGGTGTTGTCCGTTTGCCACTGGATCTCCTGCAGCGTCAGGGTGCGTCCGTTTTCCTCAATGGTCTTGGGGATGTACTGGGTATCCTGACCGGTGAGGTTGGGATAGCTGCGCTTGGCGGAGACCTCCTTGGTGGAGCTGCCATAGCCCGCAGGCTCCACCTGGACGGTATCAAGTCGGAGCGTCAAGTTCCCAACAAGTCCATCGTCGGTGATGAACTCCTTTTCCTGGGGCAGCAGGGCCAGGACAGATTCCATATCCTTCTTCTTGCTCTGGAGGGTGACGGTCTCCGTGTGCTGGCGGCTCTCATTTTCCGGCAGTTCCTGTTTGAGCAGGTCCGTCAGGGTATACTGGAAGCCATCCTTCTGGAAATCCGAGCGAGGGATTCCGGCAGGGTCATCCTCGGGACCCAGATCATAGATCTTCTTCAGTTCCGTCCCATCGTCGCTGCGGACGATGGAGGTGGGGTAGCAGACCTTGGCATTGGGAGGGGCAGTCTCAAAGTCCGCCGCCAGAGCGGTGGGGGCCAGCGCCATGGTCAGGCACAGCGCCGCGGCGCAAATGGAAAGCATTCGTTTCATTTCATGTTCCTCCTATTTTCATCTTCATAATAGTTTTTCGTGTACTTCAGCATCAGCTGGTACTCCCAGGGTTCCGGTTCCAGCGACAGATACGCCCCATCCTTGGTCATGGCGTCTACCTTATAGCACAGGACCAGCGGGAGCGGTCCCTGTTTCTTCACATCCTGGGGCGAGACCCAGCCAACGCCGTAAACATACATGGAGCGGATCGCGGAATCGTATTTCCCGCCATATCCACGCCAGAGCAATTTGTCCCGCAGCTCCTCCCGCAGTTTTTTCCCCGTGGGGATGGGGACCATTCGCTCAGGCTCCAGCATATAGCGGGGGCGCAGCTCATCGACGCAGGTATTCAGCGCTTTCTTCAGCTCCGGCAGTTCGCGCGTCAGGCCACAGGAGCGGTAATCCGCTGCCAGCACATCCTCCCCCTGCGCTTCACCGGGGAACAGGCGGACACAGCGGATCAGTTCCCAAACACGGCCTTCATCCGCCATGCCGAGGATGCGGGTTCCCTCAGCGGGAAGCGTCCGGTAATGGGAGATGGCGTCCTTCAGCGTCTGAAACCGCCGGATATTCCAGCCGGTACAGCGTCCGGGGCGGAGATCGTCCACGGTATAAAATGTCACGCACATTCGTGATTCCTCCTTCATTTCATCGTCATGCCGCCCATGGCAGGGGCATCCGTCTTTTCCTGCCCGCACAGTGCGTCCAGCTTTTCCAGCGCCCAGTCCGGCAGGTATTCCTCCTTCAGAACGCCCACAAAATCCGAGCGGTTCCAGCGTGTCATCTCTCCGTCACCCAGGCAGGTGCAGCGGACGGAACGCCCTCTGGCGTGGGGGCTGCAGCCGAAGCCGTCGTGGGCGTACCAGAGCTGATCCTCCTGACGCCAGCAGGATTCCTTCAGCGTATCAGGGCTGAGTACCAGCACCTTGCCTGTAAAGTCCTGCTCGCTCCGGTCACCTGTGCAATGCTCAGGACCGAACAGACCCAAATCCTGATATGCTTTCCGATACAAATTCACGAAACCATCCAGCACGGCGGGATGGCTGCGAACCGTGAAATCGCTGTTGTGGTCGGGATCTGCGGGAATGTAGAAACGCTCCGCCCAGAGCTTGTTGGACTGGCTGAAGCGCCCGTCCGACTTGAGTTCGTGCAGCGTATTGGCAAGGACCCAAGCCGTGCGCTTGTAGCCGTACTCCTCCAGCACAGGCTTCAGGCAGTCAGAAGAGAGGTGCATTCCGTCAAAGTTCTGCCGGATGGCATCCTCAATGGCCTGCCTGCACGCCACATTGGCTCGGTAGCTTTCACGCCAGAGTGCGATCTCGTTCCGCCTCCTGGCATCCTTGGCCCCCCATGGATAGAGGTAGGTATCATTCATGACAGTACCCCTCGTGCATCAGGAGGCGGTGGACGCCCGCCAGCAGGACGCCGGAATCGGTCAGCATGGAGCACAGATCTTCATCCAGTTCATCCAGGAACTGGTCTGCGTCGGGCTTTTCCATGGGCTGGATAATGATTCTGCCCTCCTGCACACAGGTGGCCAGTTCAGATTCGGGATCGATCCCCGCTTCTTCCAGCTGGCAAGGCGGGATGCAGATGCCAAAACAGGAAGTTCGGTGTCCGCAGTTCAGACACTCGCACTCCACATCCTCCATGGCTCGACGGCTGGCTGCCGCCAGGTCAGAGATGAGCTGGGTGTTGATGTCGACCAGCATTTGGATGGTCTTCACCGTCTCCCCCGCGGTGGGGCACTCCGGCAAAAGCAGGACGCAGCCGTCATCCGCATGAAGATGCAGTTCATCCTGACCGTCAAGGCCTGAGATTTGAAGTGCAGCGCGGGGGATAGAGAGGGCCTTTCTTTCGGGATCAGGGCAAATCTTGAATTTCATAGTAATCGTTCTCCTTTTCATGAATGATATTTGATCGGTCGGTCAGGCCGATGGATCACTTTCAGTTCCAGATCCCCCAACTGCCCGTCAAAGAGGCTCATCTGACGGTTCAGGTATGGTTCTGGATCGTAGTTGGTGATGATGAGTTCACCGAATTCCGCGCCTTTTTTCTGCGACAGCGGATTATTCCGGCGAAAGGCTAAAATGTAATAATCCTGGTAGAGCTTTCGAATGAAGGGACAGTCGTTGTAGGAGACTACGATATAGCCCTTGCACTGGGAAAGCACCTGCCACAAACGGACGTGGAAATGGCGGATGCGACGGATAGTTCGAATGTTGCGAGATACACGGTAAATCTTTTCAGTCGTGACATAGGGCGGATCCGAATAGATTAGTCCTCCCTTGCGATCCCGTTCCCGAATGAGCTGTAGAGCGTTCTTGTTTTCCAGCGGCACATCTTTTAGCCGCTCGGACACCGCGGGAAACAGGCCGAGAAAGTGCTCTATATCTACACCCTTCACGCCGTAGGAAGTAACTGTCCCGCTGAAGCTGCCACGGATGGCCTTGTAGAAAGCTGCCGCCCGCTTCACATCATAGAGCCGAAGCCGTTCCTTGAAGATGGGGAGCAGTTCTCCGGCTTGCTCCTCCGTAAAGCAGGAGCGGTCACCCAGACAAGCGATCTCCTCCTGAATGTTTTGATAATAGACATCCTTGTGTGCTACAAAGTCACGGTAGTATTCGAACAACGTTCTGGATTGAATGGGCAAAAATTTCAGTTCTCGCATCAGAACGTTGGAACGTTCCTTAATGCAGGAGAACAGATTGACCAACTCCGAATCCAAATCGTTGTAGATGTCCAGTCGGTTTGAATCTGGGGGAAGAGCTAACAGCACGGCACCGCTGCCGCCGAAAGGCTCCACATACTGCCGGAGCTTCGGAGGAAATGCCGGAAGGATGTAGGGGGCGAGCTTCTCCTTGCTTCCAATCCAGGGAAAGGGGGGCTTAGCCATGACGAGTTCCCTCACGCTCCTGAAAACGGTCCATGGATGTCTCCAGTCCACGGATTGCCGCCTCCAATCCAGCTACCATGCTCTGAAGTTGGCGGATGGTGGAGTAGATCTCGCTTGCAGTGACGGCGTAAAAATAGCCGTTTCGGTCGCTGCCGATTGGATATCCTTTGCGCCTAAGACGGTTCACCAACTTCCGCAGGTCTGTACCACTGATGCAAAGAACCCGTTCCAACTCGGCGCCGCTGACGCGATATTGTCTGCCGGGGCAGGCACCCTTTAGGTATGCAAGCAGCTTTTCTTCACGCATTTTCTTTCCTTTCCGGAGCCTGGTTTTCCGAAAAAGGGCATAAAAAAAGAAGGGGCCGTTTCCCCTTTCGGAAAACGGCCCCTAAATCTAATTTTCAAATTCGCAATGGCGGATGGCGATATGCTATTTCATCTTCATGCTCATAGTCTGCGTCTGGGATGGATACTGCACATAGGCATTGCCGACAAAAACGCCGGGATGCTCGTCTTCGTAACGGCAACCCAGCGCATCCAGATTCATGTATTCATACAGCTCCTCCGGTACGGAGGTTTCATGGGCAAGATAGTACCTGCCCAATGACTCGTAGCAGTTCACGCCTTTCAGGATCGCATACTCAGAAGCATGATCCAACAGTTCCATTGCCCGTTCTGTCGATTTCGGATCGTAGCGCAGGACGATTGCGGCAAGTATGGCTTCCTCGTCGGCAGTCAGCGTCCCGACTCTTCGGCGAACGGCGTTGGCTGTCGGGCAATCCGCGCGAAATGAATAGTATTGCTCTACCGCTTTTACAGGCAACGGTCCCTTAGCAGACCAAGTGACCATCTGAGCCTCGTGTTTTTGGCAGAGGCGAGGGAAAATCCGCGGCAGATCCTCCAGCGTCCAGTTCGGGTCGAAGTCCCGCTTTTCCGGGATATCTTCCATCAGGCTGTCCAGCAGTTTAGGATTCGATGGGATCTGTCGCAAATCTTCATACAGATCATATTTCAACTCCAAACACCTCTGTAGGAAAGCATTGGCAATGCCTACGCTGAGATTCTTCTTATGAGGCGACGCTCTCATCAGGCGATCCAACACCTGCTGCTCAGACTGCGACGCCCAGTTGATGTAGTCCCGGATGACGTCTGTCAGCGGACCGGCTTCATACGCCTTGCGCTGGGCATAGGCTTTGGGTGCGACGTAAGCGTACTGCTCAAAATTGAGGCTCTGCCCCTCGGTATCCACTTCGGCAAGAGATTCCGGGTCCTTCAGCGCGGCCATATACACATCCCTGCCCTGGGAGATCAGCCAGCTGCGGAAGTCCATAAATCCGTCATCTGAGCAGTGGACGCCCATGGCGCCGCTTGCCGCCCAAAGCTCGGCGCGATAAGCGGCATCGTCATAGAATTGGAATATCTCCTGCCACTCCATGATCTCTGCCGAAGGCAGCTTTCTCAGCTGCTCCTGGAGCGCGAAAAGGATCGCTTCCTGATCCCTGGGATCGGCGCTGCTGCGAACGTCATCCACAATGCGCCAGAATTGTTCCTTGTTCATTTCATATTCATCCCCATTTCCTGAGATTGCTGGGTCAGTATAGGTTGTCCGTCCTGCCGCTCGATCACTCCATATTCCGTCAGGATGGCGTGTTGGCTCTGGAGCAGGGCATCTCCATAGGTGTACAGGTTGACGTGGGGTAGCAGGATCTCCGCGTCGCTCTTCGCCATGGTCACTTTCAGCTCACCTCTGGCTACATCCACTGGAGAGCTGAAGCTGGGCGTGAAGATATAGCTGTCCAGAGCGTCCATCAGCATCATGGCGTTTTGCAGGTCCCGGCATTGGGCGGCTGCCAGCAATGCCTTGTATCCAGCCAGCTTCTCCTGCGGGATGTTGTCCAGCCACTGACTGAACCGGTCGACTTCCGCCACATTATTGGCGCTGCTGACGGCATCCATCAGAGCGGGGACGCGGCAGTCGATGCATTGGAAAGATACTTCAGCCCATGTTGCCGCCCCCAGCTCAATCAGCGCGTGGTCCATCTCGGCAGGGGATGACGGGAACCACAGCTGGACAGTCTTTTCGCTGTCATACGCAGGATCATGGAACCATCCCTTCGTCAGTTCCAGCAGGACTGTGTATGGTGGTTTCTTCGGGGTCAGATCCATGTCCTTGTACGCTTCCACCAAGTCAGCGTGACGGACAACGTAGCCAAAGCAGCCGTAGGTGTCCCGATCCACAAACACGCCGCCCTCCTCATTGCGTGCTTTTCTTCCCAGGGCTTCAAAGTCCAGCAATTCGTAGACGGGATCGGGAACATTCTCTGTAATGTGGATGAAGCCGTTGTCCGCATAGAATCTGCCCAGCTGGGAGTCGTTCAATGCCTCGGCTACCACATGGCAGCAGTCCGCACTGTAGGCAAGGTCGATGAGCTTCGGGACGAGAATATCGCCGTCCCGCTTTTCCACTTCCATTTTCAGAAGCCCCGCAAAGGCTGTCTGTTGTGCCGGGTTCAAATCAGCCAGCCTTCGGGAGAGGGCGTTCAGCTCATAGAGGTTCAGAGTGTCGCTGATAAACGGTGCCAGGTAGTTGTAGCCATAGTAGTCGCAGATATCAAAGTACAGCTTGTCCGATGCTGAGAGCCGCAGCTTGTCCAGTGCGTCCAGCAGTTCATAATCTGTTGCCGGCAACTCCAGTTCGCAGTGCCTGATATTACCTCCGGACAACTCCACTAAGAAAAGTTTATCCACGGCCAAGCCCTCCCATCCGCGGTCCATCCTGTTCATAGGCGGCAGGGTCCGCACCGGGGACTCCCCAGCCCACCATGGAGCCGACCTTCATGGCTTCCTCCTGCGCCTTTGTCACGCCCAGGCGCTCATTGTTTTCATCCGCCAGTTCCCGGTTCTGCTCAGGATCGGTGGTACTCCAATCGCTGGGATAGTACCCGCTCTCGCCCCGCTTGATGCAGATGAGTTCGCCGGTGGAGGGGAGAACGGAGAAGCACAGCTCCGGCAATCCTTCCGCCAGCTTAGGTGAGAAGCACTCCTGCTCGGTCTGGATGCTCCAGTTTTCCCACTGCCACAGGTGGGCGTAGATCTCATGGCCGTCCGGCACGGAAATCTCCCGCTGTTCGAAGCCTTCGCCGAATCCATCTGACGCCTGTCCGGACACAAATTCTTTCAGCCCGGTCAGTTCCTCCGGCGTCAGCTCACCGGCGATCTGGCATTCCGCCACGCCCCAGAGCTTCTGATCCCTCACCTCGGCGGCGAAGGTGACCTTTCGGACCTTCCGGGCAATATCGTCGTTCTTGCTGTAATAGTGCATGAGTCCCCGCTCTGCCTCTGCGGGCAGCTCCTCACGCCGGAGCGCCGCGTTGATGCTGTCCACATAGCGGATGGCCTCATAATTGCTCAGTTCAGTCGGCTCGTTCTCTGTGCCGCCCCATCCGTCGCTCTCGAAGCGATCTACCGTCATAGGCATATACAGCTTGAGCGTGGTCAGCTTGGGCGGCAGCACAGAAAAGCTGTCCTCACCAGGGATCAGCGCCAGCGTCCTGCCGTTGTCCCATTTCATCAGAAGCTGGCCGGCGTCATCCACCATCTCGACGCTGCCTTCAGTGCCGGATTCCACCGGCGCGTAGGGATCTGACATGGAGTTCAGGCGGACACGGGTACCCTTGGGATACTGCTCTTTCAGAAATTTTACGAAATTGCGGTCGATCATGTTCACATACCTCCCATTTTCATGCCCTGATCGGGCGTTTCATATTTCTCCAGCGGACGAGGATTTTCCTCCCCGAAGAGATTGAAGAGGATATCGTCCACTCCCTTGCGGACAGCGGGGTCATCTGTCAGGGTCTCATACCGGAAGCCAGTAATGGGCCGGTCCGGCAGCTCATCTTCGATACACCGCAGGTATGCTTCGACATCCGTAAATTCCTGGGTGTCGCCATTGACAAATGTGACCCTGCCGACCAGCGGCTTTTCTTGCTGCGCCATGTTCTGCCGCTGGACGTTCAGATCAAATGCTGTCAGGTAGGCGTTGTAGTCGCCGGGGGATGGATTGCAGCGGAGACAGTAGCGGTAGTTCTCTGTTTCTATGACATAGCCATAGTTCTGGACCCAGCCGCCGCTGATCTTTCCCCCGTGACCGTAGCAGTAACGCTCCATGGCAAAGCGGTTTTTCAAGACGCTCTCCCGAAGCTCATCCACTACCTCCTGAAGCTCGGATTTGAACGTGGGGCTGTTCAGCTCCTCCGGTCCGCGGGGCCACCAGGTGTGCCAGAACTCATTTCCGCTGCGACCGAAGTCCATCCGGACATGGCCGATGGCGCCCAGCCGCTCATCCTCCACAGGAAGCTGGGCATAAAACAAGCCCGCTTCCTCGGGAGAAGCGGGCCTGATCTGGAACCTGGTGTTATTGGGTTTGGGTTCGCTTTTCTGCATTGTATTTCACCTCTTTTCCTGTGGTATAGCCACACAACATACAACAGCGTTTTGCGAAAGTCTAACCTTTGTTATTGTAGCCGATGCCATACCACGATGCGAACTTCCTATTGACTATCATCGCGTTTGCGTACCATGCCGTCACCGGACGGCCTATGCTTTGCCACTATTCATCCCTCCTTAAGTCTGCAAGCCGTCCCATTCTGCGCTCTTCTTCCTCAGCGAATGAGTAGGGCGGCTCTATGTTCAGTTCACCGATAATGCCCCACGCTAGACGAAAGCCTGCCGCAAAGCTGGCGAGGGAAATCTCGTCCCGCAACTCCGCCTCCAGATCCACTAGCTTCAGCAGCTTGCGCCGTTCATCCTTGGGGCTGTCCTCCGTCAGTTCCTGGTGGAGCTCATTCAGTTCCTGCCGCAGTTCCAGAAAGTCCGGTTCCTTGAAGAATTGCCGCTGCAGTCCTCTCATGTATTCGTACATCACATCGCCTCCTGTCAACGACGCACCATACCGCAATTTCGAAGCAATAGCTATACGTCGGGGTAAGTGTTATCAAAAAGTTATCAATTCAGTGTCTATTTCCTAATGAATAGCGGTAACCGTGACACACTCTTTCCGTAATAGCTACCAGAAGTTTTTCAAAGTCCCTTCATCTGCTGGGTCTGACTTTGCTCAGGAAAGGGCGGTTCGAAACGCCGCAGCAAACCGAACTCGGTCTGGATGACATGGTCCTTATCCATGCAGTCCTGTCCATACTGCTCAAAGTCCATGTAACCGTCCAGCTCCGCGATCTCGTCGTGATCCAATTCCAACAGTTCCTGTAGGCGCTGCTGTCCATACTCGTAGGTTCCCTCAACGATGCGCTCGTAATTGTCCAGATCCTGCAAAAGCTCATAGGCGCGGCGCAGGGTGTCCGGCTGCTCGGCATCCAGCACGGCGGCGTAGGTCAAAAGAGCGCCGTCTGTCTGCCAGATTGCCTCCAACGCTTCGGCGAACTCATTGTATTCCTCCACGGAAGGGCATTCCATGGCATGGATCATCTGCCCGATATAGGGAGTCTTGAAGCGCACATCCCGAATCTGCGCCTCGGCAAATTCATCAATGCAAAGGTATTTCTTCACGGAAGACAGGTACTCCTCATCCGCGGGAAGGATGAGAGGATAGTCCGCATGGCGGGCGGTACGGAGGGTCAGGCGGAGCATCTCGTCCCGGCTTTCCACACGGAATGGCTTTTGAGACTGAAGCTGCGGTGGCAGTTCCGTTTTCCTGACCACATAACCGTTCAGCGTATATGCCCCGCCGTGGTCACTGTAAAACTCCGCGCCGATGCCAACATAGTCCAGATACGGCTTGATGTTTTCGGGGCAGTCGATCACGCCGTGCGCAACGAGGTAATTCCCCAGAGTGCGGTCCGATGTCACCTCCTCCAGCATGACATATTCTTTCACCCTATTCGCCGCATTCAGGATATCGTCCATACCGTTGATGGAATTGCCGTCCAGCACGCCCTCCATCTTCATCTGATCCTCCCGGCTCATGCCCTGAAGCAATTCCGCCAGTTGGTTGAGCTTCCGCAGGATTTCGCTGTCCTCCACATCTGCTTTGCAAATGTACCGGCTCAGATTTCGGACTTCACTGTCCACCTTATAGATCTCCGTGGTGGAAGGGTCCGGACAGATGGTGTCCAGTTTCGCAAAGGCGTTTCCGATATCAGCAGGCGTTGCAGGAAGTGAGAGGGGGACAGGCTCTGTGCCGGCTTTTCTCGTCAGATACAGTGTCATCATTTCATCCCTCCCATCTGGAGGCCCTGTTCCTCCCGAAAGGATTCTGCCGGGTCCTCCATCATCAGTTCCTCCAGGCTCATGGTTCCGTGGTAAGAAACATAACCTCTATCGGTGAACATGCCGGATTCCTGCTCCATACGCTGGAGGCCGAACTTTTCATAGTCGTAAAATCCTTCCAGATTCTCGTCATATTCAAAGTGGCCGGACTCCTGGATCATAAATCTGCCGTACTCTGCGGGCGTGTGAGCGCCAGGAGCAAATTCAAACTGATCCAGATTCTCTGCCAGACGGCAGATCTGGGAGGCGTATTCTGGTTCGGCCATTTCCACCACAGCGCCCAGCTTTTTCTGCGCCTCCACAGAGAGCTTGCTTACCGCCAATGCCAGGTTGTTGAGTTCGTAGATATTTTCGTATCGGAAGTCCAGCGTAGCATCCACCTCATCGGGGAACATACTTTCAGAAAATCGGAAGCGCATATCCGCAGGGTCTGTAATGCCGGAACGCACCATGGCGCGTTCCAATTGGCCCTTGGCTGCGGGAAGGTAAAACCATGTGATATTTTTCGTTTCCTCCGGCTCCAGGCGATGGGTCAATCCCATCATGAGCATACACGGTTCATAGAGATATGCCGGGAAGTGCTGTCCATCATAATACTGCTCCAATTTCATGCCGTTGTCGTAGACCACACCGTAAGGCGTGACCGCTCCGGTACCGCTGTCGATGAGTAATCTGGCGGTTTCGGCACCGTCCAGGTCCTCTAATTCCTGCGTGCTGGCGCAGCCGCCATGCAGATTCATGTAGTGGTCACGGCCAATGGCCTCCAAATTGGTGAAGTCCGTGATGACGGTGGCCTGCTGACAGCAGAAGGTCAGGTTGATAAGGTCCTTCAGTTCAAATAGTTCCAGCTTGTGTGCCATGGCCTGAAATTGCGCAGCCTCTCCAACATCAAAGCTCGCCAATCGCTTGGCAAGATAGTCCAGTTCGTCCAGGTTGACGGTGAGCATTTCCATACGTTTCAAGACAGGAAATGCGCTGCTGATCTCCAGGACCTTGCAATCCTGCTTGGTAGCGCTGCCGACCTCCAGTTTCTCCAACAGCTCGACACAGTCCTCGTATTGGTCCTGTGCCAGTGGGAATGGGATGGTGGCCTGCCCGTATTCCGGGTGCTTGGAATTACTGAGAATTACCTGCATCATTGCTTTTTTCCTCCTTTCCTATGATCTCGCTCATTCTGCTCCGCAGGCAGCTCCCGTCTGAGCCCCAGCAGAGGAAGCCGTGGCGGGGATACGGGCAGTCCCGACAGTTTGGAGAATGGGTGCATATAGGATTTGGCTCCGGTTCCGGGTGATACTCCGGGACTTGAGAAAGCCTGATGTTAAATCGGAGCTTGTCTCCAGCTCTCATAAGTGATTTCCTCCAAAATGAAAAAAGAGTCGGACATTTCTGTCCGACTCAGCCGTCTGATCTTATTTCATTGTCATACCGCTCTGCTCCGGGGATTCCCGGCGATGCAGGTCATTCTCCGGTACCAGCTGCTCAACCTGCGTCATAATATTCTTCAGCTCCCGATCCTGCCCGATGGAAAGAGACTCGTCCTGCTCCCTGGTGAAGCGCAGGGCATGGTAGATCTCGGCGAGTTGCTCCGGTGCAAAAAGGGCGTCTTTCTGAACCAGCCCGCTCCGTGTGGCGAAGTCCCGCTTCGCTTCCTCGTAATGCTCATAGAAATAGTTCCCGGTGTGGACGCCCTCACGATTCCAATCCCATTCCCAGGTAATGAAGCGGACGCCATAGCTGGTGGGATGCCCCGCCAGAACGATGCAGTTGAAATCCGCCAGGACACGGTAGTCGCCCTCCAAATCTCTTGCCTTGAGCTGCGGCGCACATTCCATCATTGCCATGTACTCGGAGGTCGTTTTTGCGATGTCGATCACGTTTTGCAACTCCGCCTGTGCGCCATTGGCATCCACATTCTGCTGGCGGTACAGGACACTGCCTTTGCCAGAGATGCGGCATAGGTAGCTCCCGTTCCAGGTGACGGGAAGGTGATGGTCTTCAATCCGCTCGGTATCGAAACCTGCTCGCTTCAGACTGATGGCTACTTCTTCAAGGTAGCGAAGCTGCGCCATATCATTTTGCTTGTCCATATCAATTTCCTCCTGCAAAAAAATAAACCGGAGTGAACTTGATCACTCCGGCAGGTAAACGTATGATGGGAAACCATACTCTTTTGAAACTGGTCAACACCTCATTTGCTTAATTCCGCCTGTATTTCGTCGATGGGTGGTTTGTGATAAAATGTAGGCGTAACCTCTTTGTTCATAAAAAATTTACAATTTCAAGAAAGAAAAAAGAGCCGATTTTTCAAAATTATCTTGAAAAATCGGCTCGAAATAGAGGGGGCGTTAGTTCATGTCATTCTGAATATTCACCTGATGCTTTCGGTATCTTTTTTTCGCAACCTCAAATGGGGGGACGAAAAAACCCTAGAACCGTTGCGGTTCTAGGGTTTCATCGTGCGTATCTATTTTGGTCGCACACCATGGTTGCGGGGGGAGGACTTGAACCTCCGACCTCCGGGTTATGAGCCCGACGAGCTACCAACTGCTCTACCCCGCGATGTTAAATTTTCCGCGGTTTCCGGTACTGCCCCGGAAATGATGGTAACTACTCGGGTTATGAGCCCGACGAGCTACCAACTGCTCTACTCCGCGATATCTTATTTTGTGGTGCCGGTGACCGGACTCGAACCGGTACAGTATTGCTACCGGGAGATTTTAAGTCTCCTGTGTCTACCTATTCCACCACACCGGCAGCTTGTCGGCAATAATTAGAATACCACAACCACCCCATTCTGTCAAGGCTGCAAGGGAAAAATATCAAAAAATCCTTCGACAGATTCTGCGTTGCATCGTTCTGTGCAATTTTGCAGGCCCTTGCGCATATACTGACAGGAGCACGAAATGCAAAGGAGGAACTGAATATGGAAGTCCAGGCAAATCGCATGGGAGATGTAGACGATTTGATTTTTCAAGATTGTTGGCTCACCAGCGACCGATAAGGGTGCAGGACGCCGCGGATGCGGCGTCCTTTTGCGTTCAGCCGCAGATAGTGCCGCCGCCCACCACCTTCTCGCCGTCATACAGCACCACGGCCTGTCCGGCGGTGATGGCCCGCTGGGGCTCGTCGAAGACGACGCGGATACGCCCATCCGGGAGGGGCTCCACCACGGCAGCCGCCTCCCGCTGGCTGTAGCGGGTCTTGGCGGTGACGGCCATGGGAGCGGTCAGCTCCGGGATGGAGATCCAGTTAACGCGCTCTGCGGTCAATTCCCGGGCATATAGATCACGGTCCGGCCCCAAAACGACTGTGTCGGCATCCAGATTCTTTTTCAGCACGTACAGCGGCATGTCGGCGCTGACACCCAGCCCCTTTCGCTGGCCGGTGGTGTAACAGACCAGTCCCTTATGACGGCCCAGAACGCGGCCGGACTGGTCCACAAAATCGCCGGGGGTCAATTCCACACCGCCATAGCGGCACAAGAATGAAACATAGTCTCCATCAGGGATGAAGCAGATATCCTGGCTGTCGGCTCTTTCGGCGTTGGACAGGCCCGCCTGCGCCGCTAAAGCCCGCAGAGCAGGCTTTTCATAGGTCCCTACCGGAAGCAGCAGGTGGGACAGCTGATGCTGTGTCAACTGGTAGAGCACATAGCTCTGGTCCTTGCGGCGGTCCTGCCCCCGCAGCAGCAGCCAGCGGCCGGAGGCCTCATCCAGGGACACCCGGGCATAGTGGCCGGTGGCGATGGCGTCCGCGCCATGGGACAGGGCCCAATCCAGCAGGGCGCCGAATTTGACCTCCCGGTTGCAGTCGATGCAGGGGTTCGGCGTGCGCCCATGGACGTATTCGGAGACGAATTTATCCATCACAGCGCATTGAAACAGCTCGCTCAAGTCCAGCACGGTATGGGGAATGCCCAAAGAGGCTGCCACAGACTGGGCGGCTTCGATGTCTTCCGCCGAGCCACAGAGTCCCGGGCGGTCTTTATAAGAATGGAGCCGCAGCGTGACGCCGGAGACCTCATAGCCGGCCTTTTGCAGCAGCAGCGCCGCACCGGCGCTGTCCACGCCGCCGCTCATGGCGACGAATACGCGCTTATAAGACATGGAAACACTCCTTTTTTAAAACCATACTGGTATTGTATCGGATCAGGCGGGAAAAGCAAACAAAAATTTGGCCGCGAGGGACAAGATCCTCGCGGCCAAACAGATCAATCCTGGCTGCGGAGCAGAAACGCTTGGGGGGGCAGGGCGTCCGCCAGGGCCAGCAGCGTGCGGTTAAAGCCTCCGGAGTAATCGAAGGGCACATCAGACACACCGCCGCCCACCTGCCGGTCCGGCAGGGAGAGGATAAACCGGCTGCCTTTGCCGGGATGGGATTCCGCCATCAAGGCGCCTCCCTGCCGCTCCGCGATCCGGCGGCACAGGGGCAGCCCCAGCCCCAGTCCATGGGGCGGCGGATCGATCGCTCCACTCTGGAGATAGCGGTCGAACAGAGTGGCGAGACGTTCCTCCGGAATGCCGCAGCCCGTATCCGCCACGGAGAGAAGCACATGCTTCTGCCGTACCCGCAGCTCCACGGTAACAGTCCCGCCAGAGGGGGTGAATTTGAACGCATTGGACAGCAGATGATAGAGAAGCTGCTCCAGTGCGTCCGGCGCGATGGCGCAGATATGGCGGTCCATGGCGCAGACGAACCGCAGTTCCAGTCCCAGGAGCGGCGCCAGAGCGGCGGCGCGGTCACACAGGCCGCTGACCAGATCGACAATGTCCCGGTCCTGAAGAGGCAGCGGTGTGTCGCTGGTGAGGTAGGCCGCGGAGGACAGGCTGTTTACCAGCCGCAGAAGCTGATAATAGCTCTGGTCCAACAGGGCGGCCTGCGCATCCAGCTTGGGGTCCTCTTCCCGGGCGCCGGCGGGAGCCAGCTGCGCGGCGGCCAGATGCAGATTGCTGAGAGTGCCCCGCAGCTGCGCGGCGATATTGGGAAACAGGGATGCCAGTTGATTTTGATCCGGCTCCATGAAAAGCTCCTTTCGGGTATTTGACGCGCTGGATGTAGCATTTGCGGCAGGCCTGCCGGTCAAACGAGGAAAACCCTGCCTGCCGTACCAATAGAATAGCAAAACTACGCTGGAAAAACAAGGATTTTGTCGAATTGTGTCGAATCCCATCGGAAGGAACAGGAGCAAACGGCAGTAGACTGTACAATTTTCCTAAGAAAATATTTTCAAACAATACGCAATTTTGCGTAAAACCCATTTAACTTAACAGAGGTAAGTGGTATAATGAAAACAAGACTTACCGGTACCGCCGGTAAAATAAAGGGCTGGAAGGGAAACAGAACTATGGCTATCAAAGTGGGTATCAACGGCTTTGGCCGGATCGGCCGCGTGGCACTGCGGATCATGGTGGAGCGGGGCTGCAACAGCTATCAGATCTGCGGCATCAATCTGCGGAATGCGGACTTGGATTATATGGTCTATCAGGTGAAATATGACTCTGTTTTTCGGACGTTCCAGGGCAGCGTGGAGCGGGATGACCAGCATTTGATCCTCAATGGAAAGAAGATCCGGGTATACAGCGAGAGCGACGCCTCCCAGCTCCACTGGGACGACTGCGGCGCGGAATACATCATCGAGTCCACCGGCGCCTACAACACCACGGAAAAGGCATCCATCCACCTGGCGGGCGGCGCGAAAAAGGTGGTGATCTCCGCCCCCTCCAAGGACAACTGCACGCCCACCTTTGTCATGGGCGTCAACCACAAGAAGTACAGCCCGGAGATGGACGTGGTCTCCAACGCCTCCTGCACCACCAACTGCCTGGCCCCCATGACCAAGGTCATCAACGACACCTTCGGCATCCGGCAGGCGCTGATGTCCACCATCCACGCCGCCACCGCCAAGCAGAAGGCTGTGGACGCCCGTGCCGGCCGGGACTGGCGGACAGGCCGCAGCGTGCTGGGCAATATCATCCCCTCCTCCACCGGCGCTGCCAAGGCGGTGGGCGAGGTCATCCCGGAGCTGAAGGGCCGCATGACCGGCATGAGCTTCCGGGTGCCTACCAACGATGTGTCCGTGGTGGACCTGACCGCGCGGCTGATCCAGCCGGCCAGCTACCATGATGTGTGCGTGGCCATGGAAAACGCCGCGCAGAACAGCATGAAGGGCATCATCACCTGCACCCGGGACCAGGTGGTCTCCTCGGACCTGACCGGCTTTTCCCAGACCTGCATCTTTGACGAGACGGCGGGCATCATGCTGGACGACGATTTTGTGAAGCTCATCGCCTGGTACGACAACGAGTGGGGCTATACCAACAAGCTCCTGGACCTGATCGCCCACATGCACGAGGTGGACACGCAGAACGCCTGATATAGTCAACGCAGTTGAAAAGGGGCACAAGCTCCTTTTCAACCGGCGGAACTTTGGCCCACCGGCGCGCAAGGCGCGTGTGCGGTTCCTATTGAAGGCAGGCACAGAGGGCCGTATATGAGGTCTGCAACGCTGCACAGCAGCGCTGCATGGAAAAGAATCTTTTGAATTCTTTTCCACTGTGCCGACTATAAAAACACGTCCCGGAGGCCCCCCCCTCCGGGACGTGTCTGTTTATGCGTTTTCTTTTTCCGGGACGGCCTTTTTCCGGCGGTAGTTCCGCCGGGGACGGGCCGCCTTTTTCTCCGGTTCCGCGGACTCCGGCGCTTCCGGTCCCTGAAAAACGGTTTTCAGGTGGTTGTACAGCGCTTCGCCCTGGGCGGCGCCGTATTCCTTCACCAGGGCGTTGCACAGGTCCTGCCGGGTGGCGGCCTTCAGCACAAAGGGCAGGTGCAGGCAGTCCTCGATGGAGGGGCGCAGGGCCACCTCCTGGAAGGCGTCGGCATACCGGGCCCGCAGGGCGTCGATGGAGGCCGCGTAGCCCTTGTCCTGGCTGATGACATAGGCATAGTCCGCCGCCCGCTTCCCCACCAGCACGCCCAGCTCTGTGATGATCTGGAAGTCGATGGAGTTCTTGCCGCCCCGGACGCTCTCGATATACTGGACCTCGGCGCGGGTCCCGGCGCAGAGCTTTTGGATCTTGGCCAGCGCCAAGCCGCTCTTTTGGTAAAAGACCAGGACGGCGTCCTGCTCGGAGAGCATATCGATGCCCTTCAGGCCGGTGCCGATATTGTTGTCGCCGTCCACTAAAAATATCATTTTCATAGAGTTTACAGATTCCTTCACGCGATTTACCTCCCTCTAAGGAGGTTTTATACAGTATAACAAATGCCAGATGAAAAGGCAAGTCCGCGCCGGTGCAGGCTCCTTTTTGACAGTTGCTGCCGGTAAAAATCCCAGCGGCTTCACAAAGCATCCTTGCCGCAGACAATTTGATTTGATAAAATGAACGCAATCAAGTGGAAGCTGCCGATACTTTTTTCAAACTGTCTCATTGCATAGAATTGCTGAACGGATTATCTTTAAAGCAGGAGGTGGCTGATATGGCTGATGAAGATAAGAAGGATTTTAATGCTATGCTGCATGATAGTAAGGATATGCCAAAGATCCAGACAATTACAGACCCAAAAAGTATTGAGAAATATGGCGGAAGCAGAATGTATTTTGCGCCGCCGATCGACTATGACAAAGTGATGCGGAAAATACCTTGTGGCAAAATAATCACAGTTGGTAAAATCAGAGAATACTTTGCAAAATTAAGCGGTGCGGATTTTACAGAACCCATTACAGCCGGAATTTTTGTTTCCATTGCCGCGTGGGCGAGTTATCAGCGCTCCGAAGAAAAAACGCCTTATTGGAGAACGCTCAAGGCAAATGGAGAACTCAATGAAAAATATCCTGGTGGTATCGAGGCGCAGAAAGAGATGCTGGAGAGAGAAGGACATGTAATCATTCCAAGAGGGCGAAAAAATATCAGATATTTTTTAAAAGATTATGAGAGTTGCCTTTTTGATTTGAATTAGCGTATTTATCGGGTAGTTTCATTTTGGGACTGCCCATGCTCCCCGCCCAACGGAGGGGTGGACCAGTCAAGAAAACCCGGGAGGCCGATCCTCGGCCTCCCGGGTTATTTAGGAATGCGTCACTCTTCCTCGCCGGTAACGATCAGGCCGTAGCCGCCGTTTTTCCGCTGGTAGACGATGCAGAGGCTGTCATCCTCGCTGCTGCGGAACACGAAGAAATCGTGGTCCAGCAGATTCATCTGCAAAATGGCCTCCTCCGGGCTCATGGGCTTCACGGAGAAGCGCTTGGTGCGGACGATGTTGAACTCCTTCTCCTCTGCGACCTCAAAATCATTGGCAGGGGCGGGCGGCGGAAAGCCCTCGCTCCGCAGGCGTTTGGACAGGCGGGTCTTGTTCTTCAGGATCTGGCGCTCGATATATCCCACCGCGGCGTCAATGGCGCCGCGCATATCACCATCCGGCGCTTCCGTCTGGGCACGGAACAGTGTGCCGCCGCCGCGGATCGTGATCTCCACCGTGCACAGGTGGTCTTTTTCCACGGAAAAAGTCACAAACGCGGTGGTGTCCTCCTCCCGGAAGTAGCGCTCCAGCTTGGAGATCTTTTTCTCAGCGTACTCCTTGATCGAATCGTTCAGAGAGACTTTCTTGCAGGCGTAGGTGTACTTCATCGAGATCGCTCCTTTCGTGTGGAAGAGAGGCGGGGTCCTCTCTTTTGTACAGTATAACACATCTGTCGGCTCTTGCATAGAGGAAATATGGGAAGTTTTACAAATTGTTCAAGGGTGCGGTCTTTCGACAAAAGCAGTGTAAAAGCGGCAAAAGCTCCTATTTACAAGGAATAGGGGCGGTGCTATTATGATGAAGGAAGCTTTCCAATATCCCACCCGCTTGGGCCGCACGGCGAAAACCGCCGGGCGGCTCTTTTTTATCCCTATGGAAAAACGGGACCGCTGTGCGGTCCCGTTGGTCTTATCTTCTTCTGCGGCCGCCCCGCTTGCCGTCGATGCTGCGGTTCAGATCGGCCATTTTGCCCTCGGAGGAGGAGAGGAACTGCTTGAGCTTATCCTCAAAGGACTGGTCGCCGGAGGGCGGCAGGGGCTGCTGTGCGCGGCCAAAGGACCGGGGCGGCTGGGCGGGCCGGGGAGCCGCTGCACCGCCTCCGGCGGCCGGACGGGGTCCGGCGGGGCGGGCGCCCATGGGACGGGGGCCCCGGGGAGCGGGCCGTTCCTGGGGCGGCAGAGCCTTCTTGATGGAAAGATTGATCTTCCCGTTCTCCGCAGACAGGACCAGGACCTTGACAGTCTGTCCCTCCTGCAGAAAATCGTGTACGTCGTTGACAAAGGTGTTGGCGATCTCCGAGATATGTACCAAACCGGACCGCCCGCCCTCCAGGGCGACAAACGCGCCGAATTTGGTGATGGTGGTCACCTTGCCCTCCAGAATGCTCCCAACCTGCGGCTCCATACAGTAACTTGTTTCTCCTTCCATGATTTTCGCTGTTCTTAAATCTTGAGAACAGCCATCAAAAAAGACCGATGCCGGCGCACGCGGAAAGCGGCCGCCATCCTCGTCGCCCGACACCGATCAATTGTTCCTGTTGTAAAACACATATTCGCCCGGAGCGACCCAGCCCAGCTCCTCCCGGGCGATGTCCTGCATTTTCTCCGGTGTGGGGCCCTCGGCGATGTCCGCAGCAAGGGCGTCATTTTCCTGAGTTTTCGCCTCTACCTGCGCGGCCAGGAGCTCTTTTCTTTCCTGGGCGCTTTCCACCTGACCGTGGAGGCTGTGCAGCTGCCAGCCGATGGCCACCAGTAGGGTCAGGATCAGGAGCTTTGTGGGCAGGCTGGCGCGGGTGTGCCGGCGTTTTTGCGCGTGCTTTTTTTGTGTGCTTCCCATGCCTGCCGCCTCCTTTGTGTAAGAGTGATCGATACCCAGTTTTTCTTATTGTATAGCATTTCCGCGCAAAATAAAAGAGATTTTTTCCGCGTCGGGCCATTTTTTCGCAAAAATTTTTGGCCCAAAGCAGCGGAAAAGACAACAAATGTACCAAGTAGGCCAGTGTGTCCGCCCAAAAGGACCACACAGGGCGCAATACCGCGGAAAGCGTGCAGAAGAAAAGCACCGCGCCGCCCACGGCGCCCAGCAGCACAAAGCCCCGCAGCTGGCCCTCGGCCCGGCGCAGGAGGAACAGGAACATCGTGCTTCCAACGGCCAGACAGTACAGGGTGTCCAGCGGCCCGGTGAGCCGAGGGAGCCGCAGCCGGAAGGGGCGCAGCAGGTCATACAGCAGTCCGGCGGACAGCCCCAGCAGGATGGACTGGACAAACACCAGCAGCTGTTGGGAGATGTAATTCCTCATCGCTATCCGAACAGGCGGCTGAAAAATCCGCCCCGGCTGGTCCCCTGGTCCTCATAGGACACGGAGTCGATGCGGCCGTCCACATGGAGCTCGCCGCCGTCCAGAGAGAGCTTTCCGATGTGAAGGTCCTCTCCGGTGATGACCAGCGTTCCGGCGGAGGTGGACATGACGATGCCCGTCTCGTCAAAGCGCTCCACATCCTCCACGCCGGAGACCGTCAGATGCTCCCGCCCCATCAGCTCCAGGCGGTGGGCGGCCTGTGGGATCGTATTATAATCGTTCATTACTCGTCCCTCCCTGTCCCATGATATGGGCGGACGGGAGGGAATATGCCTGCCAATATTCCCGGACCGCCGGAAAGGCAGCGCCCGGATGCTTCCCCCGAAAAGGCGGCTATTGAAAGAACGCCCGCCTTGCTCAGGGAGATGGGATCACCGGCCGATCTCCTTGTACAGCGCGGCGGCGTCAGCCTGCTTCACCGTCTCCTGGACGGACAGGACCTCCACGGTGACGGTGCGGACGCCGAACCGCAGGGAGATCCGGTCTCCCACCTTCACGTCATAGGAGGCCCGGGCGGGCCTGCCGTTGACCGTGACCAATCCGTTGTCGCAGGCCTCGTTGGCCACGGTCCGCCGCTTGATGAGGCGGGAGACCTTCAAATACTTATCCAAACGCATGGGATATCCTCCAAATAAGGACTGCCGGCACCACAGTGCCGGCAGCCTCAAAATCTGTTCGCCTATTACTTCGCGACGGCGTCCTTCAGAGCCTTGCCAGCCTTGAACACGGGCACGACGGAAGCGGGGATCTCGATGGACTCCCGGGTCTTGGGGTTGCGGCCGATGCGGGCGGCGCGCTTCTTCACCTCGAAGGAGCCAAAGCCCACCAGCTGGACCTTCTCACCCTCCTTCAGGGCGGCGGTGATGGTGTCCAGAGTCGCGGAGATAACAGCCTCGGCATCCTTCTTGGAGACCTCGGCGCTGGCAGCGACGGCGTTGATCAGTTCAGCTTTGTTCATGGGTCATATCCTCCTAATTGTATCATTTGTTGGATCCAGATCTATTTTCTTAACGCGGAAAGCGATTAAGACTCTTTTTTGGCCGACTTCCAGAGTGCGGCCAATTCCGCCTCCGTGCAGGCGGAGAGGGGCTTGTCCGCCGCCGTTTCCACACGGCGGAAGCGGGCCTCGAATTTGTCGCAGGCCCGGTGAAGGGCGTCCTCGGGGTCCACGCCGGACGTCTGGGCGATCTTGCTGGCGATGAACAGGACGTCGCCCAGCTCCTCCCGAACGCCATGGGGACTGTCGGCAGGTCTGCCGGACTCCATGGCCTCCCGCAGCTCCCGCACCTCTTCCTCCAGCTTGTCCAGAGCGCCGACAGCGTCATGCCAGTCAAAGCCGGCCTTGGCGGTCTTGCTCTGGATCTTCTCGGACCGCCACAGGGCGGGCAGGGTGTGGGGCACGGATTCGATGGCGTCCGCAGTGGAGCGCTGGCCCTTTTCTTGGCGCTTCAGAGCCTCCCAGTTCACCAGGACCTGCTCGCTGGTATCCGCCTGCACCGTGCCGAACACGTGGGGGTGGCGGTACACCAGCTTCTGCGCCACGCCGTCCACCACGTCGTCCATGGTGAAGCGGCCGCGCTCCGTTTCGATCTGGGCGTGAAAGACCACCTGCATCAAAACGTCTCCCAGCTCTTCGCACATGGCATGGGGGTCGTCGTGGTCCAGCGCGTCCAGGACCTCGTAGGTCTCCTCCAAAAAGTTCCGGCGGATGGAGTCATGGGTCTGCTCCGCATCCCAGGGACAGCCGCCGGGAGCGCGGAGGAGCTTCATGATCTCCAAAAAGTCCTCCCAGCCGTAATGAGGCTTACATTGAAAATCTACCATACATTGCCTGCCTTTGCAAGAAATTTCGTTGGAAAACCCTTGAATCTCAAGGATTTTTACTAGCGGGGGCCAAAAGACGGCCCCGCGCCCCTATTTTAAGTGCAGAAGTCTTACAAGCTTTTCGCCGTGGGGCATGGACCGGACGTCCTCCGCCCGCAGGATGCGCAGGGCGATGACCAGCACAGCGTAGACGATGACACCGGCCAGAATGCCGCACAGGGTGGCGGCGGCATTGGACAGATAGACGGAGCTGCCGGCAAGGGCCCGGCCCGCGAAACCCGCCGCGGCCCAGGCCGCGGCGCCCATGAGGAGGGACGCCAGAACGGGCTTGGCGAACAGCTGGACATAATGGGGCTTTTTGGCGGAGTATTTCCACACAAAAAACAGATTCAGGCCCACGATGACCACGTAGCAGCACAGCGTGGAGATGGGAGCGCCGTGGATGTTGATATCGGGGTTTCCCACCAGCAGGTAGTTCAGGACGACCTTTGTGATGCCGCCGATGATGACAGTGATGATGGGGATGCGCTCCTTGCCGTAGGTCTGCAGAATGGCGTTGGTCAGATTCATCAGGCAGATGAAAATACAGGCGATGCCCAGCCAGCGCATATGAGGTCCGGCGGCCAGCGCGTCGGCCTGCCGGGCGGGATAGAGCATGACCAGGGCGCTGCCGCCCACCACACTGAGCCCCACGCCGGCGGGGATCGCCAGCACAGCGATGATGCGGAAGGCCGAGGAGACGATGCGGTCCGCCTCCACAGCGTCCTTGCGGGTGATGGCCGCCGCCGCGAAGGGGATCAGGCTCATGGTGACGGGAAAGACAAAGGAGGGCGGCAGATTGATGAGATTCATGCCGAATTGGTATTGACCGAACAGCGTGGCCGCGGAGTCGGCCAGCTCCGGGATCGTTTTCAGACGGCCCAATACATTCGAGGTATCGACGAGCGTGATGATGCTCATGGCGGAATTGCTGAGGGTGATGGGGACGCCGATGGCCAGCACCTGCCGCATAATGGACCCGCCGCTGTCCGGCACATCCAGGGCCGTGCTCCGGTCCCGGTGGGTCAGCATGTAGACGATCAGGAACAGCATGGACAGGGTCGTGCCCACGGTGACACCGAAGATGGCACCGGCGGCGCCGATGTCCAGCCCATAGCCCAGCTTCAGGAGATACCAGGCCAGCGGCAGACCGATGCACACCTTGCAAAGGGCCTCCAGCACCTGGGAGATGGCGGTGGGCGCCATGTTGCCCTGGCCCTGGGTATAGCCCCGCATGCAGGCCAGCAGGCACACGCAGAAGACGGCGGGAGCCAGCGCCCGGATCGGCCAGTAGCCCAGCGGCTCATGGATGAGCTCCGCCAGCTGGCCCGCGCCGAAATACATCAGGGCGGAGCCTGCCAGACCCAGGATGAAAAACAGCCAGATAGCGGTGCGGAAGATCTTGCGCTTTTGATTCTCCCGGCCCTGGGTCCTGGCCTGGCTGGTGAGCTTGGAGATGGCCAGGGGCAGACCGGCGGTGGAGATGGTCAGCAGCACATTGTAGATGTTGTAGGCCACGTTGAAATAGGTCTGGCCCCTGCTGCCCACGATATTGCCGAAGGGGATCTTGTAGACAGCGCCAATGATCTTGACGATGGCCACAGCCGCCGCCAAAATGGCGGCACCGCCCAAAAAGGATTGCTTTTTTTGATTCGACATGGAGAGATACCTCGAATTTACACTAAAGATGCGCAAAGGGACCTATCTAATGTATTGCCCGGTCCGGCGCTTTATACCCGCTCCAAACACGCTTTCACCAGCGCGGTGAATTTCGGACCCGCCTCCACACCGGCGGCAATGACCTCCTCGCCGGACAGGGGCTGGTCCAGCACGCCCGCCGCCATGTTGGTGCAGAGGGTGAAGCCCAGCACCCGCATGCCGCAGTGGGCGGCCACGATGGCCTCCGGCACAGTGGACATGCCCACCGCGCTGGCGCCCAGCGTCCGGGCGAGGCAGACCTCGGCGGGGGTCTCATACTGGGGGCCGGGGAAGTACATGTAAACGCCCTCCCGCAGAGGGATGCCCAGTCCGGCGGCGGCCTGACGGGCCGCGTCCTGAAGGGCGGGGGTGTACACATGGCTCATATCCGGGAACCGGGGGCCGAACGCATCGATATTGGGGCCGCACAGGGGGCTGACACCGAAGAGCTTGATGTGGTCGGTGATGAGCATGATGTCCCCGGCGGAGAAGGCGGTGTTCACAGCGCCTGCGGCGTTGGTGACGATCAGCGTCTCCGCCCCCAGCAGCCGCAGCACCCGGACGGGATAGCTGACATCCGCGAAGGACCAGCCCTCATAGGTGTGCAGGCGGCCCTGCATCACCGCCACGTCCTGGCCGGACAGACGTCCAAAGACAAATTGGCCCTTGTGGTCCGGCGCGGTGGAGTGCTTCATGTGGGGCACGTCCGAATAGGGGATCACGATGGGGTCCCGGACCTCATCGCCAAGAGCCCCCAGGCCGGAGCCCAGGATCAGAAGGACGCGGGGCTGGAACCCATTCAGCTTGGCCCGCAGCGCCTCTGCGCTCTCCTGATACTGCTTATAGGTGTAAGCTTCCATTATAATTTTCCTCCGCATTCCCGGCAGAACAGATCGCCCGCCTGAACGGCGGCGCCGCAGGTGGCGCAGACGGAGGCTGCCTGGGCCCGCCCGATTTGCGCGTTTACCTCATTGATCTCCGCTTTCAGACCGTCGATCTCCTGGAGCTTTGCCAGAAGCGTCTCAGAGTCGGTGGGGTCTCCGGTATGGGTGGCGTAGAGCATCTCACCGATCTCCATCATACAGCCGTCCACACTCCCCTCCAGGTTGGCGAGGCGGATGCGCAGCTTGGCCACGGACAGCAGCGCCTCCGCCTTTTTTCCCATGCCATAGGCGGCGCCGGCGGCGGTGCCTCTGACCTGGACAGCGGTGCGCTGAACGGTTTCCAGCAGTTCATACAGCTTTTCGTTCATAACAGATCCTCCTTCAATGATTGTCGTAGGTGCTTCCGCCAATAAATTCTCTCGCCAGAGAATTGGGGGCCACATATTTCTCATCCAGAGGCTCAATTTTCTCAAAGCCCTTCAGCATCTCGCCCACCACGGCGTATCTGCCCGCGGGGATGGCCTCCAGCAGGGGCACCACAAAGGGCTTCAGCACGGCGAACTCGAAGGCCAGAGAGGAGTCGAACATGATGTGGGCGTTTTCCTTATAGGGGGAGATATACAGCTTCTCGCCCCGGCGGACATTGGACCACATCTTCAGCGTGAAGCCGGCGTCGCTGCCCCGGAACTTGAAGTCCCGCACGATGCGGCGGCACAGCCGCAGCCAGGCGTGCTGGAACACGATGGAGCCGTTGTCGTCCACCAGATTGCTCCGGGCGGCGATATAGAGCTTGAAGGCATGGGGGTTCTTGCCCACGATGATGTCGTTCAGGGCGTGGATGCCCTCAAAGATCGCCAGATCGTCGGCCCCCAGCCGCATGGGCTGGGAGAGAATGTCGGAGCGCATCTGCCGGGCAAACTCATATTTGGGCACGTGGATGGTCTCACCCCGGTCCAGCATGGCAAAGTGGCGGTTCAGCAGGTCCACATCCAGACAGAAGGGGGACTCAAAGTCGATGGCACCCTCCCGGTTCCGGGGCGCCGTCTCCGGGTCCACGGTGTTGAAATAGTTGTCCATGGAGACCGTGTGGGTCTCGATGCCCATGCGGTCCAGCTGCTCCTCGATTTTCAGGGCGGTGGTGGTCTTGCCGGAGCCGGAGGGGCCTGAGAGCAGGATGATACGGGACTCCGTGCGGTGGTCGGCAATCTTTTTCGCCGCGTTTTCCACCTTCTTGGCAAAGGCGGCGTCGCATTCCTCGACAAAGGCCTGGGGGTCGCTGCGGATGGCCTCATTGAGCTGCGTCAGAGAATATGGCATATCGGTTGGCTCCTTTCAGTGGAGATCAGAAATTCGGGATGAAGCGTGCAGGCTTATTCAGGCCCCTTTCGGAATCGCCATATCGCGGCCCATCCGATGACAGCGGCGATGGCTGCGGGCAGCCGTCAATCCTTGGACCCCAATTGACCGTAGAACGCGGCGAAAGCCGCCTGATTGGCAAGGCATTTCTCCGGGCGCTCCGTGTACTCCTTGGGATATTTCAGGTTGAACACCCGCTCGATGCGGTTGGTGCCGGGCTCCACCATCTTGGTGGAGCCGCCTGCGCCGAAGGACAGGATGGAGCACAGCTCCGACATGATATAGACATTGTACCAGCACTCCGCGCCGGGGCGGCACCAGCCGATGTTCTCAAAGCTGCCGGACATGTACTTCTGCCGGTACAGGTAATAGGGGCCGTATCCGGCGGCCCGCAGAGCGGGGGCGGCGTAGTCCAGCATCTCCCCCACCGCCTCCGGTCCGGGGATGGAGAGGCCCTCCAGCAGGATACGGCTCCCCTTTTTCAGAGCCAGGGTGTGAACGGTCACATTGTCCGTGCCGAAGGCCAGACAGCGGTCCAGGGACCGGCGGAAGCCCGTGGGGGTGTCCTCCGGCAGGCCCGCGATCAGGTCCATATTCACATGGGGGAACCGGTATTTCGCCACCAGGTCCATGGCGGCTTCGATATCCCGGGCGGTGTGGCGCCGCCCAATGGCCCGCAGGACGTGGTCCTCCATGGTCTGGGGATTCACGGAGACCCGGCTCACGCCGTGGGCTTTCAGCACCGCCAGCTTTTCCGCCGTGATGGTGTCCGGACGGCCCGCCTCCACCGTGACCTCCCCGCAGGAGGCGGTGTCGAAGGCGTCCTCAAAGGCCGTCAGCACCCGGTCCATCTGTTCCGCCGTCAGGGTGGTGGGGGTACCGCCGCCCATGTAGAAAGCCCGGACCCGCAGACCCTGCTCCCGGACCATGGCGCCGCCGGACCGGATCTCTTCGATCAGCGCGTCCACATAGGGCGGCACCAGGGAGAAGCTCCGCTCCACGGACTGGCTGACAAAGGAGCAGTAGGCGCACCGGGTGGGGCAAAACGGGATGCCCACATATACGGCGATGTCCTTCGGCCCCAGGCCGCGGGCGGCTGTCAGGGCTGTGGAACCGGTCTCCAAAGCCAGGGCGGCCCGCTCCGGGGTGACGAAATATTCGGTTTCCAGCATGGCCTGGGCCTGCTCCGGCGTTTTTCCATCCGCCAACGCCCAGGTCACCGGCTTGTCGGGCCGGACGCCGGTGAGCATCCCCCAGGGCGGCGTGACGCCGGCGGCCGCCTGGGCGGCCAGAAAGAAACAGCGGGCGATGGCGTGGCGGCGCTGGCCCTCCCGGTCAAAGTCCGTGCCGGAGAGGGGAGCCTGGGCGGCCTGGACGGTGTTCCGCCCCTGATAGGACAGCTCCACGGTGACGCGGCACTGATTTCCTGTCTCCTCCAGGGAGACGGCGGCCCAGGTGTCGTCCCCGGGCAGGACAGGCTCGTAGACCGGCAGCTCGCCGGGGAACAGGTTCATCAGGCTCTGCTCCACCACGTACCGCTCGTCGTGTCCGTTCAAAACAAGTTTCATATCCGTTCCTTATCCAAAATCGTCATCAGACATGCGAAGGGCCTGTCAAAGCTCCCGTATGGCCTGGAGCAGGTAGGGATTCATCCGCCGTTCCCGGTCCAGGGTGGACGGCTCCATATGGCCGGGGAGGACCTGGAGATCCCCCTCCAACCGGCCCAGCCGTTTCAGGGAGGCCATGATCTTCTTCATGCTGCCGCCGGGGAAATCCGTCCGGCCGCAGGAGCCTGCGAACAACGTGTCCCCGCAGAACAGCACATCCCCGCAGCGGAGGGTGACGGAGCCTTCGGAATGGCCGGGGGTTGCCAGGACCTCCACCGTCAGTCCGCCCACAGCCACCGTGTCCCCCTCGCCGTAATCCTCTGCGCCGGAGACTGGGGGAAACAGCTGCTGCAAATAAGCATCCCCCTCGTACACGTCCCGGCGGTTCAGATAGACAGGGACATCCGGCCAGCGGCCCTGAAGCGCCTCCACACCGCCGGTGTGGTCATAGTGGCCGTGGGTCAACAAAATGGCGCAAAGGGCGCATCCGGTGTTCTTGACGGCAGCGGCCACCTGGGCGGCGTCCCCGCCGGGATCGATGACGGCGCAGACTTTCGCCAGCTCGTCGCAGAGGATATAGCAGTTGGTCCCGATGGGGCCGACCTGTAAGGCTTTGATGTCCATGGGGCACCTCCAAAAGAAGTGAGATAATGGATACAGGACCCACGTCAGGAGCGGCCGGAGCGTTTTTCTCCTGTTCCGCGTCATATTCCCGCAGAGCGTCCTTGACGGCTTTTTTGACCAGGGCGTACAGGGCGATCACCAGCAGGAGACCGGCAAAAACAGGATTACCAGAGTGCTCAACTCCATTTACGCCAAACCTCCCTCTGTATCCAGCAGGATCGTCACCGGGCCGTGGTTCAGGGATTCCACATCCATCTTGGCGCCGAACTCGCCGTGCTCCACGGTGAAGCCCCGCTCCCGGCAGCGGGCCATGAACCGCTCATACAGCGGGATGGCCTGCTCCGGCCTGGCCGCCCTGGCGAAGTTGGGACGGCGGGAGGCGGTGTCGGCGTACAGGGTGAACTGAGAGATGACCAGCAGACTGCCGCCCACCTGTTCCAGATTCAGGTTCATCTTCTTGTTTTCATCCTCAAAAATGCGGAGATTGCAGACTTTGTCCGCCAGCTTGACGGCGGAATCCTCCGTGTCGCCGGGACCGATGCCCAGCAGGACGAGGAAGCCCTCGCCGATCCGGCCGCTGACGCGGCCTTCAATGGTGACGGAGGCGTGCTTGACGCGGGTGACGACTGCGCGCATAGGGTCCCTCCTTATATCAAATCAAACTCGTCCTCCGGCTCCTTCTCTTTGTCTTTCGTCCCCCACAGGGGTGGGGGTTGCTCAAGGGGGAGCCTGCTCCCTCTGAAGGAGGCGGAGGAAATGGAGCGGAATGGATGTCCGGCAAAGCCGGACGAAATGGCGCGCAGTTTCTGACGCCGTCAGCCGGCGGGCCGTGTGACCTTCAGCACGCCGGAGATCTGGTTGAGCTTGTTCATCACGGCCCGCAGCTGCTGGCCGTCCCGAATGCGGATCTCCAGGCGGCAGAGGGCGAAGCCGTCCTCGGTGCTGCGGGTGTTGACGCCCAGCACAAAGGTGTTGGTGGTGGACAGGGCGGCTGAAATGTCCAGCAGCAGGTTGGCCCGGTCCTTGCAGACCACCTCCAGGGAGGTGGGATAGCTGTCATTGGTGTCGGTGCCCCAGGAGACCTTGAGCCAGCGGCCCTCCTGCCCCGGCGCCATCCGCTTTTCCGGAGAGGCGTTGGGGCAGTCCGCCCGGTGGACGGACACGCCGTAGCCCCGGGTGATAAAGCCCACGATCTCATCCCCCGGCACCGGGGTGCAGCACTTGGAGAATTTTACCAGGCAGTTGTCCAGTCCCTCCACGATGATGCCCTGTTCGCTCTTGATCTTTTTCGGCGCGGCGGGGCGGGGCTCCTCCGAAGGTTTGGCCTCCGCGGCCTCCAGAAGCTGTTTTTCCTGCTGGTGCTGCTTGGCGATGCGCTGCAGCTCGCCGTGCATCCGGCTGACGGCCTTTTGCGCGGAGAAGCCGCCGTAGCCAATGGCGGCGTACATGTCGTCCAGGGAGGCGTAAGCCACCTTTTTCAGCAGGCCCGGCAGGTTTTCCTGGGAGATGACTTCCCGCATGGAAATGCCGCAGTGCTTCAGCTCTGCCTCAAAGGCGGCCCGGCCGTTGGCGATATTTTCCTCTTTCCGCTCCTTCTTGAACCACTGGCGGATCTTGCTGCGGGCCTCGCTGCTCTTGGCGATCTTCATCCAGTCCCGGCTGGGGCCTTTGGCGCTCTTGGAGGTCATGATCTCCACAATGTCGCCGTTTTTCAAAATATGGTCCAGCGTCACGATGCGGTTGTTGACCTTGGCGCCCACCATCCGGTTGCCCACGGCGGAGTGGATGGCATAGGCGAAGTCGATGGGCGTGGCGCCGGCGGGCAGGTTCTGCACGTCGCCGTTGGGCGTGAATACGAACACCTCGTCGGCGAACATATCCACCTTCAGGGAGTGGATATAGTCCTCAGCGTCGGCGCCCTCCTGATTTTCCAGCAGGCGCCGGACCCACTCATAGCGGCCCTCGGTCCCCGCGCCCTGGCCGTTCTGCTTGTATTTCCAATGGGCGGCCACGCCGTACTCGGCGATCTCGTGCATCTGCCGGGTGCGGATCTGCACCTCAAAGGGGATGCCGTCGGTGCCCATGACGGTGGTGTGGAGGGACTGGTAGCCGTTGGGCTTGGGCGTGCCGATATAGTCCTTGAACCGGCCCAGGATGGGCTTGTAGATATCGTGGATGACGCCCAGCACGTTGTAGCAGTCCCCCACGTTTTCCACCACCACCCGGAAAGCGAAGAGGTCGAAGATCTCATCCAGGTTTTTGTTCTGGTTGAACATCTTCCGGTAGATGGAGTAGGGGTGCTTCATCCGGCCGTAGACAATGTGCTGGATGCCCAGCTCGTTGAGCCGGTCGTCGATCTGAATCTGGGTGCGCTGCATGAACGCGTCGTATTCCTTCTGCTTCACGCCCAGCTTGGAGACGATCTCCTCATAGCCGATGGGGTCCAGATATTTCAGGGACAGGTCCTCCAGTTCCCACTTAATGCGCTGCATGCCCAGGCGGTGGGAGATGGGGGCGTAGATCTCCATGGTCTCCAGAGACTTCTGCTTCTGCTTGGCAGGAGACTGGTATTCCATGGTCCGCATGTTGTGGAGCCGGTCGGAGATCTTGATGAGGATGACCCGGATGTCCTTGCTCATGGCGATGAGCATCTTCCGCAGGTTCTCCATCTGCTCGTCTTCCTTGGTGGCGTACTGGATCCGGGTCAGCTTGCTGACGCCCTCCACCAGGTCGGCGATGGTGGGAGAGAAGAGCTTCGACACATCCTCATGGGTGGCGGGAGTGTCCTCGATGACGTCGTGGAGCAGGGCCGCCTCAATGGACTCGGAGTCCAGCTTCAATTCCTCCGCCACGATCTGAGCCACGGCCAGGGGGTGGATGATATAGGGCTCGCCGCTCTTTCGCTTCTGCCCCGCATGGGCTTTGTCCGCAAACGCAAAGGCGGCGTGGATCTGGGCGAAATCGGCGGCGGGATTATACCCGCGGACGGTCTTTTCCAGCAGCTCGTATTGTTCCTGAATGGTCATGACAAGTCACCTCGGTTTTGATGGGCGCCGTCCTGCAAACGGACGAGATAGGGGCAGGCGAACAGGTCCACCTTCCCCTGGGTGGGATTCAGGCAGAGCGTCAGGCGCTCGTTCCGCAGGCCCATGGTGATCAGGCCCCGCTCGTGAAAGACCTCCAGCGCCAGGGCGGTGCGGAGGAAGCTCTCGCTGCCGCCGGCCTCCGCGGCCAGCTGCCGCAGATAGGGGAGCTGGTCCGCCTCCGTCTTGCCCGGCCGCAGATGCCGCTCCAGCACCCGCCAGCAGGCGATGAACTGGTCTCGGGAGGCCCGGAGCCGGGCGGTCTCCTGGGGAGAGATCGGCGCGCCGCCGGTCAGCCGCCGGATCAGGTCCAGCGCTTCCGCCTCGTGGCGGCTGGGAGTCAGGGAGGGCCGGATATCGATGAGCTGCAATTGCAGGGTGGTATTGCCCCGAAAGGTATTGGCCTGGAGATAGAAGGCGGCGTCCACCCGCATCCCGGCGGCAATGCCGCAGTCCTCCGCCGTCACGGAGAAGAAGATGGCGTCGAACCGGCAGGTGCCCTTGGAGAGCCGCAGCTTCAGATGCTTCCCCTGTCCCACGGACTGGACGGCATCCACCGTGGCGCCCAGCAAAGCGAAGGCAGGCCGGGGATTCCCGGCGCCGTAGGGCTCCAGCTGGCTCAAGTGCTCCACCTGGTCCAGCGTCACATCGTTGGGACAGGTGATGGGGGCGTCGATCTCCAGGGAGGACACCGGCAGCGCTCCGCCGGAGGCGGAGCGGACATAGCGGTTCATCCGGGCGCGGAAAGCGTCGATGTTCTCCTCCGGGATGGTGAAGCCCGCCGCCAGCTCGTGGCCGCCGAAGCCGTCCAGCAGGTCGGCGCAGGATTCCAGGGCCGCGAACAGGTTAAAGCCGCCATAGGAACGGCAGGAGCCTTTGCCGGTGCCGTCCTTCAAATGGATCATAAAGCTGGGGCAGGAGTATTTCTCACTCAGGCGGGAGGCCACGATGCCCACCACGCCCTGGTGCCAATCCTCGCTGGACAGCACCAGCGCGCTGCGGTCCTCGCTGCGCAGCTTTTCGATCTGGCAGATGGCGTCGGCGCAGATGGCCTGCTCCACCGTCTGGCGCTCCCGGTTCAGGTCGCACAGCTCCTTGGCCAGTTTTTCCGCCAGGGCGGGGTCGCTGGTCTCCAGCAGGTCGGCGGCCAGATCCGCCGCGCCCATGCGGCCCGCGGCATTGATGCGGGGGGAGAGCACAAAGCCGATCTGAATGGAGGTGATGGGCTTGCCCAGCAGGCCCGCCTCTTTCAAAAGGGCGTGAACGCCCACAAAATCCGTGTGGGAAAGGGCCTCCAGGCCGCAGGAGACGATGGTCCGGTTCTCCCCCTCC
Organism: uncultured Dysosmobacter sp.; assembly: GCF_947631635.1. Classification (GTDB taxonomy): domain Bacteria; phylum Bacillota; class Clostridia; order Oscillospirales; family Oscillospiraceae; genus Oscillibacter. The sequence goes on from NZ_CANRMB010000003.1 coordinate 67,522, forward strand.
ATCCGCATGACGTCGGCCACTGTGCCAATGGCGGCCAGAGTGCAGTACCGGGCAAAGAGGGCGTCCTCCCGGCTCTCGCCGCCCAGGGCCAGGACCAGCTTCAAGGCGACGCCGCAGCCCGCCAGGTGCTTGAAGGGATACGGGCAGTCCGGCCGGTGGGGGTCCACCACCGCCACGGCATGGGGAAGCTCTTCCTTGCATTCGTGGTGGTCCGTCACCACCACATCCATGCCCAGGGCGTTTGCAAAATCCACTTCCTCGTTGCCGGTGATGCCGCAGTCCACGGTGATCATCAGCGTGGCGCCCTGGTCGTAGAGACCCTGGATGGCGTCCTTGGACAGACCATATCCGTCCTCGATCCGGCGGGGGATATACCGCAGGCATTTTACGCCGCAGCTTTTTAAATAGTCCATCAGCAGCACCGTGGAAGTGATGCCGTCCACGTCGTAGTCGCCGAAGATGGCAATGGTCTCTCCCTCACTGATGGCCCGCTGGATGCGGGCCACGGCCTTGTCCATGTCCCGCATCAGAGTGGGAGAGATGGTGAGCTTCCGCTCCTGCTCCAAGAATTCCGCGGCGGCCTCTGCGGTGGCAATGCCCCGGGCCGCCAGGACTATGGAGAGCAGGTAGGGATATCCGGCGCTGCGCAGAAGGGCGACGTCCTGCTCCCGCGGATCACCGATGTTCCATTTTTCGAATTTCACAGGCCGCCACCTCCTCTAAAGACATGAAAAGACGATAAATCCATGATAACTATCCTATTATAGCAGAAAAGATAGTGCAGGTAAAGTAAAAATCTCTTGACGCTTCAAAGCTTTGACGGGGTTCGACGGGTCTCGTTTGACGGGACGGGAAATTTTTGATAGAATACCCAATATCTGCAAAAGAAAAAACGCCCAAAGGAGCGAAACCGATCATGAGACAACGACTGAAACGCCTCCTCAGCAGCCTGGTGCTGTGCGCGGTCCTGGCGGGGAGCCTGACGGTGCCTGCGTCGGCGGCCCGCTTTTCCGATGTGCCCGCGGGCCACTGGGCGGCGGCGTCCATTGCGCGCTGTGTGGAGTTGAAATTTTTCCAGGGAGAGACGGCTTCCCGCTTTGGCCTGGGGCACCAGATGACCCGGTCCGCCTTTGCGGTGGTCCTGTGCCGCTTCTTCGGATGGGAGACGGCAAAGCCCACACGGGCCACCTATCCGGACGTTCCGGCGGATGCCTGGTACGCCGGAGCCATCGAGGCGGCCTATGCCCACGGGGCCATCACCGATCAGAACGACGCCTTCCGCCCCGGCGATCCCATCACCCGGGAGGAGCTGGCGGTGATGCTGGTCCGTGCCCTGGGGTACGGCACCATCGCGGGCCTGGCCCAGGATCTGCCCATGCCCTTCCAGGATGTGCAGACCAATGTGGGATATATCACCATGGCCTATGACCTGGGGCTGGTGGGCGGCACCACCGCCACCACCTTTTCCCCGGAAAAGACAGCTACCCGGGAGCAGGTGGCTGTGATCCTGATGCGGCTGTACGACAAGCTGCACGCCGCAGCTCCCGGCAGGGTGGGCATCGTCGCCTCCCCTGAGGGGCTGGGAGATCTGACGGGGTTTGAGGCCGTGGCGGTGTCTGCCGGGCGGCTCATCGGCACCGGCGGCAGCAAGATCAACACCACGATGCGGGAGGAGGATGCCGCCGCTGTGCGGGACAGCATCCATCAGGCGGGAGCCAAGGCGCTGCTGCATATTGTCGGAGGACCCACGGCCCTGAACGGCGCACCGGCAGAGGCCGCGGCCGCGCTGGCGGAGGCTGTAAAGAACGGCGGATACGATGGACTCTTCCTGGATATCGCGAAGCTGAAGGGCGATAAGGAATTGACCCTGACCAAGCTGGTCCAGGCGCTGAAGCCGCTGCTGGAGGGCAGGCTGCTGTATCTGGTGGTGGAGGCCCCCTCCTGGCAGGGCACGAACTATCAGGGATACGCCTATGGAACGCTGGGGAAATACGTGGACCGCATGGTGCTGCGGGTGGCGTCCTATGAAAAGGTGGCCAAGGGCTTCCCCACCGCTCCCATCGAGCCGCTGGAGGAGGCCTATTACGCCCTGGGTGAGATGCAGGGCAAGGTGGACACCGGCAAGCTCTCCCTCCTACTGACTACCACCGGCACCGCCTGGACGGATGGAAAGGAGCGCGGCGCCATGTCCGGGGCCGAGATAGAGGCCGTGCTGGCGGATCCCAACACGGAGGATTACTACTCCAACCGCTATGCCTGCGCGTATCTCAGCGGAAAGACCGAGGACGACAAAAGCCTGGTAGTCTGGTATTTGAACATGCAGTCCGCCGCGGAGCGGATGCAGCTGCTCCGGTGCTTCGGCGTGGACCAGGTGTGCCTGACCGACCTTCAGAGCGCACCGGCGGAGCTTTTGATGGGACTGCGGTGAGGTGATCAGAGGAAAACCGGGATATGCACTGCATATCCCGGTTTTTTACGGCGCGTCCAGCCGTCCGGCAAAAAAGGTCCTCCATCCTGAAAGATGGAGGACCTTTTGATCTCAAAGTTACAGGTACCTCTGCATGCTTTCGGGGGCAAGAGAGGCATCGGCGCTGATGGTGACGGTGAACTTGATGTTGTTCTTTTCGCCAAACACATCCAGCCAGTGCAGGAACTCCTCGGCGTCGTTGTCGATCTCACGGCCGACGGTCTTGCACAGATTATCGATAAACACATGGGAGATGTCATAGTTGCCTGCGTACAGGCCGCTGATGAAGCCGCGGAACAGATCGTAGTTGTTCAGCTTATATTCCTGGGCGTCGATGAGACGGATATGATAGTGGATATCATAAGTCATGTTGCGGTTGGCCTCAATGCAAACCACGTTGCCGGGCTCGTCCTTTGCCGCATTGTTGATCAGTTCAATGAGCTGCTTGGTCTTGCCGGAACCCTTCACGCCCATAATCAGTCTGACCATAGTAAATCACTCCTGTCATTTAGTTGTCGCTTGGGGGGATGGACTTTGCTATATTAAGCATAGCATAAGATCACGCAAAAAACAATGGAGAAAAGAAAATTTGATATTTGTTCATAATGATGTATTGACAGACGGAATATGGGGGGAGATCAGCGGCGTCTGAAGGCGCCGCTGACCCTGTTATGGATGCAGTTTTGCTTCCCGTTTCGTGCTCCGGTCCCCATAACCGGATTTGCTTCCCCATGTTCTTCCGAATTTGCCGGGGAAAACGTATGCATCACTTATGCAGCTTTGCCTCCAGCTCCGCCTTCCGGTCCTCATAGCCGGGCTTGCCCAGGAGGGCGAACATGTTCTTCTTATAGGCCTCCACGCCGGGCTGGTCGAAGGGATTCACATCCAGCAGGTAGCCGGACAGGCCGCAGGCGTACTCAAAGAAGTAGATCAGCTGGCCCAGGGACTCAGGGTCCTTGCCGCCGGCCTCCACGATGATGTTGGGCACGCCGCCCTCGGTGTGGGCCAGCAGGGTGCCCTCCATGGCGCGGTCCCGGATGAAGTCCATGGACTCGCCGGCCAGGAAGTTCAGCCCGTCGCCGTCGGCCTCGTCCCTGGGGACGTACAGCTGGCAGCCGGACTTGCCCAGGCGCACTACGGTCTCGAACATCAGCCGCTTGCCCTCCTGGATATACTGGCCCATGGAGTGCAGGTCCGCGGTGAATTCCACGCTGGCGGGGAACAGACCCTTGCCGTCCTTGCCCTCGCTCTCGCCGTACAGCTGCTTCCACCACTCGCTCATGAAGCGGAAGGCGGGGTCATAGCAGGCCAGCAGCTCGATGGAGCGCCCGGAGCGGTACAGCTCATAGCGGATGGCGGCGTACTTCCAGGCGGGGCTTGCGAAGGAGGCGTCGGCGCAGATGTCCATCATCTGGGCGGCGCCCCGCATCAGGGCCTCGATATCCGCGCCGGTGACGGCGATGGGCAGCAGGCCCACGGCGGTGAGCACGGAGTAGCGGCCGCCGATCTCGTCAGGCACCACGAAGGTCTCCCAGCCCTCGGCGTCCGCCAGGGATTTCAGGGCGCCCCGGGCCTTGTCGGTGGTGGCGTAGATGCGCTCTCTGGCCCCTTCCCTGCCATACTTCTTTTCCAGGGCTTCCCGGAAGAAGCGGAAGGCCACGGCGGGTTCCGTGGTGGTGCCGGACTTGGAGATGACGTTGACGGAGAAATCCACATCCGCCACCAGGTCCAGGACCTCCTGCATGGAGTCGGCGGAGAGGCCGTTGCCCACGAAATAGACATTGGGCGTATCCTTTTTCTTCAGGTTGTAGTTGGGCGAGCACAGGCAGTCGATGACGCCCCGGGCGCCCAGATAGGAGCCGCCGATGCCGATGACCACCAGGGCCTGGGAGTTGGCGCGGATGCGGGCTGCCGCGGCCTGGATGCGGGAGAACTCCTCTTTGTCGTAATCCCGGGGCAGGTGGACCCAGCCGGTGAACTCGCCGCCGGCGCCGGAACCGTTCTGCAGTTTTTCCTGCGCCTTTTTCAGCCGGGGACCCAGCGCGCCCTCGTAGGGCAAGGGCAGGAAGGTATGCATTTCAAACAACTTGACATCCAACATGTATGTATCGTCCTTTCCTTTGTGATGGGCGGCAGGCCGCCCAAAGGGCTTCTCTTGTGAAAAGTATAGCATTGCGGCGGACAGACAGCAAGAGAAAACCGTCGGAACAGCGCCAAAATGTGGAAGCCGCTTTGGGTCAATCCGACAAAAATCCGATCCGCAGCAGCCGCAGCAGCATCTGCCCGTAGGTGATGCGGGGAACTTCCTCCCCTGCCAGCAGCGGGATCTCAGCCACGACCTTTTCCCCGGCGGTGACGGTCAGCGTACCCAGCTGACTGCCCTTCTCCACCGGAGCCGCCGCGCATTCCGCCAGTGTTACGGACTGCCGCAGGTCGCCCGCCAGCGCTTTCTCCAGCAGCAGTGTACCGCCGTCCCCCAGCACCGGCTGGACGGTGGCCTGGGTCCCCAGCTCCACGGGGACCGGAGACAGCGGGGCCTCCGGCACGATCTTTTTCAGGGCATAGGTGGAAAAACCGTAGGAGAGCAGCGCTTTGGCGTCCTCGAACCGCTGGGCGGAGGTGGCGTCCTTCATGATGACGGCGATCAGCTCCATGCCGTCCCGCTCCGCGGTGCCGGAGAGGCAGTATTGGGCGCTGTCGGTGGAACCGGTCTTCAGGCCGGTGGCGCCCTCGTAGAAGCGGATCAGCTTATTGGTGTTCACCAGCTGGGAGGTCCCATCCCGCAGGGTGTCCATCCAGATGGTGGTGTACTGCCGGATGTCCGGGTGATTTAGGATCAGCTCCCGGCTCATCACAGCGATGTCGTGGGCGGAGGTGACGTGACCCGCGGCGGGCAGGCCGGTGGCATTCCGGAAGGTGGTGTCGTTCATGCCCAGCTCTTTGGCCCGCGCGTTCATCCGCTCCACGAAGGCGTCCTCGCTGCCGGAGATCTGTTCCGCCAGCGCCACGGCGCAGTCGTTGGCGGAGACCACGCAGACGGCCTTCAGCATGTCGCCCACCGTCATCTGCTCGTTTTCCTTCAGCCAGATCTGGGAGCCGCCCATAGAGCAGGCGTGGGCGGAGGCGGTGACCACGGTGTCATAGGACAGCTGGCCACTGTCGATGGCCTCCATGGTCAGCAGGATGGTCATGACTTTGGTGACGCTGGCAGGTTCCAGCTTGTTGTGCTCGTCCTTGGCGAAGAGAATAGTGCCGGTCTCCTTCTCCATCAGCAGAGCCGAAGGCGCCGCCACCTCCACGGCCCGGGCGCTGGTCCCAAGCGCCAGCACGGCGAACAGCAGTGTGATCAGTTTTTTCATGGTGATCCCCCTTTGCAGCATTGGTAAACTCTATGAGAAGAAAAGGACATTCATGACATGCCGCCATTTTTCGGGTTGCAAATTTAAAAAAGGTCTGGTATAATACCTCTTGTCCGAAGGAGACATGCGGCTGTAGTTCATCGGTAGAACGGCAGCTTCCCAAGCTGCATAGGGGGGTTCGACTCCCCTCAGCCGCTCCAGCTCAGAAATTCCGATCACCGCTCCGTTTCCGCCTTGCGGCGAAAACTGCGCTCTGATCGGAATTTCTTCGCTTTCCGCCCAAACCCGCTCCGCTGGGCTTCGGGCGGAGAGGGACGGGGGATGCGGGGGTCTCTGTCCAACCATCCTTTTTCTCTGGCGTTATGCTTGTTACCGCTCCGTTTCCGCCTTGCGGCGAAAACTGCGCTGTGATCGGAATTTCTTCGCTTTCCGCCCGAACCCCCTCCGCTGGGCTTCAGGCGGAGGGGGACAGGGGATGCGGGGCGGCCTATCTGCCGGGATCGATTTTAACCGCTTATCACACGTTGCTGTAAGCGTTATAACGATTGCGGCGACTTTTTCAAAAGTCACCGTGCGCTTATTCTGCCGAGGCGCCTTTCCAAACCGGCCCTGCCTCCCTGCCCCGGTGCTTGAAAGAGGTGCCGGAGTTTTTTTTGCGAATTTTATCCGGCCTGGGGCGGAAGAGCATCGGATCATCTGTGGAAACGAAGGATCAACTATGGATACAAAATTACAGGACCTCACCTGCGGCTCTCTGAAGTCGCAGATCCTTTTGTTCAGCCTGCCGCTGATGGCTTCCAACGTCTTGCAGGTGCTGTTCAATATGTCTGACATCGCGGTGGTGGGACGCTTCGCGGGTTCCGGCGCGCTGGGGGCCGTGGGCTCCACCACTACGCTGGTCACCTTGTTCACAGGTTTCCTGATCGGCATGAGCGGCGGCGTGAATGCGCTGGCGGCACAGTTTTTCGGCGCCAAAAATGAAGGGGAGCTCCGCAAAACGGTGCATACCGCCTTTCTGATCTGCCTGGCTGTGGGACTGCTTCTGGCGGCGGGGGGCATCGGGATCGCCCGGGGGATGCTGGAACTGCTGCATACCAAGGCGGAGCTGATCGAGGGAGCGGAACGCTATCTCCGCATCTATTTTCTGGGAATGCCGGCCCTGGCCCTGTACAACTTCGGCAACGCGGTGTTCAGCGCGGTGGGAGACACCAAAAAGCCGCTGTACTATCTCACGGCGGCGGGAATCACAAATGTCCTGCTGAACCTGTTTTTCGTCATCGTGTGCGGTCTGGATGTGGCGGGCGTCGCCATCGCCAGCGTACTGTCGCAGTATCTCTCCGCGGCCCTGACCGTGGGGGCGCTGTTTCGGTGCCGGAACGTTTACGCCCTGCGGGTGGCCGCCCTTCATATGGACCGGAGCCGAAGCAGGAAGCTGCTGATGCTGGGCATCCCGGCGGGACTTCAGAGCGCGATCTTCGCCCTCGCAAACCTGTTTATCCAGGCCAGCGTCAACTCTTTTGACACCACCATGGTGGCGGGAAATTCCGCCGCGGCCAACGCGGATGCCTTGATCTTCGATGTGATGACGGCGTTCTACACCGCCTGCGCCAGCTTCATCGGCCAGAACTACGGCGCCGGAAAGCGGGACCGGGTGATGAAGAGCTATCAGATCAGCCTGCTCTATTCCTTCGGGACCGGCGCCATCATGGGGCTGGGACTGATCCTCTTCGGCAGACAGTTCCTGGCGCTCTTCACCACAGAGGAGGCAGTGGTCAGCGCGGGCATGAAGCGGCTGATCATCATGGGCTGCTCCTACGCTTTCTCGGCGTTTATGGACTGCACCATTGCCGCCGCCCGGGGCCTTGGAAAGACAGTGGCCCCCATGATCATCGTCATCAGCGGCTCCTGTGTGTTCCGGGTGATCTGGGTCTACACGGTCTTTGCCTATTTCGGCACGATCACCTCCCTGTACCTGCTGTATATCTTCTCCTGGATCATCACCGCGGCGGCGGAGATCGTATATTTCATCAGGTGCTATAATCAAATAACTTGAAAAGCAGTAAAATTGCTTTTCAAGTTATTTGACGGTACCGCAGACAGGCGGCGGGGGTTCAGCCAAGGGCAGAGGGCGCTCCGCTGTCCGCACAGGAGATATCCACGGATAAAAAGATGCCCCGGAAGGCTTGCTTTCCGGGGCGCTTTTGCAAGAGCGCCCTCCTCGGGACCGTGGCGCCTGGCAAGAAATTTCCAGAAAGGCCTGCCGCGCCTCTTGCGGCGGCCGCATAAAAGGAGTATGGTAATCATAACGCGGCCGATGACGGCCGGCGCCCGGAACAGAAGAGATGGTCCAATGAGCTTCATTGGCACCGGCGGCGAGTCGCCGCCGGGATCCGCATCCACACGTATTCGCTTCGCTCAGCCGAGACCGCTCCACGGTATTACCGCACACGGCTGTGTGCTCACGATACCGCTGCGCGGCTCGCCATACAGCTTGGTTCTGTTCCGAAGGCCGGGGAGAGGAGGTCTGCCATATGATCGTATACCGGGAGGCCTCCACCCTGGCCAGAGACCTGGGGACCGACGTAAAGACGCTGTACGCCCTCAGCAACAGCCTGCCGTCCCACTACCACCCTGTACAGATCCCCAAGCGGGACGGCGGCTGGCGGCAGCTGGCGGTGCCGGACGAGGCCCTCAAGGGTGTCCAGCGCAGCATCCACCGGGAGCTGCTGGCCCACATGCCGGTATCACCCTATGCCACGGCCTACCGCTGCGGCTCCGGCGCAGTCCGGAACGCCGCCCGGCATGTGGGAGCGCCGGAGGTCCTGAGCCTGGATATCCGCCGCTGCTTTGACAGCGTCCGCTATACGGCGGTAAAGGAGACCGTGTTTCCGCCGGAGCAGTTCTCGGAACCGCTCCGGGTCCTGCTGGCGATGCTGTGCTACTACCGGGACGGCCTGCCCCAGGGAGCGCCCACCTCCCCCGCCATCCTCAACATCCTTCTGCGGGATTTTGACGAGGCGCTGGGCGGCTGGTGCCGGGCGCGGGGGATCGTCTACTCCCGCTATTGCGACGACCTGACCTTTTCGGGACAAACGCTGGACGGTGTTCGAGCGCGCGTGGAGGAGGTCCTGGGGCCCCTGGGCTTTTCCCTGCATCCGGATAAGACCCGGCTCCGCCGGGACGGCCGGCGGCAGAAGGTGACGGGACTGGTGGTGAACCATGGCCTGCATGTTCCGACAGAGGACCGCCGGGCAGTGCGGCAGGCCGTCTATTACTGCCGGAGATTCGGCGTGGAGGACCACCTGCGGCGGATCGGGAGCACCCAGACGCCTCAGGCGTATCTGGACCGCCTCTTGGGGTGGACAGGTTATCTTTTGGCGACCGACCCAGCGGATAAAGCCGCGAAGCGGGACCGGGCGTGGCTGCTGGAGGAGCGCCGCCGCATACAGGACAAGCGCATATAAAAAGAGGACTGCCTTTCGGCAGTCCTCTTTTTGTAAGAGATCACTTGTTGTAGTTGCGCATACGCCAGACGATGGCAGAAATCTGACCGCGGGTCAAGGTGTTGTTGGGCTTGAAGGTGCTGGTGCCGTTGGTGAAGTAGCCCTCCACGATGCCGGCGGCGTTCAGAGCGCGGACGCTGGCGTCCGAGGTGTCCGTGAAGGGGCTGGTGCTGGACACGCTGCTGGTGTTCAGCTTCATGGCGCCGGCGGCCAGCTGGGCCACCTGCAGGCGGGTGATGGACTTGCTCAGATTGACGTTGCTGTTGGTGATCAGACCGTCGGCCCGGGCCTTGGCCAGATAGCCGCTGAAGGGGCTGTTTTTCACCGTGGGCGCCTGCTCGGGATAGCCCGCGGCCAGCATGATGAGCTTCAGGGCTGCGCCGTAAGTCACGGTGCTGTTGGGCTTGAAGCTGCCGTCAGAGTAACCGGCGATGACGCTGGCGTCGGACAGCTCCGCCACGTACTTGTAGCACCAGGTGGAGGAGGTCACGTCGGAGAACTTCTTCACGCTGTTCACCATGCCCAGGGAGAAGGTGCCGGAGGCGATGGCGGTGCCGTTGCTGTTCAGCGCCACATAGGGGATCTCCACGGAGCCGGTGTAGTTGGTGCTGGGCACGAACCGCAGGCTCTGTCCGCCGCCGGAGAAGATGGCGTAGGCGGTCTTGGTGTCGGCCAGAGTGCTGGTGCCGGTGCCCACATAGACCGTACCGGCGGTGTAGGAGGGCAGGGACAGCAGTTGGATCTTGCTGGGGGCGATGCCGGTGGCATTGACCACTGCGCTGTAAATGGAGCTGGAGGGGAAGGTGACGGAGGTGTTCTTGGGCGTGGGGCCGTAGACCTCAGCCACCGCGGTGCCGCTGACGCTGATCAGGATCGCGCCGGACACAGCCCGGGAGCCGGTGCCGTAAGCGGTGAAGGGAATGGCGGCGCAGTAGTTGGTGCCGCTGGGGATATAGGTCAGCTCAGACAGCGCGTACTGGCTGGTGGAGGAGGGATTGAGGTAGTATACCTGGCTGCTGGCGTTATAGGCGCCGATGGACAGCCGGGTGGCGCTGCCGTACTTGCTGGCATTGTAGTAGTTATAGTACAGGCTGCCTGTGGAGGGAACACCTGTCAGCATGACATACTGCATGGTGTAGCCGGGGCAGGATTTTTTAAAGAAGCGGGCAATGTCGTTGGCGTTGATCTGCACCGCCTTGCCGGTGGTGGTGGCGTAGCGGATATTTCCCTGATAGTAGGAGGAGGTGGTGCCGGTGCCCAGGTCCTCGGGGTTGATGACCACGGTGCCGCTCACCTTTCTGGAGCTGCTGTAATAGGCCGTGAACTCCAGCTCCACGGGCTTGGAGAAGTTCTTGCCGGCAACGAAGCTCAGGTCCTCCAGGAGGTAGCAGTCGTCATCGTCGTCCAGGTCATCCAGGTCGTCCTCGTCATAGTAGAAGTAGGCGTCCTCCAGATCGTCGGCGTCCAGGGACACCCGCTTGCTCTTGGAGCTGTAATTGACGTACATGGAGCCATTGGAGGAGGACAGGTTTTCAGAATCGGTGAAGCGGACATACTTGATGTCGTAATTGCGGTACTCCTCCTGGAAGAAGTCGTTGAAGTCGTCCTCGTCGAACTCCACTTCCTCGCCGTCGTCCGCCGTGTAGGTGATGTCGCCCTTCTTGGCGGTGACCGTTGTGCCGGACTTGCCGATCTCAATGGTCAGGGTGCCGTCCAGGGTATCGTCCTCGTCGTCGCCATAGAGGGTAAAGTCCAGGGTGACGGTCTCGCCGCTGGTGTTCCGGTCGGACTCATACACGATGTCATCCACCCGGTACTTGGTCTTGCTGGTGGTGGAACGGTAGAAATACACATCCTCCACGTCGTCCTCGTCAAAGGACTCGTTCTTGTCGGTGCTGCGCTTGAGGCAGTACAGCGTGCCGCAGTCGTCCAGATTATCGGAATCGGTGAATTCCAGATAGGCAAAGTCCTCGTCGTACTCGTCGTCGAAGAGGTCGTTGAACCAGTCGGAATCGAATTCCAGGGTGTCGTCCGCCTTCATGGTCTGGGTGATCTCGTTCTTCTTGCTGGAAGAAGAGCCGCTGGCGGTCAGTTTTAACGTGCCGGAGACAGATTTGGAGCTGGAAGCATAGACCGTAAAGGTCAGGCTTGTGTTGGAATCGAAATACTTGTCGGCCACAATGGACAGATCGGACAGGGCATAATCCCCGTAATCATCTTCCCCGTCGAAATAGAATTTGTAATCGTCCAGCTCAGAACGAGCAAAACTCTCGGAGCTGCTTTTGCCGTATTTATAATACAGCGTGATATCGGAGTAGGCGGAAGAGGAGGGGTTATCGAACACCACATACCGCGGGGAGGTGCTGGAATATTCGTCCGTAAAGATATCCTCGAAATCATCTTCGTCCAGCACCGCCTCGCCCTTGGCTTTCAGCTTGTAGGTGATAGTGCCGCCTTTGCTGCTGCTGCCGGAGCCGCCGTCGATATTAATCTCCAGCGTGCCTGTTACCTTGCTGCTATCATCGCCGCGGCACCGGAAGTCAAAGGAAAGCGTCTCGCTGTCGGCATCATCCTCCGCATAAAACCGCAGGCCGGACAGCTCATACTCGTCAGAGTCGGTGGCATCATCTTCATCTGCGTAGAAGGTGCCATCAAGGAGGGCATCATAATCTACCTCGGTGCGGTCTCCATCCTCATCATAGGCATAGAAATAACCGTAATCGTCAAAGTCGTCGCAGCTAGTGAATTCCACAGAATAGAGGGATTCGTCTTGGTCATCGACCTCATCATCAAAGTAGTCAAAAAAATCTATGCTGACATAGTCATCGGCGTCCACATCCACTGAGATGTCCGCTCTGGCCGCGCTGGCGGCGGGAACCAGGCTGACGATCATCAGCAAGGTCAAGAGGAACGCGGGTAACTGCCTGTTTAAAAATCGTTTCATAAATACTCCTCCATGCAGAAATGTCAAACCCGGTTACATAATACAGGTATCTATAACATATCTCAAAAGGGCCGGGCAGTCATGAACAAACTGTGAACATACGGTTCTTTCGTGGAAAAACCAGGTTTTTCTTTACAAATAATTTATACTCCTATATAATACTATGGCTAATGAAATTCGAGAGAACGGAGAGACACCATGGCTTTGATCGAATACGACGTTTATAAACAGAAGCTGCGGGACCTGCGCCCGGAGCTGGACAAGCTGTCCGCGGCCCTGGATATCGAGAGCGCGAAGCAGGAGGCCGCCCGCCTGGAGGATGAGACCGCCCAGGACGGGTTCTGGAACGATTTGGAGCGCTCCCAGAAGGTGCAGCAGCGCCTCAAGCAGCTGCAGAACAAGATCGCCCGGCAGGAGAAGCTGCTCTCCTCCTGGGAGGACCTGACCGCCCTGTGCGAGATGGGCCAGGAGGCTGACGACGCGGACCTGCTGGCAGAGCTGAAAACGGAATACGCCGGACTGGAGGAGAAGGTGGAGGAGACCCGGATGACCACCCTGCTCTCCGGCGAGTACGACAACTCCAACGCCATCTTGCAGTTCCACGCCGGCGCCGGCGGCACCGAGGCCCAGGACTGGGCCCAGATGCTCTACCGCATGTACACCCGCTGGGCGGAGCGCCACGGCTTTGTGTACAAGATCCTGGACTATGAGGAGGGCGACGAGGCGGGCATCAAGTCCGCCGCCATCTCCATCGAGGGCGAGAACGCCTACGGCCTTTTGAAGAGCGAGAACGGCGTCCACCGCCTGGTCCGGGTCTCCCCCTTTGACGCCAACGCCCGGCGGCAGACCTCCTTTGCCGCCATCGAGGTCATGCCGGAGCTGGAGGACGACAACTCCGTGGAGATCCGGGACGAGGATATCGAGATGCAGGTCTACCGGGCCAGCGGCGCCGGCGGCCAGCACGTCAACAAGACCTCCTCCGCCGTCCGCCTGATCCACAAGCCCACCGGCATCGTGGTGGCCAGCCAGCAGGAGCGCAGCCAGTTCCAGAACAAGGACAACTGCATGAAGATGCTGCGGGCCAAGCTGCTGGAGCTGAAAGCCCAGCAGCACGCGGAGAAGATCTCCGACATCAAGGGCGTGCAGATGAAGATCGAGTGGGGCAGCCAGATCCGCTCCTATGTGTTCATGCCCTATCAGATGGTGAAGGACACCCGCACCAGCTATGAGACCAGCAACATCGACGGCGTGATGGACGGCGATCTGGACGGCTTCCTCAACGCCTATCTGACCCAGCTGGCCACCGGCGAGCTGAAGAAGTGACGTTTTTGCGCCGGGTTTTTGAAAAAAGCCGGCGGGGCGCAGGGGCGGTGCCCCTGCGGAAGAGGCGCGGCCGCGGGAGCCGCGTCCTTTTTCTGGGAGATAGAAAGGAACAGGATACATGAAAGATAGAACCCCTGCCGCAGGCGCGGCTCCCCAAGAAAACAAGATGGGCGTCCTGCCCATTGGAAAGCTGCTGGCGGGCATGGCGATCCCCATGATGATCTCCATGCTGGTCCAGGCCCTGTATAATGTGGTGGACAGCGTGTTCGTCGCCAAGATCAGCCAGGACGCGCTGAACGCCGTGTCCCTGGCGTTCCCCATGCAGAACCTGATGATCGCCGTGGGCGGCGGCACCGCGGTGGGCATCAACGCGCTGCTGTCCCGCTCTCTGGGCGAAAAGCGGCAGGACATGGCGGACAAGGCCGCCAATACCGGCATCTTCCTGGCTCTGTGCAGCTTCGCGGTGTTCGCCGTGCTGGGGCTGGCGATGGCGCGGCCCTTCTTCCTGGCCCAGACAAAAAATCCGGCGATCGTGGCCTACGGCACCAGCTACACCAGAATCTGCCTGGGCCTGTCCATCGGCATTTTCAGCCAGTTCTGCTTTGAGCGGCTGCTCCAGTCCACCGGCCGGACCACCCTGGCCATGTGCACCCAGCTCACCGGCGCGCTGATCAACATCGTGATGGACCCCATCCTGATCTTTGGACTCTTCGGCGCGCCCCGGCTGGAGGTGGCCGGCGCCGCCTGGGCCACGGTGATGGGCCAGATCGTCGCCGCCATCTTCGCGGTGATCCTGAACATCAAGTGCAACCCCGATATCCACATCCGCCTGCGGGAGATCCGCTGGAACGGGACGGTGGCGCGGGAGATCTACCGGGTGGGCCTGCCCTCCATCATCATGCAGTCCATCGGCTCCATCATGACCTTTGGCATGAACAAGATTTTGATTTCCTTTACCGAGGCGGCCACCGCCGTGTTCGGCGCGTACTTTAAGCTCCAGAGCTTCATCTTCATGCCGGTGTTCGGCCTGAACAACGGCATGGTGCCCATCGTGTCCTACAACTACGGCGCCGCCCGGCTGGACCGGGTGAAAAAGACGGTGAAGCTGACCGCCTGCACCGCCGTCTGCATTATGACGCTGGGCTTCTCCGTGTTTCAGCTGGCGCCGGAGGTGTTGCTGTCCTTCTTCACCCCGTCGGAGGAGATGCTGGCCATCGGCCCCACGGCCCTGCGGATCATCTGCCTCCCCTTCCCCCTGGCGGGCTTCTGCATCATTGCCGGCTCTGTGTGCCAGGCCATCGGCAACCCGTTTTACAGCCTGATCGTCTCCGTCTGCCGCCAGCTGGTGGTGCTGCTCCCCGCTGCGTGGCTGCTGGCCCAGACCGGGCGGCTGGAGCTGGTGTGGCTGTCTTTCCTGATCGCCGAACTGGCCTCCCTGACGCTCAGCACCATCTTCCTGCGGCGCACCATGCGGGCCGCGGAGCGCCACATACAGGCGGCCGCCCGGGAACAGCCCTGATATGCCCGGAAAAGCTGCTGAAAAATCCCCCGTTCACTCCCTTGGGAGTGAACGGGGGATTTTTTGTACGCGTGGGGTGGGTTTCAGCCCGCCGCACCGCTGGCTTGTATGATATCGTCAATTAACTGCCGCTGTGCGTGCCGCCCCGTAAGATGCCGCGCACGCTCATCTGCGCAGGAATTCATCCGGGTCCACGGTATCGCCGTCCTTGGTGACGGAAAAATGCAGGTGCGCGCCCTGGGCGGATTCCGCAGCGGCTGTGTCGCCCACGGCACCCACAGTCTGTCCGGCGGACACAGCGTCCCCCGCTTCTACGGGAGGAGCGGACTGTAAGTTGGCATAGGTGGTCTGGTATCCGCCGGGATGGCTGATGGTCACGGTGGTGCCCATCAGGGGATCGTCCGTCACACTGTCCACTGTCCCGGCACAGGCCGCCAGGACAGGTGTGCCGGGATCGGCGGAGATGTCCACACCGTCATGGGTGCGCCAGTCCGCCAGGGTCTCGTTATACACCAGCTCGTCCACGGAGAACGCCGCCAGCACCTCTCCGTCCAGCGGCGCCACCACCTGCCGGGGTATTTCCGCGACAACGGGGGTGTCGTCGATCTCCTCCTCCGGCATGGGGGGCACGATAACCTCCACGGGGTCCGGGGCGGCGGTCTCCACCACCGGCGGCTCCTCCGGCTCGTTCAGCTCCGGCGCAGGCGCGGCGGCCTCCGCCTGCTGGGGCGGCAGCTCCTGCGCCGGTTCCTTTCGGTCAAACAGCAGAAAATAGCCGCTGACGCCCACCACCAGCAGGCATACCGCCATGGTGACATAAAAACCGGCGCCGCCAAGAATGGATCTCCACTTGTTTTCCATGTATAGGTCCCTCCCTCAAATTTTGGGTCTGAGGGAAGTATGGACAGGATTTTCGAGGTTTATACAAAAGTCTCTTCTCAGATAAACGCGGTTCATTTACAGCTCTGGCGGTTCCCCCGGCGTATCTTGACTGGATAGAGATCCATGGTATAATCAGAGCGACAGATCAAAATCCATAAAAAGATCGGAGGATCACACGATGAAACTTGCCGAGGCGCTCCAGGAGCGGGCGGATATCAACCGGAATATCGAGCAGCTGAAAACCCGACTGAATAATAACGCGCTGGTACAGGAGGGAGAAAAAACCGCAGAGGAACCCGAAACGTTAAAGCGGGAACTGGATGCTTCCATCCAGCGGCTGGCCTATCTGATCTCCCGTATCAACCTGACGAACTGCACGGCCAGGATCGACGGACAGACATTGACGGAACTCATCGCAAAAAAGGATGCGCTGTCGCTGAAGATCCATGTTTATAAAGACATCGCCTATACAGGCAGCCAGACGGCCTGCCGGGCAAGAAACACGGAGATTAAAATAAAACCGGCGATCGTCGTGCGGGACTGGCAGGCGGAGATCGACGCGATGTCCAGGGAACTGCGCCTGCTGGACAATCAATTGCAGGCCAGTAACTGGAGCACGGACTTGATGGAATGATCATTCGCTGGTAGCGGAAGCAGGGTGAATGCCGCGCGGCGACAGCGCAAGTCGCATCTTGGGTCACGCCGGAGAGCAGGTGTGAGGTTCGATCCCTCAAGAATCGTTATGCTCCGACCGCGTACACAGGTATTGTAATGAAGTATCGTTATCACCGGGCATTGACTGCGGCCGTGAGGGTGGGAATGGGGAGATCTTTCGAGCGTTTATGAATTCCAACTTATGGTCAGATCACGTGAAACGGGACCGATTCACTTTTAAAACACAAGTTATTTGATTATAACAGGCAGTGATTCGCTGAGAATGACTGCCTGTTTTGGCATTTCAGAGGTCTCCGCATTCGGAGGTCCCAGAGGGAAAAGAGCATAAAAAAAGGACGGCCTCAGGCCGTCCTTTGTGTTGTTCCTTATTTGACGATCAGCGTTTTGCCGTCCATCTCCTGGGGACAGGCCAGGCCCATCACATCCAGCATGGTGGGGGCGATGTCCGCCAGACGGCCGCCGCTCCGCAGCTCCGTGCCGGCGCCGCAGAGGATGAAGGGCACCAGATTGGTGGTGTGGGCGGTCATGGGACTGCCGTCGGCCTCCGCCATCTGCTCGGCGTTGCCGTGGTCGGCGGTGATCATGGCGATGCCGCCCATCTTCAGCGTGGCGTCCACCACCCTGCCCACGCACTCGTCCACGGTCTCCACGGCCTTCACGGCGGCGTCGAACACGCCGGTGTGGCCCACCATGTCGCAGTTGGCGAAGTTCAGGATGATCACGTCATAGGCGCCGGACTCGACGCGCTCCACGCACCGCTCGCAGACCTCATAGGCGCTCATCTCCGGCTGGAGGTCATAGGTCGCCACCTTGGGAGAGGCCACCAACACCCGGTCCTCACCGGGAAACACGGTCTCGGAGCCGCCGTTGAAGAAGAACGTCACATGGGCGTACTTCTCCGTCTCGGCGATGCGCAGCTGGGTCATCCCCATCTGGCTGAGGTATTCGCCCAAGCCGTTGCGGACGCTGTTCCGGGGATAGGCCACCTCCACGTTGGGCATGGTGGCGTCATACTCCGTGTTGCACACAAAGGTGACGGGGAAGAACTGCCGGGTAAAGCCGTCAAAATCCGGGTCCACCAGCGTCCGGGTGATCTCCCGGGCGCGGTCCGGGCGGAAGTTGAAAAAGATCACGCTGTCGTTGTCGGAGATGGTGCCGTCCTGGTCGCAGACCACGGGCTCCACAAACTCGTCGGTGACGCCGGCGGCGTAGGAATCCTTCACGGCGGCCACGGGCACGGGATTGAACGCGGCGCTGTCGCCGTAGACCATGGCGTCATAGGCCTGCTCCACCCGGTCCCAGCGCTTATCGCGGTCCATGGCATAGTACCGGCCCATCACCGTGGCGATCTTGCCCACGCCGAGCTCCCGGCACTTCTCCACCGTCTGGGCCACAAAGCCTGCGCCGGAGGTGGGGGATACGTCCCGGCCGTCCAGGAAGGCGTGGATATAGACCTTTTCCAGGCCCTTTTCCTTTGCCAGCTTCAGCAGGGCAAAGAGGTGCTCCAGATGGGAGTGCACGCCGCCGTCGGACAGCAGGCCCATCAGGTGCAGGGCCGTGCCCTTTTCCTTGCAGGAATCCATGGCGTGATTGTAGGCGGGATTTCGGAAGAAATCGCCGTCGGCAATGGATTTGGTGATGCGGGGCAGGTCCTGGAACACCACGCGGCCCGCGCCGATGTTGGTGTGCCCCACCTCACTGTTGCCCATCTGCCCGGCGGGCAGGCCCACATCCAGGCCGGAGGCGGACAGCTCCGTGTGGGCGAATTCCTGGAAGAACTGGTCCAGACGGGGCGTTTTGGCGGCATAGACGGCGTTTCCGGCGGTGCTGCCGGTCATGCCGAAGCCGTCCATAATGATCAGAGTAGTCGGTGTTTTATTCATAAAAACCTCGTTTCGCTTATCATAAAAGAAAGCGCAGCGCCCCGCAGGCGGCCCGGGCCGCTCTGCGGAAAGGGGCTAAGGGGAGACCTGTGTTTTCCAGCTTCTTCGCCAGCGGCGAAGAAGGAACATTCGCTCATTTTCACCAAAACAGGACGAAAATACCGATCCCCAGACGCCTTGGATACCCCGCCGGTAACGTTGACGGGGGAAGCAAAAGGGGGGACAAAGTCCCCCGCTTTATTCCTGATTCGCGGCGTTGATGATATCCACAAACTGCTCGGGTTTCAGGGCGGCGCCGCCGATCAGGCCGCCGTCGATGTCGGGCTGGGCCAGCAGCTCTGCGGCATTCTTGGGATTCATGGAGCCGCCGTACTGGATGGTGACGGAGCGGGCCACCCGGGCACCGTACAGGCCGCGGATGGTGGCGCGGATGTTGGAGCAGACCTCGCCCGCCTGCTCGGCGGTGGCGGTCTTGCCGGTGCCGATGGCCCAGATGGGCTCATAGGCGATGATGCAGCGGCGCAGCTTGTCGGCGGGCACGCCGTACAGGGCGCTCTTCACCTGCAGGGCAATCCACTCGTTGGTGATGCCGGTCTCCCGCTGCTCCAGGCTCTCGCCCACGCAGATGATGGGGTTCATACCGGCGTTCAGAACGGCGTGGACCTTCTTGTTCACGGTCTGGTCAGTCTCGCAGAAGTACTGGCGGCGCTCGCTGTGACCGACGATGACATACTTCACGCCCAGGTCCTTCAGCATATCGGCGGAGACCTCGCCGGTGTAGGCGCCCTTCTCCTCGAAATACACATTCTCGGCACCCACGGAGATGCGCAGGTCCTTAAAGGCCTTGGCAGCGGTGGAGATGTTGCAGGCGGGGACGCAGATCAGCGTCTCGCACCACTTGGCGCGGGGCATGATCTTCTTGAGGTCCTCGGCGAATTTCTTGGTCTCGGTGGCGGTCATGTTCATTTTCCAGTTACCGGCGATCACGGTCTTGCGATATCTGCGATTCATGTTCTTCTAATCTCCTTTATGTCTATATCCGGGTTCGTGCGCTGGCACGGCCGGTCGCATTTTCCGTCGGATGACACAGCGGAGGATATCCGTCCAGGGAGCATATACCGCGGACATAGGCCTCCACTGCGTATAAACCTAATACTTTATAACGAAAACAGGTGGATTTGTCAAGCATTTTGCGTCAAAAAGAGGGAATAAAGATACGAGAGCGGTATTTAGGCGTCCAGCAGGCAGGCAACGCCGGGCAGTTCTTTGCCCTCCAGGAATTCCAGGGAGGCGCCGCCTCCGGTGGAGATATGGGTCATCTTGTCGGCGTAGCCCAGCTGTTCCACAGCGGCCGCGCTGTCGCCGCCGCCGATGACGGTGATGGCGTTGGTTTTGCTCAGCGCCTCGGCCACGGCCTCAGTGCCCTTGGCGAAAGCGGGGAACTCAAACACGCCCATGGGGCCGTTCCAGATCACGGTGCCGGCGTCGGCCACGGCGGCGCAGTACAGCTTCACAGTCTCAGGGCCGATGTCCAGGCCCTGCCAGCCGTCGGGGATCTCACCGGACCGGACCACCTGACTCTTCGCGTCGGGGGCAAAGGCGTCGGCGCAGACGGTGTCCACGGGCAGCAGCAGCTTTACGCCCTTGGCAGCGGCCTTTTCGACCATCTCTTTGGAATACGCCATCCAGTCGGCTTCCAGCAGGCTGTCGCCCACCTTGCCGCCCTGGGCGGCCGCGAAGGTATAGGCCATGCCGCCGCCGATGATGATGGTGTCGGCGATCTCCAGCAGGTTGTTGATGACGCCGATCTTGGAGGAGACCTTGGAGCCGCCCAGGATCGCCACCAGGGGACGCTTGGGGTTGGCGATGGCGCCGCCCAGGAAGTTCAGCTCCTTCTGGATCAGGAAGCCGGAGACGGCGGGCAGGTAGTCCGCTACGCCTGCGGTGGAGGCGTGGGCGCGGTGCACGGCGCCGAAGGCGTCGGACACATACAGGTCCGCCATGCCGGCCATGGCCTTGGCCAGCTCCGGGTCGTTCTTGGTCTCGCCCTTTTCAAAGCGGGTGTTTTCCAGCAGCATGATCTGACCGGGCCGGAGCGCGGCGGCCTTGGCCTTGGCGTCCTCGCCCACCACGTCGGCGGCAAAGATGACCTCCCTGCCCAGCAGTTCGCTGAGGCGCTTGGCGACAGGGGCCAGGCTCAGCTTGGGATCGGGGCCGTTCTTGGGCTTGCCCAGGTGGGAGCAGGCGATGACGGCGGCGCTGTTGTCCAGCAGGTACTGGATGGTGGGCAGAGCCGCCACGATGCGCTTGTCGCTGGTGATCTCGCCGGTCTCCTTGTCCTGGGGCACGTTGAAGTCACAGCGGAGAAGGACTTTTTTGCCCGCGACGTCCACGTCCCGGACGGTTTTTTTGTTGTAGTTCATGTGGTTCCTCCATAGAGATGAGTTTGCGGCGCGTCAGCGCCGGGGTCAACAATAGTATATACCAAATCAGGCACTTGCCATCTCGCCGGTCCCCTGGAGACCGGGAAAACCCGTTTGGCGCAGGGCCGCCCCCACGAAATGCAGGCATTTCGTGGGACCCCCAGGGCAATTTCAGATCCTCGGCAGGCAGAGCCCGCCTGCGGCAAGATTTTGCCTAGGCAGGCAAAATGCTTGGACGCGCTATTGGGCGCGGCTCACCCCCGCGCCATCTCGCCGGTCCCCTGGAGACCGGGAAAACCTGTTTGGCGCAGGGCCTCGTAGACGCAGACGGCCACGGTGTTGCTGAGGTTCAGGCTCCGCGCTTCAGACACCATGGGCAGGCGGATGCAGCGGTCCCGGAACTTTTCCCGGAAATCCATGGGCAGTCCGGCGGTCTCCTTGCCGAAGAAGAGCCAGCTGTCCGGCGTGAAACGGGCCTCCTGATAGGAGCGGGGCGCCTTGGTGGTGGTGAGCCAGGCCTCAGCCGCGGCCTCGGGATGGCGGCGGAACAGCTCCTCCAGATTCTCGTAGTCGGAGACCTTCACCAGATGCCAGTAGTCCAGACCGGCCCGCTTTACCGCCCGGTCCGAGATGTCGAACCCCAGGGGACGGACCAGATGGAGGCGGCTGCCGGTGGCGGCGCAGGTGCGGGCGATGTTGCCGCAGTTCTGCGGGATCTCCGGTTCTACCAATACGACATTGAGCATAAAACCATGAATCCTCTTCATTTTGGATAAGTGTACACCATTGTAATCCTTTGCCCTGGCAAATTCAACCATATTGTGTGAAGAAACTCGGATTTTTATAGAAAATTACGAGGAATGCGGAAGAAATTCTGCAAAATGCCGAAAAAGTGCGGAAGTTTTGCGCCCCGGAAAGGCGTTTCCGTTGGCTCCGACAAAAAAATGCGGGAAAAAGGAAAAGATTTGGAGGATTTTTTTTGAACAAATTCATTGGAAACACTGGATTTCCCGCAAAAGTTTGGTATAATGAATCTGCGAACATCCATGACCGTATCTTGATCATAAAGGAGGAGAGTATCATGGTTCGCCCGCAGAGCGCTGTTTTCTTTTTGGAAGAGGACTCCTCCGTCCCGGTGCATTCTAAACCGCTGATGCTGGAAGCCGTGCTATTTTGCCCGATCCTGAACTGGGTGAGCAATCAGCTGTTGGCCGATGGTGTGCAGCGGTTTTTTGTTGTCTGCGGTCCCCGCTTCGCGGAGGAGGCGCGGAAGTGCTTCCCGGCGGACGCGGATGTGACCGTGTCCGAACAGCAGAGCGACCTGATGGCCTTTTTGAACAGCCCGGACCCCGTGCTGGTGCTGCCCCGCGCGGCGCTGCCTATGGCGGAGGCAGGCCCCGGCTTTGCCTATGCCGCGCCCGGCTATGAGCTGCAGGAGAGCTGGAAGGAGCGGATGACCAACGCCGTCACCGCGGCGGAGCTGGTATCCGGCTGGCTGCCCATCTTCGGGCCGGAGACCATCGCGGAGCTGGAGCTGATGCTCCGGGACCGCATCGTGAAAAAGCATATACAAAACGGCGTCCGCATCCTGGACCCCGCCGCCGTCTATATCGATCCCCGGGTGGAGATCGGCCGGGGGACCACCATCCTCCCCGGGACCATCCTCCAGGGCGGGACGAAGATCGGCGAATACTGCACCATCGGCCCCCAGGCCGTGGTGAGCGGCTGCACAGTGGGCGACGGCGTGGTCATCAACGCCTCCCAGGTCAACGACAGCGTCCTGGGCGACGGCTGTGACGTGGGACCCTACGCCCACATCCGGCCCAACTGCATGGTGGGCGCCAAGTGCCACATCGGCGCGTTCGTCCAGCTGAAGAACTGCGTGCTGGGCGAGGGGACCAAGATGTCCCACCTGACCTATGTGGGCGACGCCGACGTGGGTTCCGGCGTCAACTTCGGCTGCGGCACCATCACCACCAATTACGATGGATTTAAGAAATACCGCTGCACCATCGGCGACAGGGCGTTCATCGGCTGCAACACGAATCTGATCGCCCCGGTCACCGTGGGCGAGGGCTCCTATATCGCGGCCGGCAGCACCATCACCGAGGAGGTCCCCGCCGACGCGCTGGCGGTGGCCCGCTCCCGGCAGAAGAATCTGGAGGGCTGGGCGGCCCGCCGGAGGAAGATGCACGGCCAGGACAAGTAAATAACTTTATTTAGAATCATTTTTAAATTTATATAGAACATAGGAAAGAGGGCGTTTGGAATGATTTCTCATGGCAAGGATATCAAGGTGTTTTCCGGCAATGCCAATCCCAAGCTGGCCGAGGAGATCTGCAAGCTGATGGGTACCAAGCTGGGTGAATCCGAGGTCGGAACTTTCTCCGACGGGGAGATTTTCGCCTCCCTGTACGAAACGGTCCGCGGCAGTGACGTGTTCGTGGTCCAGTCCACCTGCACCCCCGTCAACAACAATCTGATGGAGCTGCTCATCATGATCGACGCGCTGAAGCGCGCCTCTGCCGGCCGGATCACAGCCGTTGTTCCCTATTTCGGCTATGCGCGGCAGGACCGCAAGGCAAAGGCCCGGGACCCCATCACCGCCAAGCTGGTGGCCAACATGATCACCGCCGCAGGCGCTGACCGGGTGCTGTCCATGGACCTCCACGCGGCCCAGATCCAGGGCTTCTTTGACATCCCGGTGGACAACCTGGCCGGAAATCCCATCTTTGTGGATTACTATGCCAAGAAGTTCGGCGACCGCTGCGAGGAGATGGTGGTGGTCTCCCCCGACGTGGGCTCCGTGTCCCGCGCCCGCGCCTTTGCCCAGAAGCTGCACATGAACCTGGCCATCGTGGACAAGCGCCGCCAGAAGGCCAACCAGTGCGAGGTCATGAACGTCATCGGCGAGGTGGCCGGCAAGGACTGCATCCTGTTCGACGATCTGGTGGACACCGCCGGCTCCCTGTGCAACGCCGCCAAGGCGCTGATCGAGGTGGGCGGCGCCAAGAGCGTCCATGCCTGCGCCTCTCACGGCGTGCTGTCCGGCCCCGCCATTGACCGGCTGAACAGCAGCCCCATCCAGGAGCTGGCGCTGCTGGACACCATTCCCCCCATTGACCCCGCCCTCAGCAGCAAGATCAAGTATCTGCCTGTGGCGCCTATGTTCAGCGAGGCCATCGAGCGCATCTATCAGGAGATCTCCATTTCCAAGCTGTTCCGCTGATACAGGCGCCCTCTTTTATATACATGGAAAGATAAGGCGGGAAAGGAAACTTTCCCGCCTTTCCGGGCTGTTCTCCGGCGGTCCGCCTGACTATTTTCATATGATCAAAGGAGCTTCCCTATGCTGTTCGGAAACAAATCCTCCGCCGTGGATTGGCTGATCGTGGGACTGGGCAATCCCGGCCAAAAATATGAGCACACCCGCCACAATATGGGCTTTCTCACCGTGGACCTGCTGGCGGAGCAGAAGGGCGTGAAGCTGAACAAGGTGAAGTTCAAGTCCGCCTATAACATCATGAGCTTTGCCGGGTGTAAATGTCTGGTGATGAAGCCCCAGACCTATATGAACCTCTCCGGTGAGGCGGTCCGGGAGGCCGCGCAGTTCTACAAGATTCCACCCGACCGGGTGCTGGTGATCTATGACGATGTATCCCTGCCCGTTGGCAAGCTGCGGGTCCGGCCCACCGGGTCCGCCGGCGGGCACAACGGCATCAAAAATATCATCGCCCACCTGGGGACCCAGGATTTCCCCCGCATCAAGATCGGCACCGGCGCTCCGGGCGAGGAGGGCGATATGATCGGCTGGGTCATCGGTGTGCCCTCCCAGGCGGAGCGGAAGATCCTGGTGGAGGCCTTTGAGCGGGCCATCCAGGCGGCGGCATGCATCATTGAAAACGGCTGCCAAAAGGCCATGAACGACTTTAACTGAACGGAAAGATCAGACGTGTCTGCCGGGACGGACAGCGCGATTCACCAAGGAGAAACGCTATGGAAAAGAAACGGGCGCAGTATCTTTTCGGCGGATTTGTTTTGGCATTGGTCCTCCTGACGTTGGCATGGGCATTCCGGCCCCGCAGCTTCGCGGACTTTTTCAACATGGAACAGGCCACGGATTTCGATGTGTACCCCATCAATATGGGAGCGGGACACGAATTCCGGGAGGCGCGGCCTGACCGGGAGGAGATCGACCCGCTGCTGGACCTGCTGGCAGAGGCGTCTATGCGCCTGAACGGATGCTGCCGGTGGATCATGACAGATCCGTCGGAGGGCCAGGTGCTTTACCGCTTCTGCTTGACCCACATTGAGGGGAATCACTGGGTGTTGGACGCGCAGTTCAACCTGTGCTCCGACGGCATGCTCTATACGCCGCTGTATATCGGCGATTTGAGCCTGGGCTATGCCCGGTATCAGCTCTCCGGCTGCGATATGGATGCCGTCTGCACCGAGATCCAGCGGCTGCTGAGCATGGCGTGAGCGGTTCGGGAATAAACTATGAAAGACCTCCGAGGCACACCCCGTCCCAAGGGCGGAGTGCGCCCTCTCCCTGCTTAAAGCTTCCAAATTTTTACAAGGATAGATGTGACATGGAACAGTTTCTCCAACAACTGCATACGATCCCCGAGGTGGCGGAGCTGGTCCACCGGGTGGAGGAGGGCGGATGCCCTGCGGCGGTAAACGGCCTTCAGCCGGTACAGCGGGCCTGTGTGGGCGCCGCGGTGGCCTGGGCGGCGGACCGCCCGGCGGTGTTCATCTGCGGCGACGACCGGGAGGTCCGCCAGCTGGCCGGTGATCTGAAAACGCTCACCGGTCAGGAGCCGGTGCGGCTGCTCTCCCGGGAGTGGCAGTTCCGGCCGGGGGCGGTGTCCTCCCGGGAGTGGGAGCGGAGCCGTCTGGCGGCGCTGTACGCCCTGTCCCAGGGCACGGCCCGGACGGTGGTGGCCACCGCCGACGCGCTGATGGCCCGCACGCTGCCGCCGGCGCTTTTAAAGGACCTCTCCATCCGGCTGAAGGTGGGGGAACGGCTGGACCTGAACCGGCTGGCGGACCGCCTGCTGGCAGCCGGATATACCCGGTGCGGTCAGGTGGAGGGCGTGGGCCAGTTCGCCCTGCGGGGCGGCATCCTGGACGTGTTCTCCCCCCTGATGGACCAGCCGGTGCGGTGTGAGTTCTTCGACGATGAGATCGACTCCATGGGCGCCTTTGATCCGGGCACCCAGCGCCGGACGGCCAATGTGGATACCGCCCTGCTGCTCCCCGCGGCCGAGGTGCTGCCCCGCAGCGCGGAGGACGGCCTGGAGGGCCTGGGCCGGAAGCTGTCCGCCCTGGCCGACAAGCTGGTGAAAAAGGAAAAGACCCAGCAGACCGCCGCCCGCCTGCGGGAGGATGCCGAGCGGCTGAAAAACGGCG
Organism: uncultured Dysosmobacter sp.; assembly: GCF_947631635.1. Taxonomy (GTDB): domain Bacteria; phylum Bacillota; class Clostridia; order Oscillospirales; family Oscillospiraceae; genus Oscillibacter. The sequence continues at coordinate 93,915 of NZ_CANRMB010000003.1, forward strand.
CGGAACCCGGCGGCATGGACCGCTACCTGGCCGCCGTCTATCCGGAGGTGACGGCGGGCGTCCACTACCTGCCGGCCGACGCGGTGGTGTTTTTCAGTGAGAGCGGCCGGGTGGACGAGCGGGTGAAGAGCACGCTTCTGCAAAACAAACAGGATGTGGAGGCGCTGCTGGAGGCGGGCATCATGGCGGGCGAGTACGCGAAGCTGCTGCTCTCCTCCGAGGAACTGTACGCCGCGCTGGAGGAGTTCCCCGTCATCATGGCGGATTCCCTGCCCACCTCCCGGCACCCCATGCGGCCCCGGGGCCTCTTGAGCATGAATGCCAGACAGCTCAGCTCCTACGGCGGCAGTTTGGAGACGGCGGTCACGGACCTGGAGCACTACCGGAACAGCGGCAGCGCCGTGCTGGTGCTGTGCGCCGGGGAGAGCCGGGCGAAAAACCTCCACCGCCTGCTGGAGGAGCGTGGGATCCCCGCCGTTCTGGACCTGAACAATACCGCGATGCCCAAGGCGGGCGAGGTGCGCATCACCATCGGCGCCCTGTCCGCGGGCTGCGAGTGGCCCGCGCTGAAACTGGCGGTGCTGACCGAGGGCCAGCTCACCGCCGCCGGGCAGAAGCGGGCGAAACTGAAAAAGGAATCCAACCGCCAGAAGATCCAGTCCTACACGGACCTGACGCCCGGCGACCTGGTGGTCCATGTCCACCACGGCGTGGGCCGGTTCGCGGGCATCCAGCGGATGCCGGTGGACGGCGTGGAAAAGGATTACATCAAGATCGATTACGCCGGAGGCGACTGCCTGTATGTCCCGGCCACCCAGCTGGACCAGGTGAGCAAGTACATCGGCGGCGGAGAGGACCAGGAGCGGACCAAGCTGAACAAGCTGGGCGGCACTGAGTGGGCCAAGCAGAAGACCCGGGCGAAGAAGGCGGCCAAGGACCTGGCCAAGGGACTGACGGCACTGTACGCCGAGCGGCAGCGCCGCCCCGGCTTTGCCTTTTCGCCGGACTCCCCCTGGCAGCAGGAGTTTGAGGAGGCCTTCCCCTATGCCGAGACCGACGACCAGTTGCGGGCCATCGCGGACATCAAGGCGGATATGGAAAAGCCCAGGCCCATGGACCGCCTGCTCTGCGGCGACGTGGGCTACGGCAAGACGGAGGTGGCCCTCCGGGCTGTCATGAAGTGCATCCTGGACGGAAAGCAGGCGGCTATCCTGGTGCCCACCACCGTACTGGCCCAGCAGCATTACGCCACCGCCAGCGGGCGGTTCAGGGATTTCCCGGTGAAGATCGAGGTGCTGTCCCGGTTCACCACCGCCAAGGAGTCCAAGCGCATTCTGGGAGCCGCCCGGAGCGGCGGCCTGGACCTGCTGATCGGCACCCACAAGCTGCTGCAGAAGGGCGTGGAGTTCCACGACCTGGGGCTTCTCATCATCGACGAGGAGCAGCGCTTCGGCGTGACCCACAAGGAGCGGCTGAAGGAGATGAGCCGCCAGGTGGATGTGCTGACCCTGTCGGCCACGCCCATCCCCCGGACGCTGAATATGGCCCTCTCCGGCCTGCGGGACATGTCCACCATTGAGGAGCCTCCCGCCGACCGCCAGCCGGTGCAGACCTATGTGCTGGAGCACGACTGGGCCATTCTGGAGGACGCCATGCGGAAGGAGCTGGCCCGGGGCGGGCAGATCTACTACCTCCACAACCGTGTGGAGAGCATCGACCTCACCGCGTCCCGCATCCAGAAGATGCTGGGGCCGGACGTCCGCATCGTAACGGGCCACGGCAAGATGAGCGAGCAGGAGCTGTCCTCCGTGATGCAGGCCATGGTGGACGGCGAGGCGGATATCCTGGTCTGCACCACCATCATCGAGACCGGCATCGACATCCCCAATGTGAACACCCTCATCATTGAGGATGCGGACCGGATGGGACTGGCCCAGCTCCATCAGATCCGGGGCCGCATTGGCCGCAGCGCCCGGCGGGCCTACGCCTACCTCACCTACCGCCGGGGGAAGATATTACAGGAGACGGCCGCTAAGCGGCTGTCCGCCATCCGGGAGTACGTGGAGTTCGGCTCCGGCTTCAAGATCGCCATGCGGGACCTGGAGATCCGGGGCGCGGGCAACCTGCTGGGGCCGGAGCAGTCCGGCTATCTCATGAGCGTGGGCTATGACCTGTATCTCAAGCTGCTGGAAGAGGCGGTTTTGGAGGAGCGGGGCGAGGAGAAGCAGATCGAGGCGGAGTGCTCCGCGGACCTCACCGTCAACGCCAATATCCCGGACCACTATGTGCCCTCACCGGAACAGCGGATGGACCTGTACCGCCGCATCGCCGCCATTCGCGCCAACGAGGACGCCTCCGACCTGCTGGACGAGATGCTGGACCGCTACGGCGAGGCCCCCAAGTCTGTTCTGGCCCTGCTGGACGTGGCCCTGCTCCGCGCCGCCGCGGCGAAAGCGGGAGTCTCGGATATCTCCCAGAAGAAGGACGTGCTGAAATTCGTCCTGGGCGTGTTCCGCCCGGAGGCCCTGGTGGCGGTGTGCGGCCAGGCCAAGTACAAATACCGCCTGACCCTGGCGGCAGGCGACACCCCTGCCCTGACCCTGAAGCTGAAGCCCGGCGCCGACGTGCTGGAGACGGCTCTGACGCTGGTGGAGGACTTGAAATTGGCCGGAGGCCAGTCATAATGGGAAATTAGAAGTGAGGCGTTGGGAATTCCCACGCCGTGCTTCTAGAAATTCCCTCCCCCGCATATACATGAAGGGACAACCTTGGGGGAGGAGTGGGCGTTATGAAAAAGCGGGTGATCATTCTGGCCCTGGCGCTGTGCTTGACGCTGACCGCTTGCGGCGGCCGGGAGGACAGCCAGGGCCAGACATCGTGTTTGGGCCAGGCGGCGGGAATGCAGGAGGATGCGGTGCTGCTGACGGTGGATGGCCGGGAGGTGCCGGCTTGGCGGTATCTGTACTGGCTGGCCTATACCTGCGACCGCATCCGGGAGCGGTATGAGGAAAACGGATTGAAGCCGGATTGGGATACGCCCCTTGGCGGCGGGACACTGGCGGACTATGCCCGGGACCAGGCGCTGGCGGATACCGCGCTGTACGCCACGGTGGAGAACTGGGCGGAGCGGTATGACTGCCTCCTGACCAGCGAGGACCGGGCCGCGCTGGATGAGGAGTGGGCGGAGACGGCGGCGGACCGCGGCGGAGAGGAGGCATACCTGGACGCGTTGGCAAATCTGGGGCTGGACCGGGACCGGGCGGAGGAGCTGTCCGGGGTGGGCCACATGTATGCCAAGCTCTATGCCCTCTGCAGCACCGCAGGCAGCGGTCTGGCGCCGGACCAGGAGGCGCTGCGGGAGTTTGCGGCCGCCAGGAACGTTTTGACGGTCGACCGCATCCTGGTCAGCGCCGGAACGGACCGGGAGGCCGCCCGCCAAAAGGCGGCGGAGCTTTTTTCCCAGCTCAACAGCGCACCGGACCAGGCTGCGAAATTTGCAGAGCTGGCAGCAGCGGGAGACGACACGGCAGGCCCCCGGACGCTGCATCCCGGCGACGGCGTGCTGGACCCGGTGCTGGAGGAGGCCGCCGGGACATTGGCCGAGGGACAGTGCTCCGGCATCCTGGAGTCCGGCGAGGGATTTTCTATTTTGCTGCGGCTGCCCACCGATCCGGATACCGTATCCGCTGACTATTTTGACCAGCAGCTCCAGACCGCTGCGGAAAACGCGGCGGTGGAGACCCGGGAGGAATACGAAACGCTGGATGTTGCCGGATTTTACAAGGCTCTGGAGACCGCACGGACGGCGGAAAAGGACCCTTGAGACAAGAAGTCCCTGCTATTTTCGTCACCTTGACGAAAATAGCAGGGATTATGTCAAAGATTTAACAAATTTTCGAAAACCCAATAGATTTACATTGACGTGGAGGGAAAAAGCCTCTATAATCAAAATTGTGAGGAGTTGGGATATGCCCATTTGTCAAAAATTTGGCAATCCTGTTAGAAGTTTGACAAACAGACTTCTCCACTTTTTATGGATCCGAGGCGGCATGGATCGCCGCCAATCAAAAAAATCTAATGAAAAAAACGGAGGAACACCATGAAAGATCTCTATATTGTGAATTGCTGCAGAACCGCTATCGGCTCTTTTGGCGGTTCCCTGAAGAACACGCCCGCCGCTGAGCTGGGCGCCATCGTGGTCAAGGAAGCCCTGAACCGCGCCGGCGTGAAGCCCGAGCAGGTGGACGAGCTGATGTTCGGCTGCATCCTGACCGCCGGTCTGGGCCAGAACGTGGCCCGCCAGGTCTCCATCAAGGCCGGTATCCCCTACGCTGTTCCCGCCTACACCGTCGGCATGGTCTGCGGCTCCGGCATGAAGTCCGTCATCGAGGGCGCCCGCTCCATCCTGGCCGGCGATTCCGATATCGTGGTCTGCGGCGGCACCGAGAACATGAGCGCCGCTCCCTTCGTCTCCAACGACGCCCGCTGGGGCGCCCGCATGGGTGACAAGAAGCTGGTGGACGAGATGATCAAGGACGGCCTGTGGGACGCTTACAACAACTATCACATGGGCACCACCGCTGAGAACATCAACGACATCTGGGGCATCACCCGCAAGGAGCAGGACGAGTTTGCCGCCTCCTCCCAGCAGAAGACCGAGGCCGCCCAGAAAGCCGGCAGATTCGACGACGAGATCGTGCCCGTGCCTGTAAAGGTCAAGAAGCAGGTCGTGGACTTCAAGGTCGACGAGTTCCCCCGCGCCGGCGTCACCGCCGAGGGTATCTCCAAGCTGAAGGGCGCCTTCCCCGTGGGTCCCGAGTCCCCCAACCCCGAGGTCGTCCATACCTTTGAGCCCACCGGCTTCCAGGACGCCGAGGACAAGGGCCAGCAGCGCGTTACCGCCGCCAACGCCTCCGGCATCAACGACGGCGCTGCCGCCATCGTTCTGGCCTCCGGCGAGGCTGTTGAGAAGTACGGCCTGAAGCCCATGGTCAAGCTGATCGGCTGGGGCCAGGGCGGTGTTGATCCCAAGATCATGGGCGTTGGCCCCGTGGTCGCCTCCCGCGCCGCTATGGCCAAGGCCGGCGTCACCATCGAGGACATCGACCTGGTCGAGGCCAACGAGGCCTTCGCCGCCCAGTCCATCGCTGTGGCCCGCGAGCTGCACTTCGATATGAGCAAGGTCAACGTCAACGGCGGCGCCATCTCCCTGGGCCACCCCGTCGGCGCTTCCGGCGCCCGTATCATCGTCACCCTGGTGCACGAGATGCTGAAGCGCCCCGAGGCCAAGAAGGGCCTGGCCACCCTGTGCATCGGCGGCGGCATGGGTACCGCTGTCGTGGTGGAGAAGTGCTGAGCTTTTGACCCAGGACCGTCAATCCAATGAAAACAGGAGAGCGCCCCGGCATTTTGCCGGGGCGCTCTTTTTTGCTGCCGCCGGAACGGCGGACGGTTCAGTCCCGGCGGAGGCCAATGGCGTTGACCGGGCAGCCGTTGGCGGCGTCCCGAACGCGGGAGAACTGGGACTTTTCCGGCTGGGCGGCGACGGTGGAGTATGCTCCGACGATGCGGAACACGCCGGGGACCGCATAGGCGCACATGCCGCAGCCGATGCAGCGGGTGGTGTCGATGGTGATGGTCATGGGCTGGTCCTCCTTGATGAGCTGTCTCCATTGTATAGTCAATTAACTTGAAAAATCGCTTGCGATTTTTCAAGTGGGCTGCGCCCGCCGTGTGCAAAGCACACGGTTATTGACTGTGAAATCTAACTACAGGCCGCGTACCGCGGCCTGTCACAGCGCATACGCGCTGCGGCATTTGAAAAGTCGTTTTACTGCTTTTCAAGTTATTTTGATTATAATACAGTTTTGCGGGTTCTCCAAGCTTTTTCTCTTGGAATGGAACTTTTTGGACGGCGGCGCCGTCTTTTTTAGAAATATTAGTGCTTTTTGGGGGTCCCGGCAGATTTTTGTTTCCAAATCGACATTTACTTTCCCGCGCCTTTGTGATATTCTAAGGAGACATTATGTAGACCACACCTTCCGGACGTTTTGGAGGAAATCTATGAAGCATCTTTTTCGCAAGACCTTATCTCTGTTTTTGGCACTGACCCTGACCGCGGCCCTGAGTCTGCCCGCCGCGGCGTCGGAGGCCCTGGGCGACGATCTGACGGCGAAGGACACGCTGCTGCATGAGGAGACCCAGCTCTCCACCAACGTGTTCTGGAGCACATCCTATTCGGACCGCCGCACGGAAAACCTGATCACCTACACGCCCAATGACCGGGTGACGCCCATCGTCACCTACGGCGATGTGCTCACCGACCGCAGCACCATCTCCGCCATGGCGAAACGGCTGGAGGCGGAGGACTACCGGGTGGTGGCGGGCATCAACGGCGACTTCTACAATGTGAACACCGGACTGCCCATCGGCATCGTCATCACGGAGGGCGTGCTCCGCAGCAGCGACGCGGGGTATTACGCCATCGGCTTTCGGGAGGACGGCTCCGCCGTGCTGGGCAAGCCGGGCGTGAAGGTCACAGCGGACTTGGGCTATCAGGAGGATGACGGCTCCGGGATGGCCGGAGAGGCCAGCCGCCAGATCACCGCGGTGAACAAAGCGCGGGTGTCCTCCGGCGGCATCTATCTCTATACGTATGACTTTAACGCCAAACACACCACCGGCACCACGGAGGCCGGTGTGGACGTGGTCTGCACCATCGAGGACGGGGAGCTGGCCATCGGTGAGACCGTGACGCTGACGGTGGAGCGGGTCCTGGAGTCCGCCAGCGCCACAGCGATCCGGGAGGACCAGATGGTCCTGTCCGCGAATCTTCAATCCGACGCCTATCATGTGGACGCTCTGCGGAATATCCCCGTGGGAGCGGAGATCACCCTGACAGTCACCGCCGCCAGCGACGAGTGGAACGACGTGGAATACGCCGTGGGCGCACTGTACTCCCTGGTGGAGCACGGCAGTGTGGCCGCCGGCCTGCAGGCCGGCGCGGCGCCCCGCACCGCTGTGGGACAGAGACCCGACGGGACGCTGCTGTTTTACACCATCGACGGCCGGAAGTCCGGCCATTCCATCGGAGCCACCATGACCCAGGTGGCCCAGCGCCTGATGGAGCTGGGCTGCACGACGGCCCTGTGCCTGGATGGCGGCGGCTCTACCACGCTTGCCGTCACCGCGCCGGATGAGCTGGAGGCCGCCCGGGTCAACACCCCCTCTGACGGCGGCGAGCGGTCGGTCTCCAACCAGATCTTCCTGGTGGCGGACAACGAGCCCTCCGGCAAGCTGAGCCACTTCTATGTCAGCGCGGACTACGACTATGTCCTGGCGGGCAGCAGGGTGAACATCTCCGCCTCCGCGGTGGACACCAACTACATCCCCATGGACCGGGACTATGACCTGGATGCCTCCGCCGGGGACCTGGACGGCAATGTGCTGACCACGCCCAGCCGGGGCGGAGAGATCACCATCACCGCTGAGAGCGGCAGGAAGAGGGGCACCGCTACGGTCTATGCCATCGCGGATCCCACGGATGTAGCTATCCGCAGCAGCAGCGGCGCCATCCTCACCACGCTGAGCGCCGTACCGGGCACCACCACGGCCCTCACCGGCTCTGCCGCGTACAACCACATCGCCCTGAAAGCGGACGCCGAGGCGTTTGACTGGGAGGTGACCGGGGACATCGGCACCATTGACCGGCAGGGCAACTTCACCGCCACCACCCCCGGCACCGGCACCATTACCGCTACCGCCGGCGGGCGGACCGCCTCGGTGCAGGTCACGGTGTCCCAGATGGCCCTGAGGACCGTGGAGGACTTTGAGAGCGGCACAGGCACGGTGACCGCCGGGATGGGCATCACGCCCCAGTGGACCAACAGCGTGGACCTCGCCCGGATGGGCAGGGGCGCGCTGCGGCTGGATTACAGCGGCCTGAGCGGCGGACCTGTGGAGGCCGGCGCCAGCTACGACGTTCCCATGATCTACACCGGGGTGAACCTGTGGGTCCGGGGCAGCGGTGTTCAGAACAGCCTGTATCTGCTGACCAGCGACGGTTTCACCACCGGCAGGACCCTCATCTGCACCCTGGAGGGGACGGATTGGAAACAGTACAGCGTGTCGCTGCCGGAGGGTACCAACGCCATCACCGGCTTTGCGGTGGAGGGCTTGACCACAGAGACCATTGATGAGGAGACCGGTGAGACCGTGGTCACCCTGGTGTCGCCGGACAGCGGGTACGTCTATATCGACCAGATGGTGGCCACTTTTTCCGGGACCGTGGATAACACGGTGCCCAAAGTGACCTTACAGGTGAACGGCACATCCCTGACCGGCACTGTCAGCGACGCGGTAGACGGCGTACTGCCCCAGTCCGCTGTCAGCGCAGCCTATGACGGCAAGGCGCTGGCTTTCCAGTACAACAGCTCCACCGGAACCCTCTCCGCCGCGCTGCCCGCCGCGGACGGCAGCGCCCACCGGGTCACGGTCACGGCGAAGGATGGCTCCGGCAACATCGGCCGGGCCTCCTGCGACATCCCCGCGGCCGCGGATTGGGTGCCCGTCTTCTCGGATACAAAGGGGTACTGGGCGGCCGCCTATGTGGACCATCTGTACACCTCCGGCATCACCACGGGGTATGCGGACGGCACGTTCCGCCCTGACCAGAACATCACCCGGGCCCAGTTCGCCGTGATGCTGTACCGCTATCTGGGGCTGGATGAGAGCAAGTACGCCCATGTGGAACTGCCCTTTGCCGACAGCGGGAAGATCGCGGATTACGCGGTGCCCGCCATCAAGGCGCTGTATACCGAGGGCATCATCAACGGCTCCACCGGCAAGGACGGCAGGATGTATTTCAACCCCAACAATCCCCTGACACGGGCCCAGGCCGCCACCATGATCGGCCGGACCCAGGAGAAGGGCTACGCCGCCGTGGAGCTGACCTTCAGCGACGCCAAGAAGATCCCCGCCTATGCCGCCGGCTATATCCAGACCATGGCGGCCCAAGGCATCATCAGCGGCTATACCGACGGCAGCTTCAAGCCCAACAACAACATCACCCGGGGCCAGATGGCCAAGATCCTGTATAACCTCATGTGAGAGGAATCAAAAAGGCGTCCCGATGCACTGCATCGGGACGCTTTTTTTAGATCATGCGTCATCCGGGGCCAGAAGCCGGAGGACCTCCAAAAACCGGGGGTCATCCCGCAGAACCTGGAATTGGGGGTCTGCCCGCAGACTGTTTTCCAGCATCCGGCTCAAACTCTGGTAATAGGAGGCTGTGGGCGGAGAGACGGTGCTCCACAGGGGATGCGCCTGCGCGGCTTCATCCTTCAATTCCCGGACTGCCGCTTGGAGCTTTTCCAAAGCGCCTTCCGGATCGCCGGCCTCTATGGCATGGGCCGCCAGCTGGATATTCAGGAGACAGGGGGGATAGCCCAGGGCCTGGGCCACCGCGCCATAGGCCTCCAGCGCCCTGGGGGCGTCCGGAGCATCGGAGGCGGCCAGCACCGCCAGAGACTGCAGCACCGTCTGACCGCCGGACAGCATCTGCGTCCGGGCCTGCTCCCAGGCCTTTTCCGGCTGGCCCCGCTTTTGGTAGAGAAGGGCGTACAGCATCTGGGAGGCCATGGGCATAATGGGAAGACTGTCCAACAGGGACTCCGCCCGGTCCAGTTTGTCCCGGTTCAGCAGCAGGCCCGCCAGCATGCAGGTGACAGTGGGCCACAGCTTCTTCTCCCCGTTTTGGCGGACATACTCGAATCCCTGCTCCGCAAAATCCCAGGCGGCCTGTGTGGTTTTCTCCGGCCAGCAGTAGAAATGGGGAAAGCCCATGGCCATACTGGCGAGCTGAAAGCGCAGCTGGGTGTCAGTGGGGTAGCGGCGGGTGAAGGCCAGGATGCGGCCCATGGCGGCGGCGCCGTCCTGCTCCGCCAGCTGCTGTACCTCTTTGACCACGCCCAGCAGTTCCTCCTGGAGGAGCGTGGACGTAAAGGACAGCAGGGTGTTGACGTCCGTATCCAGCGCCCGGGCGATGGGAGCCAAAAGCGCCACATCCGGACAGCTGGAGCCGGTCTCCCACTTGCTGACAGCAGGGGTGGAAACGCCCACCGCCTCCGCCAGCTGTTCCTGGGTCATGCCCTGCTTTTTCCGCAGGTCACAGATCACATTTCCAATATTCGGTTCCATTGCGAACCTCCTCAAAAGAAGTCCAAGGCGCCCTGTCTGTTTTTAGGATAGCATGTCCCGGGAGATTCCACAATGGAGGCGGAGTTAACGAACAGGCAAAATTTTTTAACCATTAGGAAAGAAAAACGCCGCCCGAACCGGGCGGCGTTCGATCATAGCGTCAAATATCCTGACGGCCCGCCAGGGCCCGCGTCAGCGTGGCGTTGTCCGCGAATTCCAGATGGCCGCCCACGGGGATGCCGTAGGCCAGCCGGGTGACGCGCACGTCAAAGGGCTTCAGCAGGCGGGCAATGTACATGGCGGTGGTCTCCCCCTCCGTGTCCGGGTTGGTGGCCATGATGACCTCCTGAATGCCGCCCTTGGCCACCCGCTCTACCAGGGGCTTAATGGACAGGTCGTCCGGCCCCACATGGTTCATGGGGGAGATGACGCCGTGGAGCACATGGTAGTGCCCACTATACTCCCGGCTCCGCTCGATGGCGGCCACATCCCGGGGGTCCGTCACCACGCAGATGGTGGAACTGTCCCGCTTGGGCGAGGCGCAGATGGGGCACAGCCCTCCGGCGGTGAAATTCTGACACACCGGGCAGCAGGTGACGGAGCGCTTGGCGTCCAGGATGGCGTTGGCGAATTCCGCCGCCTCCTCTTCCGGAAGGCCCAGGACATGAAAGGCGAGGCGCTGGGCGGACTTGCCGCCGATGCCGGGGAGGCGGGCAAACTGTTCCACCAGTTTTTCCAGTGGAGCGGGGAAGTATTCCATGGTTCGTGACTCCTTTGAACGGCCTGGCAGAGGCAGGCCGGTGGATTGAGATCATGATTGGCAGGGCAGCCGCCTGCCGGGGCGGGGGACTTGGGAAAGAGGCGGCTCCCTTATGGGAGATCGATGGCGAACAGGGCCGGAGCGCCGCCGGTGTGAACAAAGACGAGATCGTCCTCCCCGTCAAAATACCCCTCCTTCAGCAGCTCCAGCATACCCGCCCAGGCCTTTCCGGTGTAGACGGGGTCCAGCAGGATGCCCTCGGTCCGGGCCAGTTCGTGGATATAGGGGGTGTCCGCCGGGTTGGGGATGGCATAGCCGTCTCCCATGCGGCAGACGGACCGGAAGTCATCCGCCTCCCGGGTGAAGGCGCAGTTCAGGATCTCCGCCGCTCCGGCGGCCAAATCGGGGACGATCCGGTCAAAGGGGTCGTCATCCACGCCGATGCCCGTGACCTTGACGCCGGGCTGGAACAGCTTGGCCCCCAGCAGAAGCCCGGCGCTGGTGCCGCCGGAGCCGGTGGCGGAGACGATGTGGCCCACGCGGATGCCCGCTGCCAGGGCCTGGATGGTGAACTCCCGGACACAGCTGACATAGCCGACGGCCCCCAGAGGATTGGAGCCGCCCACCGGGATCTCATAGGCCTTATGCCCCCGGCCGGCCAGCTCGCCCCCGATGCGGTGCATCTCGGCATAGATGTCGTCGTAGCTGTCGGTGTCCACAAACCGGACGTCCGCGCCGTAGATGTCGTTCAGCACCAGATTGCCCCGGTGCTCGGTGACGCCCCGCTTTTTCAGCAGCAGGATGCATTTCATCCCGGCCCGCGCCGCGCAGGCGGCGGTGAGCATGGCGTGGTTGGACTGGGCGCCTCCGGTGGTGAACACCGTGTCGCAGCCCTGGTTTTTGGCGTCCGCCAGCAAAAATTCCAGCTTGCGGACCTTGTTGCCGCCCAGAGCCACGCCGCACAGGTCGTCCCGCTTGATCCAGATGTTTTTGCCGTACCTGGCGCTGATGACCTCCAGCTTGTAGAAGGGCGTGGGGAACAGGCCCAGCGGGATCCTGGGAAGATCATTGATGTTTCTCATGGGTTCAGCCTCTCAGCTCAGCGATGCGGGCGGGGATATCCGGTGCCTTATACACGGCACTGCCGGCCACCAGCACGTTGGCGCCCGCCTCGATGCAGGTTTTGCAGGTGTCGGGGGCCACGCCGCCGTCCACCTCCAGCTCGCAGGCGGGGTTCTTTTCGTCGATGAGCTTCCGCAGGGCGGAGACCTTGGGCATCATGTCCGCCATGAATTTCTGGCCGCCGAAGCCCGGCTCCACGGTCATTACCAAAATCAGGTCCACATGCTCCAGGAAGGGCAGGGCTGCTTCCGCGGGCGTCTTGGGCTTCAGGACGATGCCCGCCTTCTTGCCCTTGGCGTGGATCTTGTCAATGGCCGCCATGATCTTATGCTCGGAGTCCGCCTCCACATGGACCGTCACCAGGTCGGCCCCGGCGTCGCAGAACTGCTCCACGTACCGCACCGGCTCCACGATCATCAGGTGGACGTCCAGAAACATGTCCGTCACCTTGCGGATGGACTGCACCACCGGGATGCCGATGGAGATGTTGGGCACGAACACGCCGTCCATCACGTCTACGTGGACGTAATCGGCGGTGGAGATGCGGCGGATATCCCGCTCCAGATTTGCAAAATCAGCGGAGAGGATGGAAGGTGCGATTTTGATCATGTGAAAGCCCTCTTTTCTGTCAGTTTGGCGGCGGCGGAGCCGGGACAGGCCCAATGGACCCGGTGGCGGGAAAAAACGGCGCCGCATAGGATGGTGCAAGCGGCCGGGACGCCCCCAGTCAACAACTCCGCGCAGCGTCCGCCCCTGGGTTTGGCGCCGCCGCTTTTTTGAATAGGGAGCCGGTGGGACCAGCCGCCGGCTCCCCCTTTTGCGTTGGCACCAGTTTATCAAACTCCCGCCGTAAAAGCAACCGAGGACCTAAATTTTTGCTCTGTTGCAAAAACGACTTCACAATTTAGAATATTAAGATATTCTAATATTATAAAAGGCAGAGGAAAGGCGGTAAAGCAATGGAAAACCGCATAGACTATGAGGAGCGGGCCGCGCTGCTGAAGGCGCTCTCCAATCCGGTCCGGCTGCAGATCGTCCATGGCCTGCTGAACACTGGATGCCGCAACGTCAGCTGCATGGAGGTCGAGACGGGCATGTCCCAATCCTGTATTTCCCAGCATTTGCAGAAGCTGCGGGCGGCGGGCGTGGTAGCGGCGGAGCGGGCTGGAAACGAGGTCTACTACCGTGCCGCGTCCAGCGAGGTGGCCGCCCTGGTGGCGGCGCTGATGGGAGAGGAGGCTGAGACCTATGTCCTATGATGTGCTGGTGATCGGCGGCGGCCCGGCGGGGCTGTCTGCGGCGCTGAATGTCCGGGCCAGAGGCCGCAGCGTGCTGGTGGTCTCCAATCCGCTGGAGGAAAATCCCCTGTGGCGGGCGGAGAAGGTGGACAACTACCTGGGTCTGCCCGGCATGTCGGGCCCCCAGCTGCTGACCGCCCTGCGCCGCCACGCGGAGGAGGCCGGAGCGGAGTTTTGCGCCGGAAAGGTGCTGAACGCCGTCCGCATGGGAGACACCTGGTACGTGAGCATCGGGAGCGACATGGAGAACGCGAAGGCACTCGTCCTGGCGGCGGGCGTGGCCCGGGGGAAGAAATTCCCCGGCGAGGCGGAATTCCTGGGGCGGGGCGTCAGCTACTGCGCCACCTGCGACGGGATGCTGTACCGGGGCAAGCCGGTGGCGGTGCTGGGATACGGCGATGCCGCCCGCCGGGAGGCTGAGTTCCTGCAAAGCATCGGCTGCTCCGTTACCTACTTCGACAGGCCGAAGCACTGCGCCATCACCGGAGGGACCCAGGTGGAGGCCGTCACCTGCGACGGGGAGACGGTCCCGGCGGCGGGGGTGTTCCTGCTGCGGCCCACCATGGCGCCCACGGACCTCTTTCCGGGGCTGGCTGTGGAAAACGGCTATGTGACGGTGGACCGGAGGATGGCTACCAACCTGCCGGGCCTGTTCGCGGCGGGAGACTGCACCGGCGGTCCCCTCCAGGTGTCCAAGGCCGCAGGAGAGGGCCTGGTGGCGGGACAGAGCGCCGCCGGATATGCGGCGGAATTATCAAGAAAAACAAATTTGAAATAAAACAAAGGAGAAACGATTATGGCGATCAATCATTTGAAAACTGCGGAATTCGACGCGGCTGTGGACGCGGCGCCTCTGGCGATGGTGGACTTCTGGGCCTCCTGGTGCGGCCCCTGCAAGATGCTCTCCCCGGTGGTGGAGGCCATCGCGGAACAGTATGCGGGCAAGGCCCTGGTGGGCAAGGTCAATGTGGACGAGGAGCCGGAGCTGGCGGCACGCTTCGGCGTGATGAGCATCCCCACGGTGGTGTTTCTGAAAGATGGCCGGGAGTTTGACCGGAAGGTGGGCGTGATGCCCGCCGAGGCATTCACCTCCGTTTTGGACGAAAATCTGTAAAGCATTTTTGACAGAGCGCCCCGCAGAAGCGGGGCGCTCTGTTATGCAAATACCTGTGACAGCAGGGCCATGGCCTCCGGCAGCTGGCCGGGACCCAGGCCGGCGTAATTCACCACCAGCGTATGGGCATATCCGGGGCGGGGAATGGCGGCGTACTCGGACAAAAAGCCCAGCCGGATGCCCAGCGCCTCCGCCCGCCGCCGGAGGGAATCGTCGTCCTGCTCTGTATCCAGATGCAGCAGGAAATGGAGACCGGCTCCCTGCTCGGAGATGGTGATGCGCCGGGAGAAGGCGCTGGCGTGAAAGGCTTCCAGCACGGCGGCGCGGCGGTCCCGGTATTCCTTCCGCATCCGGGAGAGGTGCTGCTCATAGTGGCCCCGGCTGAGGAACCGGGCCAGAACATGCTGCTCCAGCGCCGGGACGGTGCAGGCGTAGAAGTCCAGCTCCCAGCGGTAGCGCTCCAGCAGGCTGGGCGGCAGGACCATGAAGCCCACGCGCATGGAGGGCGAGATGGTCTGGGAGAAGGTGTTCATGTAGATGACCCGCCCGCCGCCGTCGATGCTCTGCAGGGTGGGGATGGGCCGTCCGGCAAAGCGGAACTCGCTGTCATAGTCGTCCTCGATGATAACGCCGCCGGTCTCCTCCGCCCACCGGAGCAGGGCCTGCCGGCGGCCGATGGGTGTGACGATGCCGGTGGGATAGTGGTGGGAGGGGGAGATGTGGACCACATTGGCTTTGGACGCCTTCAGGGCGTCCAGATCCATGCCCCACTGGTCCAGGGGCACCGGCACACAGGCGGACCCGCATTTGTGATAGATCTGCCGGATCTTGGGATAGCCCGGGTCCTCCACCGCAAACACCGCGTCCCGGCCCAGGAGCTGAGCCAGCAGCAGGTACAGGTACTCCGCGCCCGCCCCCACCACGATCTGCTCCGGGGACACCGCCATGCCCTTGAGGTCCCGCAGGTCGTCGGCAATGGCCTGCCGCAGGGCGAAAAGCCCCTGGTGGGGCACCGGGGCGAGAAGGGCCGCGCCGCCCTCGGACAGGACCTGCCGGGTCAGCCGCGCCCAGGTGGACACCGGAAAGCGGGAGCCGTCCACCCGGTTGCTCCGCAGGTCCAGCTTCCAGGCGGCGGGCGGCGCTTCCGGCGGGATGGACACCGGGGCGGCGGCCTCCGGCGCCCGGTCCAGGGCGGAGACGAAAAACCCCCGCTTGGGCTGGGTGTAGACATAGCCCTCCGCCTCCAGCTGCTGGTAGGCGCCCTCCACGGTGATGACGGAGACGTGCAGATGCTCCGCCAGGGCGCGCTTGGAGGGCAGGCGCTCCCCCGCTGTCAGGGTGCCGTTCAGGATGTCCGCCCGGATGCGGCGGTACAGGTATTCATACAGGGGGAGTCCTCCCCGTTCTTCCAGCGGATAGGTCAGCATATGCCGTCTCCTTTCTGATCTTATAAAAAAGAATAAAATTGACTATTTGAATCATATCACAATTGCCGTATGATGGCAACAGCTTCAAGAGCGGAAGGAGAGTGAAAGATGAAGGCGAATCAGACAAGGCTGTGGGTCATGACGGCGCTGTTTGCGGCGCTGGGCTATGTGGCGACCAGGGTGCTGATGGTCCCCTCCCCCACCGGCGGCTATATGAACCTGGGCGACGCGGTGGTGCTGCTGGGCGCGTTTCTGCTGGGCCCGGTCTATGGCGCCATTGCCGGAGGCACCGGCCCCGCGCTGGCGGACCTGCTGTCGGGCTATCCGGCCTGGGTGCCCGGAACGCTGGTCATCAAGGCGCTTATGGGCCTGACAGCGGCCGTGCTGTACCGCGGACTGGGGAAAAAGCCCTGGGCGCTGGTGGTGTGCGGCGCGGCAGCGGAGGCGATCATGGTCGTGGGCTACTGGCTGTATGACGGCCTGTTCATTGTGGGGAGTCTGGCGGGCAGCGCCGCGGGGATCCCCAGCAATTTGGCGCAGGCGGCCTTTGGCATCGCGGTCTCCACGCTGCTGGCGCTGGCCCTGCGGAGGAACAGCTATGTCCGGCGTGAATTTTCCAGCCTGTAAATGCAAAAACAAAGCCCCCGCGGGTTCTAAAATCCGCGGGGGCTTTGTACGCTGTTTACAGGCCGCCCAAGCCGTCGGGGCCCATGCCGTTGTTCCAGGCGTCCCGGTCCTGCTGGGGCGCGGCGTCCTCTCCCACGCCGGAGGTGCGCTTGGCGGTCTCAAAGTAGCCCAAGTCCACGCACTGGTAGTTGGGCCGGTAGAACAGGGATACCGCCAGGGACCACAGTCCCCCCACCAGCCCCCAGGCCCAGAGGGGAAGAGGCATGGAGCTTTCAAACTGCTGGATCAGGACAGCGGGGTCCGGATAACCGCCGGATAAAAGGGCTTGGAACATGAACTGATACAGCAGGACTGTCAGAATGATGACGGGGAGGCTCTCCAGAAGGCCCCAGCCCAGATAGCTCAGGTCCAGGGTGAAGAGCTGGCCCTTGTAGCCTGCGGTCTGCCGCTTGCTCATGTCCAGCGCCTCCATCACGCCGATGCCCGGGTTTTCACACAGGTTGTACAGCGCGAAGCGGTAGCGGTAAGATGCGATGATGCCGGGGATCACAAAGAGCATGGACCACAGGGAGACGAAGACAGCCGTTATGATCTCCAGGCCGATGATCTTGCCGACGAAGGAGAAGCCGTCGAACAGGGTCAGGTATTCGGCCCGCTCGCCCCGGCGGATGGCCATGCAGTACAGCACGAAGCCGACACCGAGGATGGAGTTCAGCAGCGCCGCCAGTACATAGACGAAGATGCCCAGCAGATTTCGGTCCATTAAGGCCTGGCCGTTGCCCGCCCACTCGTCCACCAGATCGATGACCATCAAAAGCACCAGATACAGCGCCGTCATGGCCTTGGGGGATACCTGGGCGTCCGCCAGCAGGTCTTTGGTATCAGCTTTCAGCTGTTTTCGGTCGATCAACTCAGCCATCATGGAAGGGTCCTCCATATGTTCAGAATAGCCGGCGCTCCGGCAGATAGGATAAAAACAGTCTATCATGTTTCGGCGGAATTGACAAGCGAGGCTGCCGGAATCCGGCGGTATTTCCTTCACAGCGGGCAAAGATATCCAAAATTACCAGGGAATTGTGAAAAAAAGAACATTTTCCGCAAAAATTGTCGTTCACAGTCTGGACATTTTTAAAATTTAGGTGTAGAATGAAGCGCAGTATGTGGTAGTATCACCAGGGCGTATCTGCCTGCTCCCAGCCCATGGATCAGGCTCTGCCAGCGCCCTGACGCTATCAGGAGTAAAAATGAGGTGAAGACAATGGCACACGCTTTCTTTGGCGGCGTTCATCCAAATGACATGAAAGCCGCGACCAATGAAAAGGCCATCGAACAGCTGGCACCGCCGGCAGAGGTGGTCATCCCCATGTCGATGCACTTTGGCGCACCTTGCACTCCCCTGGTAAAAGCGGGGGACCATGTAAAAGTGGGCCAGAAGATCGGCGAATTCCGCGGCCTGGGCGCGCCCATCCACGCCAGTGTTTCCGGCACGGTCAAGGCTGTGGAGCCCCGCCCCTATTCCATGGGCGGCAACATGATGTCCGTGATCATCGAGAATGATTTCCAGGACGAGCTGTCTGAAGAGGTCCAGGCACCCGCCGATCCCGACGCCCTGACGGTGGACGAGATGGTGGAGGCCGTCAAGAACGCCGGCATCGTCGGCATGGGCGGCGCGACCTTCCCCACCCACGTCAAGATCTCCGGCGGCATCGGCAAGGTCGATACCGTCATCATCAACGGCGCGGAGTGCGAGCCCTACATCACCGGCGACCATCGCACCATGCTGGAGCGCCCCGAGGAGATCATCGGCGGCTGCAAGTATCTGGCCAAGATGTTCGGCGTGGACAAGGTCATCATCGGCGTGGAGGACAACAAGCAGAACGGCATCGACGCCATGAACAAGGTCATTGCCGAGCAGAAGGCCCCCGTGGTGGTGGAGCCCCTGCACTGCCGTTACCCCCAGGGCGGTGAGAAACAGCTCTGCCAGGCCATCACCGGCAAGCAGGTGCCTCCCGGAGGACTGCCCAGCAACATCGGCTGCGCCGTGTTCAATATCAACACCACCTGCGCCATCTACCGCGCCATCACCCAGGGCATGCCCGTGGTGAACAAGATCGTCACGGTCTCCGGCTCCGGCGTCATTGAGCCGAAGAACATTGAGTGCCCCATCGGCACCCCGGTGTCCCTTCTGTTCGACGCCTGCGGCGGCCTGAAGGACGGTACATACAAGATCATCGCCGGCGGCCCCATGATGGGCATGGCGCAGTACACCGCAGATGTTCCCGTGGGCAAGGGCACCGGCGCGATGCTGGCCTTCTGCGAGAACGAGGAGCAGACCGTGGAGAATCCCCAGTGTATCCGCTGCGGCAAGTGCGTCGCCGCCTGCCCCGTGCACCTGGAGCCCCTGTTTATGTATCAGTATGCCGCCAAGGGCATGGTGGATGAGCTGAACGACGCCCACATTATGGACTGCATGGAGTGCGGCGCCTGCGCTTACGCCTGCCCCGCCCGGATGCATCTGACCCATATGTTCAAATACGGTAAGCAGCTGGTGAAGAACAAGATGGCTGCCGATAAGGCCGCGGCCGAGGCCAAGAAGGCCGCGGAAGAGAAGAAGGAGGCTGTGAACAAATGACGGATTACAAGAATTTGAAGCTCATTGCCACTTCCAATCCTCATATCCGCAGCAGCGAGACCACCCGCTCCATCATGCTGGACGTAGTCATCGCCATGGTGCCCGCCCTGGTGTGGGCCGTGTTCTGCTTTGGCGTGAAGGCCCTGACCCTGACCGTGGTGTCTGTGGTGGGCTGCATGTTCTTTGAGTGGCTGTACCGCAAGCTCATGAAGAAGCCCCAGTCCGTGGGCGACCTCAGCGCCGTGGTCACCGGTATGCTGCTGGCGTTCGTCAGCCCCGTTACCACCCCCTACTGGACGATCCTCATCGGCGACTTCTTCGCCATCGTGGTGGTCAAGCAGCTCTTCGGCGGCATCGGCAAGAACTTTGTCAACCCCGCCCTGGCCGGCCGTGCGTTCCTGCTGGGCAGCTATGCCGGCATCATGACCACCTGGGTGGATCCCGCCGTCAATAAGGCGCCCCTGCTGGGCGGCGCCGCGGATGTCGTCACTGCCGCCACCCCGCTGGCCTATATGAAGACCGGCGACATGGAGGGCCTGAAGGGCCTCTACAGCGTGGCCGACATGTTCCTGGGCAAGACCGGCGGCTCCCTGGGCGAGGTTTCCGCCCTGCTGCTGATCGTCGGCGGCGTGTATCTGATCTGGCGCAAGGTCATCAACTGGCAGACCCCCGTGGCCTACATCGGCACCGTGGCTGTCCTGACCTTCCTGTTCCCCAAGGCCGGCTCCAGCGTGGAGTGGATGCTGTACAGCCTGTTCGGCGGCGGCCTGATGCTGGGCGCCTTTTTCATGGCCACGGACTACGCCACCTCTCCCGTCACCAAGAAGGGCCAGCTGATCTTCGGCATCGGCTGCGGCCTGTTCACCGTGTTCATCCGTTACTTCGGCTCCTATAACGAAGGCGTCTGCTACTCCATCATGGTCATGAACCTGTGTGTGGCCCTGATCGACAAGTACACCAAGCCCACTCGTTTTGGCGTCGTGAAATCCGATAAGAAGGAGGCGGCTGCGAAATGAGCAACGAAGTGAAAACCAAGGAAAAGGTCGATATGGACCCCAAGTACATCATCAAGCTGACCGTGACTCTGTTTGTGACCTGCGTGATCGTCGCCGGCCTGTTGGGCTATGTCAACAGCATCACCGCCGGTCCCATTGCGGAGACCAACTGGCAGAATACCGTGGCGGCCATGAAGGCCGTCGTGGCTGATCCCGACAACACCGAGTTCTCCGAGGCCATGGAGAACAGCGACGCCATGACCGCCGCGGCCTCCGGTGCCGGCGCCACCCTGGACTCCGTGTATGAGTACCAGGTGGGCGGCGAATTTGGCGGCTATGCCGTCAAGATCGTGGCCAGCGGCTCCCAGGACAACATCGAGATGATGGTGGGCGTGGACAGCGAGGGAGCTGTCTCCGGCGTCTCCATCGTCAAGAACTCTGAGACCTCCGGCATCGGCTCCAAGGTCATGACCAACGTCAACGGCGTTCTGGACCAGTTCATCGGCAAGAGCGCCGCCGACGGCACCCTGGTGGTCGGCACCAATGTGGACGCCATCTCCGGCGCCACCGTGTCCACCAAGGGCGTCACCACCGGCGTCAATGCCGCGCTGGCCGTGGCCGGCGCCATCGGCTGAGAAAGGGGGAGCTGAACTATGAATTTCGGTAGACAATTAAAAGAGGGCCTGCTGACCCAGAACCCCGTTCTGGTCCAGGTGCTGGGCATGTGCTCCACCATGGCCATCACGACTTCCATCGCCAACGGCCTGGGCATGGGCGTTTCCGTTCTGATCATCCTGACCCTGTCCAACATCGTGATCGCCGCCATCCGCAAGCTGGTCCCCGATAAGATCCGTATCGCCATGTTCATCGTGGTCATCGCCGGTTTCGTGACCTGCGTGGACCTGTGCTTACAGGCATTCGTCCCCGCCATCGCCGCGTCCCTGGGCGTGTTCATCCCCCTGATCGTGGTGAACTGCATCATTCTGGGCCGCGCCGAGGCCTTTGCCTATAAGAACGGCGTGCTGGCCTCCGCTGTGGACGGCATCTGCCAGGGCATCGGCTACACCGTGGTCCTGCTGATCATGTGCTTCATCCGTGAGCTGCTGGGCGCCGGCACCCTGAACGGCATCCGCATCATTCCCGAGCAGTATCCCGTCGGTATGCTGACCCTGCCCGTGGGCGGCTTCCTGGTCCTGGGCACGCTGATCGCCACCATGCAGTGGGCGCTTGCTAGATCCAAGAACAAGGAGGAGAGCAAATAATGGATCAGATTTTTGAACTCCTGGCGATTACGCTGGGCGCTATTTTGGCAAACAACTTCATCTTCTCCCAGTTCCTGGGCATCTGCCCCTTCCTGGGCGTTTCCAAGAAGATCGACACCGCCGTGGGCATGGGCATCGCCGTGACCTTCGTCATGGGCCTGGCCTCCGCCGTGTGCTATGTGGTCAATGAATTCGTGCTGACCCGCTTCGGCCTGGAGTATATGCAGACCGTGGCCTTCATTCTGGTCATCGCCTCCCTGGTGCAGTTCATTGAGATGTTCCTGCAGAAGTCCATGCCCTCCCTGTACACCGCGCTGGGCGTGTATCTGCCTCTGATCACCACCAACTGCGCCGTGCTGGGCGTGGTGCTGCTGAACGTGCAGAGCAACTACAACTTCATCTCCTCTGTCGTCTACGGCATCACCGGCGGCCTGGGCTTCCTGCTGGCCATCGTGCTGTTCGCCAGCATCCGGGAGCGTCTGGTGTTTGCCGACTATCCCAAGAACTGGGACGGCTTCCCCATCGCACTGGTCACCGCAGGTCTGATGGCCCTGGCTTTCATGGGCTTCTCCGGCCTGAAGGTTTGGTAAGGAGGCGCTGAATATGGGTAATATGATTGCTGCCATTGTGGTGCTGGGCGTTTTGGGCGCCGCGTTCGGCCTGGTCCTGGCCGTTGCCTCCAAGATCTTCGAGGTGAAAAAGGACCCCCGTGAAGAACAGATCCTGAGCCATCTGGCCGGCGCCAACTGCGGCGGCTGCGGCTTCCCCGGCTGCGGCGGCTGCGCCGCCGCCATCCTGGCGGGCACCGCGCCTGTCACTGCCTGCGCCCCCGCAGGCCCTGAAAATGCCGCCGCCATCGCCAAGATCATGGGCCAGGAGGCTCCCACCGGGGAGCGCCAGGTGGCGTTCGTCCGCTGCAACGGCGGCCTCAACGCCAAGAAGCGCTTTGACTATGTGGGTGTGAAGGACTGCACCGCCGCCACCAAGGTGGCCGCCGGTCCTCTGGACTGCGCCTTCGGCTGCCTGGGCTTCGGCTCCTGCGTGGCCGCCTGCCAGTTCGGCGCCATGTCCATCGGCCCCAACGGCTCCGCCGTGGTGGACCCCGACAAGTGCACCGCCTGCATGGCCTGCGCCAATGCCTGCCCCCGCCACCTGATCGTCTCCGTCCCCGCCTCCAAGAAGGTCCATGTGGCCTGCGCCAACCAGGATAAGGGCAAGGCCGCCATGAGCGTCTGCTCCAGCTCCTGCATCGGCTGCGGTCTGTGCCAGAAGGAGTGCAAGAAGGACGCCATCCACGTGGTCAACGGCGTGGCCGTCATCGACTATGACAAGTGCGTGGGCTGCAAGCTCTGCACCAAGGTCTGCCCCCGTGACGCCATCCTGCCCGCCGCCACCGCGGAGGAGAAGGAGAAGTATAAGGCGATCAAGAAGGCCCAGGCTGAAAAGGCCAAGGCCGCCGCGGAAGCCAAGGCAGCGGAGGCTGCCGGCGCCGCTCAGTAAGCCGGTATACCAATTCAAAAAAGGTCCCGCCTCGAAGCTCCGAGGCGGGACCTTTTTTGCCTGCGCGCCCCCTGGGGACGGGGGAAAATGCCGGAAATTTCAATGTTCAAAAAACATCTTCTATTTATTTACAATTTGTTTATATCCATCCATTGACAATGGTGGGGCGTGGTGGTAAACTCGCTTTAGCACTCCAGGAAAGAGAGTGCTAAACTGTTTGAGATGCAAGCGGATACAGCAGAGGTGCTTTTGTGGAGCTGACGGACCGGAAAAAGCAAATATTGAAGGTCGTGGTAGAGGACTATATCCAGACCGCCGAGCCGGTGGGCTCCAAGGCCATTGCCGCCGAGATGGGCGGAAGCGTCAGCTCCGCCACCATCCGCAACGAGCTGGCGGACCTGGTGGAGCTGGGCTATTTGGAACAGCCCCATACCTCCTCCGGACGGGTCCCCTCCCCCAAGGGCTACCGGCTGTATGTCAATGAGTTGATGGAGCGGCAGAAGCTGTCCATCGCGGAGACGGAAAAGATCAACCAGTCCCTCCAGCTGAAGATGGAGGAGCTGGACCGGGTGATCTCCCAGGCGGGGCGGGCGGTCTCCTCCTTTATCAATTACCCCGCCTATATCACCGCCACCGGAAAAAAGAAGATGACCGCCCGGCGGTTCGAGCTGCTGCCGGTGGATGAACGCAGCTGCATCGTGGTCATGATGATGGGCGACAACCGGGTGAAGAGCCAGCTGCTCCGCCTGCAATTAAAGGTGGATATCGAGCAGATGCCCACCCTGGTGACACTGCTGAACAGTCATTTCACCGGGATCCCCACCGATGAGATGAACCAGCGGCTGATGAACGTGGCCGAACAGGTGCCGCCCCAGCTGTTTTTGCTCCTCTCCCAGACCATCGCCTATGCGGTGGATGTGCTGGAGGAGGCCAGCCAGCGGGAGATCATTACCGCAGGCGCCAACCAGCTTTTGAAGCTGCCGGAGTTCCGGGACGCCGACAAGGCCCACGAGCTGATGAGCTTCCTCTCCGACAGCAAGGAGAACCTGCCCATGCCGGACGACGGCCCCATGAAGATCCTGATCGGTCCAGAAAACGTCAGCGATGCCCTGAAGGACACCAGCGTGGTGGTGGCCAGCTATGATATCGGCGACGACATGCGGGGCCTCATCGGCGTGGTAGGCCCCACCAGAATGGATTACGCCACAGTGGCCGCGCGGCTCTCCGGCTTTGCCGATGGGCTGACCCGGCTGTTCGGAAAACAGGAATTACCCCCGAAGGAGGATACCAAGGAATGAGCGAAGAGAACAAGCAGCCCATGGAGGAAGAGACTCCGGAGACCCAGGCAGGCCCTGAACAGGAGGCCCAGACCGGAGAGACCGCGGAAAAGGCCGAAAAGCCCGGCAAGGGCAAAAAGAAAAAGGAAAAGGGCTATACGTTCACCCGGGAACAGGTGGAGCAGATGGAGCTGGCGGCCAAGCAGCTGGAATCCGTCAAGGACCAGTTCACCCGGCTGACAGCGGAGTATGACAACTACCGCAAGCGGACCACCAAGGAAAAGGACAGCATCTACCAGGATGCCAAGGCCGATACCATCAGGGAATTTTTGGCGGTGTACGACAACCTGGAGCGGGCCGTGGCCACGGAGGGCGATGAGGACTCCCCCCACAAAAAGGGCCTGGAGATGATCTTCCACCAGTATCAGGACATTCTGGCAAAGCTGGGCGTCACGGAGATCGCGGCCAAGGGCCAGACCTTTGACCCGGAAAAGCACAACGCCGTCATGCACATCGACGATGAGAGCTACGGCGAGAATGAGGTGGCCCAGGTGTTTCAGGCGGGCTTTGAAATGAACGGAAAGGTGATCCGCCACGCCATCGTGCAGGTGGCGAACTGATCCGGAATGAAATGTTTCCCGCTCCCGTCCGATTTGTGATTCTGTATTTCCCAATTCAGTCATATAAAAATGTTTTGATAGATTTAGGAGGAACCAATTATGTCTAAAGTTATCGGTATCGATCTCGGTACGACCAACTCCTGTGTCGCCGTCATGGAGGGCGGCGAGGCAGTCGTCATCGCCAATGCGGAGGGCAACCGCACCACCCCGTCCGTGGTGGCCTTCTCCAAGACCGGCGAGCGTATGGTGGGCCAGGTGGCAAAGCGCCAGGCCATCACCAACCCCGACCGCACCATCTCCTCCATCAAGCGTGAGATGGGCTCTGACCACAAGGTCGCCATCGACGGCAAGAACTATACCCCCCAGGAGATCAGCGCCATGATCCTGCAGAAGCTGAAGGCGGACGCCGAGGCCTATCTGGGCAGCACCGTCACCGAGGCAGTCATCACCGTGCCCGCTTACTTCACCGACTCCCAGCGCCAAGCCACCAAGGACGCGGGCAAGATCGCGGGCCTGGACGTGAAGCGCATCATCAACGAGCCCACCGCCGCGGCTCTGGCCTACGGCGTGGATAAGGAGCAGTCCCAGAAGATCATGGTCTACGACCTGGGCGGCGGCACCTTCGATGTGTCCATCCTGGAGATCGACGACGGCGTCATCGAGGTCCTGGCCACCGCCGGCAACAACCGCCTGGGCGGCGATGACTTTGACGAGTGCGTCATGAAGTATCTGGTCAACGAGTTCAAGCGCACCGACGGCGTGGACCTGTCCAGCGACAAGGTCGCCATGCAGCGCCTGAAGGAGGCCGCGGAGAAGGCCAAGATCGAGCTGTCCGGCGTCACCACCTCCAACATCAACCTGCCCTATATCACCGCCGACGCCACCGGTCCCAAGCACCTGGACGTGACCCTGACCCGGGCCAAGTTCAACGAGCTGACCGCCCATCTGGTGGACGCCACCATGGGCCCCGTGCGCCAGGCTATGAGCGACGCGGGCCTGAAGCCCTCCGACCTCTCCAAGGTTTTGCTTGTGGGCGGCTCCAGCCGGATCCCCGCCGTGCAGGAGGCTGTGAAGAACTTCACCGGCAGCGAGCCCTTCAAGGGCATCAACCCCGACGAGTGCGTGGCCATGGGCGCCGCCCTGCAGGCGGGCGTTCTCACCGGCGACGTGAAGGGCCTGCTGCTGCTGGACGTCACCCCCCTGTCCCTGGGCATCGAGACCATGGGCGGCGTGTGCACCAAGCTCATTGACCGCAACACCACCATCCCCGTGAAGAAGAGCCAGATCTTCTCCACCGCCGCTGATAACCAGACCTCCGTAGAGGTCAATGTCCTCCAGGGCGAGCGGGAGATGGCCGCGGCCAACAAGAGCCTGGGCCGTTTCCATCTGGACGGCATCGCTCCCGCCCGCCGCGGCGTGCCCCAGATCGAGGTGACCTTCGACATCGACGCCAACGGCATCGTGAATGTCTCCGCCAAGGATCTGGGCACCGGCAAGGAGCAGCACATCACCATCACCTCCTCCTCCAACATGAGCAAGGACGACATCGAGAAGGCCGTCAAGGAAGCCGAGCAGTATGCCGCCCAGGACAAGAAGATGAAGGAAGAGGTGGAGGTCCGCAACCAGGCCGACCAGATGGTCTATCAGAGTGAAAAGACCCTGTCCGAGATGGGTGATAAGATCCCCGCCGACGACAAGAACAAGGTCCAGGCCGGTATCGACAAGCTGAAGGAGACCCTGAAGGGCCAGGATACCGCCGCCATCAAGGCCGCCACCGAGGAGCTGACCCAGTCCTTCTACGCGGTCAGCGAAAAGCTGTACCAGCAGGCCAATCCCCAGGGCGCCCAGGGCGGCGCGCAGCCCGGCCCCGACGCCGGCGCCCAGGGCGGACAGTACTACGACGCCGACTACAAGGTAGTCGATGACGACGACACGAATAAGCAGTAAATCATGACGCGGACCGATGGGACGGGGAAGAATTTCCCCGCCCCATTCGGAGCGTTTGGCGCAAATTAAGAATTAGGACTGAGAAATCGAATTTTGCATTCCGCTGGCGGCGGGATGATTTGAATTTGTCCGGCAAAGCCGGACTCCAGAATTTCTGACTCCTAATTGAGGTGTATATATGGCAGATAAACGTGATTATTACGAGGTCCTGGGGACCTCCAAAGGGGCCTCGGAGGACGAGATCAAAAAAGCATATAAAAAGATGGCCCGGAAATACCACCCGGACCTGAACCCCGGCGACAAGGAGGCCGAGGAGAAGTTCAAAGAGGTCAACGAGGCCTATGAGGTGCTGTCCGACCCCAACAAGAAGGCCCGCTATGACCAGTACGGCCACGCAGGCGTGGATCCCAACTTCGGCGCGGGCGGCGCCGGCTTTGACGGCAGCTTCGACTTCGGCGATCTGGGCGACATTTTCGGCAGTTTTTTCGGCGGCGGCTTTGGCGGAGGCCGGCGGAGCAATCCCAACGCGCCCCAGCGGGGCGAGAGCATCCGCATGTCCCTGGCCATCAGCTTTGAGGAGGCGGCCTTTGGCTGCGAAAAGGCTGTGACCGTGGACCGCATGGAGCAGTGCGACACCTGCCATGGCAACGGATGTGCCCCCGGCACCACGCCGGAGGTCTGCCCGGACTGCCACGGCACCGGCTCGGTCCAGGTCCGGCGGCAGACGCCCATGGGCGTGTTTGCCACCACCTCCCCCTGCGGGCGGTGCGGCGGCAAGGGAAGGATCATCCACCAGCCCTGCAAGGACTGCCGGGGCACCGGCGCGGTGCGGAAGCGCAAGACCATCCAGGCCACCATCCCCGCGGGGATCGACAACGGCCAGACCATCTCCATCCGGGGCCAGGGCCACGCCGGTGTGAACGGCGGTCCCGCGGGCGACCTGCTGATCACCATCACCGTCCGGCCCCATGAGCTGTTCCGCAGGGAGGGCACATCTGTCCTGTGCGAGGCTCCCATCACCTTTGCCCAGGCGGTCCTGGGCGCGGAGCTGGAGATTCCCACCATCGACGGCAAGGTGAAGTACACCCTGCCGGAGGGCACCCAGAGCGGCACCACCTTCCGCCTGAAGGGCAAGGGCATCCCCTCCATCAACGGCCGGGGCCGGGGAGACCAATACGTGACCGTGTATATCGAGACCCCCCGGAATCTGAACAAGGAGCAGAAGGAAGCCTTGAAGAAGTTTGCCGAGAGCGTGGGCGACAACAACTATGAGGAGCGGAGAAAATTCTTCAAGAAGTTTAAGAAGTGAGGAATGTCCATGTATCTGGCGGATTACCACACCCATTCCCGCATCTCGCCGGACGCCGGGACTTCTATGACAGATATGGCCCAGGCCGCCGTGTCCGCAGGATTGGACGAGATCTGCTTTACGGACCATGTGGAGCCTGTCGTCTGGGGAGGCACGGAGCTGCGGGACGCCTTTGACTGGAAAGCGCTGACGGCGGAGTTTGAGGAGGCCGAACATGCCGTGGGGGAGAAGATCCGCCTGCGGCTGGGCATTGAGCTGGGGGATGCTCCTAGGGCCTTCTCCCACGCGGAACGGCTGATGGCGGATGCCCCGGCGCTGGATTTTGTCATCGGCTCCGTGCATATGCTGTCCAAGCGCTTTGGGGACACGGATCTGTATTACTTTGCGCCCCGGAATGAGGATGAGGCCCGGGAGGGCATCGCGGATTACCTGGAAAACGTGCAGCGGCTGGCGGCGTGGGGGAGATTTTCCGTGTTGGGCCATTTGACGCTGCCCCTGCGGTATCTCAATGAAAACCGGGGCCTCCAGCTGACCTTTGACGGATTTGAGCGCCAGGTGGAGAATATCCTTCAGACGCTGATCCAAAACGGCTGCGGCATCGAGCTGAACACCAACCGGGGCAACACGCCCCTGCCGGACGGAAAGTGGCTGCGGATGTACCGGGACCTGGGCGGCGAGATCATCACCCTGGGGACCGATGCCCACAGTCCGGAATATGTGGGCTGCGCCGTGCGGGAGCGCCAGCAGCTTTTGAAGGACTGCGGTTTTACAAAATTCTGCACATTTGCGCATCTGGAACCCATTTGGCATGAACTGTAATTGATTTTCTCGCAGATCCCGTGTACAATGATTTTATCAATTTAGAAAACAGGGGGACTTATTTATGAAGATCGCATTGGGCTGTGACCACGGCGGCTATGAGCTGAAGCAGCATGTTATCAAGGTCCTGGAGAAGCTGGGCCATGAATATGAGGACTTCGGCTGCGATTCTCTGGAGAGCTGCGACTATCCCGACTTTGGCGCCGCCGCCGCCCGGGCTGTGGCGGCGGGCAAGTGCGACCGGGGCATCGTGATCTGCACCACCGGCATCGGCATCTCCATCGCGGCCAACAAGATCAAGGGCATCCGCTGCGCCCACTGTGCGGACTGCCTGGAGGCCGAGATGACCCGCCGCCACAACGACGCCAATATGATGGCCATCGGCGCGGGCTTCACCGGCAAGAACATGGCCGAGCGGATGGTGGAGGTATTCCTGTCCACGGAGTTTGAGGGCGGCCGCCATGCCCGCCGGGTGGATAAGATGATGGCTCTGGAGGGCTGAGAGTCTCCCGGCTGAAGAGAGGTGACGAAGATGGCAGGTCCAAGAGGCTACCGCAATTACCGCGGGCGCACGCCAAAGGGGAAGATCGTTCTGGCGGTGGTTCTGGTTCTGGTGATCCTGGCCGCCATCACCGTCATGCGCCTGCAGCAGTACATCGTCTATGATGAATCCGGCAGGCCGCACCTGGAGATGCCCTGGCAGGAGGAGGCTCCCCCGGAGGAGACGCCGGAGAATTTTGAATTGAAGATCCAGACGCCCAAGGGGCTGGGGGACATCTACGCGTTCATGGTCCCTGTGGCACCTCTGACGGAGGAACTTTGGAAAGACGCCTGGATGGATGCCAGCCTGATGTCCGCGCCGCCCTACAACGCGGCGGTGGTTACCGTAAAGGACAGCGGCGGAAACGTCTATTTCGATTCCGGTACCGCTGTGTCCGGCTCCGTGTCCACGGCGGCGGATACCAGCGGCGCATTGGCGGAGATGACCGGCGAAGCGTCCTCCTTTTACACAGTGGCCCGGCTGAGCTGTTTTCACGATCCAAAGGCCGCGGACAGCGATGTGGAGGCCATGGGTCTGAAAAATACCGGAGGATTTATCTTCTATGACGGGAACAACAGCCGGTGGCTGGACCCCGCCAAGCCTGCGGCCCGGCAGTACCTGTGTGAGATCGCAAAAGAGGCGGCGGCCCTGGGGTTTGACGAGATTTTGCTGACGGACGTGGGCTATCCCACGGAGGGACAGCTGGACAAGATCGACTATGGCGAGGGAGATCTGAAACAGAACCTGCTGACGTTCCTGGAGGAGATGCGGGCCGCTTTGGAGCCTTACAGCGTAGCGCTTTCCATAGAGGTGCCGGAGGCGGCCGTCATGGGAGACAGTCAGGACACGGAGCTGACGCTTGCGGAGCTGGCGTCCCGGGCAGACCGGATCTACACAGAGACCGCGCCGGAGAACATCAAAGCTCTCACCGCGGCGGTCACTGCCGCCAGCGGCACCACGGATTTTGTGGCGGAGCTGGAAACGCACACAGCGGAGGTCTCCGGCAGCTGCCTGATCCATTGAATGAAAGAAAGGCCGCCCGTGCTGAAAAGCACGGGCGGCCTTTTATAATCGAATAACTTGAAAAGTGTTAAAACCACTTTTCAAGTGCCGCGGCGCATATGCGCCGCGGCAGGCCGCTTAGCGGCCTTGATTTGGATTTCATAGTCAATTACCGTGCGCTTCACGCACAGCGGGCATCGCCCGCTTGAAAAATAGCAATGCTATTTTTCAAGTTAATTGACTATACTGTTCAGCGGTGTTCATCCTCGTAGGCGCGGAGGGTGCCCTCCGTCATCAGGGACAGCTTGTGGAGCCGCTCATTCACCATATCCCACATGCACATGGGCAGGTGATCCCGGTGACCCCGGTGCAGTGTCACGCACTCAAAGCAGTTGCCGTGATGGGGACAGGCCTCCTTACAGGGACAGTGGTCTCCGGATTCCCGGACCTGCTTCAAAAATTCCCGCTTGATGGCGAGGGCCTCCTCATGGCGGCCCTCCCGGTCCAGATCATTTTGCAGGATCGCCAGTTCGTTGCCGTCGATTTGCACGATGGATCTCCCCCTTATATAATCAAATAACTTGAAAGTGGTAGAACCACTTTTCAAGTGTCACAGCGCGTATACGCTGTGATGGGCCGCGGATAGCGGCCTTGTTTTGCATTTCATCGTCCATCCCTGTGCGCTTTCCGCGCAGCGGGCATCGCCCGCTTGAAAAATCCCATGGAATTTTTCAAACTCATGGACTATATGTACGCGGATAAAACCTTTTTACTATACCGCAAAGTCGAAGATTTGTCCACATTTTGTGACAGGGATCGTTTGCGGGGCAAACACCGGGAATTGAAGCAGGAACTGCCTGGTGAAATCGAAATCTCCCCACTGGTGCATGGGTAGAAAGCGGACGATGTCCGCCAGCTCCAGAAAATACCAGGGACCCCAGAAGCCGGGCTCCCCCAGCCGGGGGTCCAGCGGCAGCATGGCAAGGTCCATATGGCGGCCCCGCAGGGGCTCCGCGTACCGCTTGAAGTTGGCCTCCATGTTCCGGTTCCAGGCCTTGTCTTCCCCCTCCCAGTGCCACCAGTTCAGGTCCCCGGCGTGGAACACCGTCCGCCCGTCCGCTGTTACCAAAAAGGCGGCGCCCTCGTCGGTGGAGGGCAGCGCCTCCACTGTGACGCCGGGCAGCGGATCGACGGACTGGCCGCCGCTCAGTATCAGGCATTTTGCGGCGGTGTCGGCGGGAAGCCCCCACCGCTCCCGGTTCCGGGGAGACAGCTTGATATCCCTGCCCAGCAGGAAATGGACCTCTCGCGCTCCATCGTCCAGGGAGAAGATCTCCGGCTTGAAGTGGTCCTCATGGCGGTGGCTGGCAAAGACCAACAGGGGAATTCCCGGCCGCAGGGCTGGGAGTTCCCCTTTCCACCAGTCGAACAACAGCGTCATCGAGGGCAGCTCCACCAGGAAGCCACTGTGGTCCAGAAAGGTGACGCGCATCACTGGTATTTGACCGCCGTGCCGTAGGCGATGACCTCGGCGGCGCCCTGCATCACAGCGGAGGAGCCGTAGCGGATGTTGATGATGGCGTCGGCCCCCATGGCGGCGGCCTCGTCCACCATCCGCTTGGTGGCGATCTGGCGGGCCTCGGTGAGCATTTCGGTGTAGCCCACGATCTCGCCGCCCACCAGGGTCTTCATACCGGCCATGAAGTCTTTACCGAAGTTCTTGGACTGGACCACCGTGCCTTTGACAAGGCCCAGGGGTTCCAGTGTTTTGCCGGGGATGTAGTCAATATTCAGAAGCAGCATAGATGATTCCTCCTCAAAAATTTGTTCTATTTCAATTTCGCAAAAGCGCCTTTTCAGGGTCCACAGGGCCGGAAGCAGCAGGGCGGCACAAAAGACCGCCAGGGCGGCGAACAGCACGAACAGCCACTTGGGCAGGTCCGGGATTATACACAGGGCCCCAAAGCCGATGGCGCAGGCGGTCTGCAGCAGGGCAAAGAGCAGGATGCCGATGACTGCGCCCCGGCGCTCACGCCGCTGTTGGTCAATATTTTCGCGCCTCATCCAGCTCCCCCCTCTCGATCTCCCGCAGCCGCTGAACCAGCACCGCAAAGCTGGCCGGAAGAGTGAGCAGATCCAGCACGGCCAGGATCAGCAGCAGTGTGGACAGCGAGCCGCCGTCCATCCCGGTCCGCAGCCACAGCATCGCAGCGGCCGCCAGCAGACGGAGCAGGGCGTTTACCGCCACGCTCTTCACCGCCGCCCGGCGCTCAGTATTTCGCGGCTTCATCCTCTTCCCCTCCGTCGATCTCCCGCAGGCGCTGGCGCAGAGCCTTCAAAATTCCTATGACCACCGCGCCGCCCACGATCAGCCAGCACAGCAGGGGGAACATGACGGCCACACCCTCATCCCGGCCCAGCAGGCCCATAAGCCCCAGGACCATCACGATCAGCGGCACGATATACAGCAGCACCAATACCGTCATCACAATGGGGGCGATTTTCTTTTTAGTAGTTTTTCGCATCGTCTTCCTCCCCTCTCCCAATCTCCCGGATGCGCTGGACCAGGGCCAGCACCACGCCGCCCGCCACCAGCAGGGGCATGGCCGCCAGCACCAGCATCAAAAGCAGGGGCGGCGCGTCAGCGGGGTCCATGAGATAGGCCCAAAAGATCAGGGCTGCCAGAGCCGCCATCAGGGCCACAGTCAGCAGGGCGATGACCACCGGGGCCACATACCGCACCCGGATGTCCAGCCGCTGCTTGTTCTGGAAGGTGGTGCCGGACTGCTCCATGGCATCCATCTCCGCCAGGACAGCTCCGGCGTCCAGGTCCGCCAGACGCTCCTGGCAGCCCGTCAGCCGGTCACACAGCTGGATGGACTGCTCCAGATTGGCCCGGTCCCGCTCCAGGGTGATGAGATGGCGGCGCATGCCGTCGCCCACCGTGTGGGCCCCGGTCTGCATGGTCCGGATCTCCTCCAGGGGCACGCCCAGCTTTC
Organism: uncultured Dysosmobacter sp.; assembly: GCF_947631635.1. Lineage (GTDB taxonomy): Bacteria > Bacillota > Clostridia > Oscillospirales > Oscillospiraceae > Oscillibacter. The sequence continues at coordinate 127,363 of NZ_CANRMB010000003.1, forward strand.
GCAGCAGCTTGATCTGCCGCAGGGTCTCCACCTCGGCCTCACCGTAGTCCCGGTAGCCGTTCTCGCTGTTCCGCCGGGGCGTCAGCAGGCCCTCGGCCTCGTAGAAGCGAATATTCTTTTTCGTGATGCCCACCAGGGCCTCCACCTCGTTGATCTTCACGCGCATCCCTCGTTTCTGCGTCCATGGGCGATTCCATGGAAAAGCCTCCAAAAGAGCCTTTTCTATGGAATGCCGCATATGCGGTCCTCTCTGCCTGACTTCACAGGAACCGCATACGCGCCGGTTGAAAAGGCGCTCCTTTTCGGCTGCGTTGCCTATATCGTATACCTTCCAGAAGGGGGAAGGTCAAGAGTTTTTTCAAAAAAATGTGAGGAGGGGTGGGAACCCTCCCTGGGTTGTGGTACAATCATATCATGAGACGACAGGAAGTGACAACTGAAAATGAGCTTTCCCGCCTGCCGGAGCCGCTTTTGGCCTGGTACCGGGAGCATGCCAGGGACCTGCCCTGGCGAAAGACAGAGGACCCCTACCGCATCTGGGTGTCGGAGATCATGCTCCAGCAGACCAGGGTGGCGGCGGTCCTGGGCTATTATGCCCGCTTTTTGGAGGCCTTCCCCTCGGTGGATGCCCTGGCCGCCGCGCCGGAGGAGCAGCTGATGAAGCTGTGGGAGGGCCTTGGCTATTACAGCCGGGCCAGAAATCTCCAAAAGGCGGCGGGGATCGTGGCGGAGCGGGGCGGTTTCCCGGACACCTATGAGGGCCTGCTGGCCCTGCCGGGCATCGGGGACTACACCGCCAGCGCCATCGCGTCAGCGGCGTTCGGCCGCAGGGAGGCGGCGGTGGACGGCAATGTCCTGCGGGTGGTGACCCGGATCACGGACTGCCGCGGCGATATCCTGGACCCGAAGGTGAAAAAGGCGATCCGGGCCCAGGTGCAGGCGGTCATGCCGGAGGACAGCGGGAGCATCCGCGTCTTCAACCAGGCCACCATGGAGCTGGGGGCCACGGTTTGCGTGCCCAACGGACCGCCGAAATGCGGGGAGTGCCCCGCCCGGGAATTCTGCCTGGGCCGCATCCGGGGCACAGCGGAGCTGCTTCCGGTGAAGGCCCCGAAGAAGGCCCGGCGGGTGGAGGAGAAAACGGTGTTCCTCTTCCTGCGAGACGGAAAGGCGGCCCTGCGGAAGCGCCCCGGCACGGGCCTGCTGGCAGGGCTGTGGGAGTTCCCAAATGTGGAGGGAGCCTTGACAGAGGAGGCCGCCCCAAGGGCGGTGTCCGCCTGGGGCCTGGAGCCGAAGGCCTGGAGAAATAAGCTGGCGGCCAAACACATCTTTACCCATGTGGAGTGGCGCATGACAGGCTACACCCTGGAGGCGGCGGGAGACGGCCCGCCGGAGTGGGAGTGGGTGGACGCGGAGGGCTTGACGGCTCACGCGGTGCCCTCGGCCTTTGCGCGGTATTACGCGGAGGCGGAGAAGCGGCTGAAGGAGACAAAATGAAGATCATCAAGCTGTGTTTGATACTGGCGCTGCTCCTGCTTCTGCGGAAGCTGGTCTGGTGCCTGCGCTGGCTGTGGTGCTATTACCGCGGCAGAGAGCTGCCGGAGAACATCTCCTTCCTGCCCCATCAGTCCGGGAACGTGTTCGACGGCCACATCCGAAACCCGGATGACGAGGAGGAATGACCATGCCGTTTTGGAAAAAGAGTGAAGACCCCTGGGACATGGAACCGGGGCAGCCTGTTTCCACCATGGAAACGCCGGAACAGGACGGTGAGAGCCTGGCGGATACGGTGAAGGAATGGGGCGAAAAGATCAAGACCTCCGTCCAGAGGGAGGAAGAGCCGGAGGGACCGCCGGAGACCTGCCCCTGGTGCGGAAAGCCGATGGAGCGGGGATATCTGGACGCGGTTAAGGGCGGCGATATCTGGTGGGTGACGGAGCGGCCCGGCAAACTCAAGACAGCTTTGATGGGCGCAGACCCCAAGACCTCGCTGCGGGTGGATGACGAGGGGACCCTTTTCACCTATAAGACCGCGTGGTATTGCGCCGCCTGCCGGAAGATGGCGCTGGACGCCGCCGGGATGAAACGCCCCTATGAGACCTCGTTTGACGAGATCGGAAAAGAAAAAACAGAGTGAGGGAGAACAAGATCAATGGCACAGCTATATTTCAAATACGGAGCCATGGGTTCCAGCAAGACGGCCAACGCCCTGATGGCGCGGTTCAATTACGAGGAGCGGGGCCAGCAGACCCTGCTGGTAAAGCCCCGGCTGGACACCCGGGACGGGGACCATATGGTGGTCTCCCGCATCGGCCTGACCTACCCCTGCATCTACTTTGACGAGATGCGCAAGCTCAGCATCATGGAATTGCAGCAGAACGCCTGCATCATCGTGGACGAGGCCCAGTTCCTGACCAAGGAAGAGGTGCTGTATCTGGTCTACATCGTGGACGACCTGGGCATCCCCGTCATGTGCTACGGCCTGCGGGCGGACTTCAAGGGGGACCTGTTCCCCGGCAGCGAGGAGCTGCTGGTGATGGCGGACAAGATCGAGGAGGTCAAGACCATCTGCTGGTGCGGCAAAAAGGCTACCTTCAACGCCCGGTTCGACAGCAACGGCAAGGTGCTGAAGGAGGGCGCTCAGGTGGTGCTGGGCGCCAACGACCAATACATCGGCCTGTGCCGCCGCCACTGGATGGCCGGGGACCTGGGCCCGGACTTTGATGTGACGAAGGTATGATCTGCCGTCTGTGTCCCCGGAACTGCGGCGCGGAGCGCACGCCGGAAAAGGCGGGCGGCGTGTGCCGGATGCCCAGCGCGCCGGTGGTGGCCAAGGCCATGCTCCACCAGTGGGAGGAGCCGTGCCTTGTGGGAGACCGCGGCGCGGGAACGGTGTTTTTCTCCGGGTGCAGCCTGCGGTGCTGCTTCTGCCAGAACGGAGTGATCTCCCAGGAGAATTTCGGCAGGCCCATCACCGCCTCCCGCCTGCGGGAGATCTTTGAGGAATTGATCTCCCAGGGGGCGGCCTGCATCGACCTGGTAACGCCCACACACTTCACCCCGGCAATCCTGGAGGCCCTGGGGGACCAGCCGTGGCCCGTGCCGGTGGTGTGGAACTGCGGCGGGTATGAAAAGCCCGAGACGCTGAAGCTGCTGGAGGGCAGGGTGCAGGTGTACCTGCCGGACATGAAGTACGCCCTGCCGGGACCGGCGAAAAAGTACTCCGCGGCGGAGGACTATTTTGACCGGGCCAGCGCCGCTATTTTGGAGATGTTCCGCCAGACGGGCCCCTGCCGTATGGAAAACGGCCTTCTGAAGCAGGGGGTCCTCATCCGCCACCTGCTGCTGCCGGGAGAGCTGGAAAACACCCGCCGCGTGATCGACTGGGTGGCGGAGACCTTTCGCCCGGGCGACGTGCTGTTTTCCCTCATGAGCCAGTACACGCCTCAGCCGGGGGCCGTGGGCAGTCTTGCCCGCCACGTGACCAGGGCGGAGTACCGGGCAGCTGCGGAGTATATGAAAAACTGCGGCATCACCGACGGCTATACCCAGGAGCGGACCTCCGCCAGGGAGGAATACACCCCGGATTTTGACCTGACGGGCATCTGACCGGGATCCGGTCCCCAAATCGACATATTTGGACAAAAATACCAAAAAATTTCTTGCATTCACGGGGCTTTCCATGTAACATGGTCTTATCACCAAATAAAAGCAGGAGGCATGTTAAATGGGCAAATTCGTCATTCGCAAGACCAATACAGGGATCAAGTTCGATTTAAAGGCCGGCAACGGCGAGGTCATCGCCACCTCTGAGGTTTACGCCTCTGAGAAGGCCTGCCGGGGCGGTATCGCCAGTGTAAAGCGGAACGCGCCTGTGGCCGCTGTGGAGGATCAGACCGTGGAGGGCTTCGCCGCGGCGAAGCATCCCAAATTTGAGGTGTATGTGGACAAGGCCGGAGAGTTCCGTTTCCGCCTGAAGGCCACCAACGGTCAGATCATCGCCGTGGGCGAGGGCTACAAGGCCAAGGCAAGCTGCCTGAACGGCATTGAGTCCATCAAGAAGAACGCACCGGACGCGCCGGTGGAGGAAGTGTGAGGGCTGTCGGGATGGATATCAAAAAGACCATTGAAGAGCTGGCGGAAAAGATCATGAAGGACGACTCCCTCCAGGCGCAGTTCAAAAAAGAGCCTGTCAAGGCGCTGGAAAAGCTGCTGGGAGTGGATCTTCCGGATGATGTGCTGGAAAAGCTGGTCAAGGGCGTGCAGGCCAAGATCTCCGTGGATAAGGTCTCCGACGCCGTGGGCGCACTGAAAAAGCTGTTTTAAAGAAAACCGCAGCCGTATCCATATCTGGATGCGGCTGCGATTTTTCAAGTTTTGCCCCGTGCCGGACAAACAGGGGTTTGTTTCTCTTTTGTAATGATTTTCCGGCGGCGCTCTGTTACGATAGGGATATATCAGGGAGAGGAGGGCGGCTGTGCCTCTAAAATCCACACAAGTGAAAGAGCGGGCGTGGACGTATCTGTTTTGGGCGGTCTTTGCGGCCGCAGCAGCGGCGGTGGTGCTCCTGCCCGCCTGGCTCCTGCTCCCCCGGTCTCTGGCGGGGCTCGTGGATGCCTCCGCCCCGGTGGAGCTGTATATCCAGCGGTTTGACCGGGAAGATGTGGATATGACCATTGCGCCGGGAACACCGGAGATGGAGGCGCTCCAGGGTGTGCTGGATCGGCACACCTATCACCCGCACTGGACCGCCCTCTTTGGAAGCACGGAGGCGCAGGCCTATGTGTCCGATACTTACCGGATCCTGTATGATTTTGTGCGCCTCCGGAGTGGCGGAGGGGAGAGCTGCCAGTTCGGAGGCGAGCTGACCTGGTTCAGGAAGTATGCTCCCGACGACCCCTACAGCAAGAAAAGCCGCGTCCTGGTCCTGGATTATTTGGGAAAGACGGAGGGCGCCGCGCTCCGGCAGGAGCTGATAGAGGCGCTGGACATCCAATAAGGAGGAGACCCTATGAAAAACAAGCGGATGCTCGGGGGCGCTGTTCTGGCGGCGGTGGTCCTGTACAGCGCCTGGATGCTGTGGCCCCGGCCCCTGGCAGCGGAATTTGACGCAGAGCGGCAGTTCGCGGCAGCGGTCACAAAGGTGGGCGTCAAGGACGGAAAGTCCTGGACGAATACCGATGAACAGTATGATCTGGAGGGCTCCGCCGCGCTCCGGGAGGTGCTGGAGGGCTATTCCTACCACCTGTGCTGGGAAAGCCTGACCGGAGGAAACGTCATCGACGGCAGGGGCGGGACCCATGAGACGCTGCACCTGGGCAACAGTGCCGGTGACTCCCTGATCTCCAACGGGACCGCCCGGCTCTTTCTGAATCACCGGGTGGTAAAGGTGGGCTATTGGGGGAACCGGCGGGGGACGGAGCTGAACCGGGAGCTGCTGGCCGCCCTGCGGGAAGAATAGATATAGAAAAAGAGACGCCTACGGCGTCTCTTTTTGCGTTTATTTCCGGTCTCCCAGCTTTCGCAGGGCATCCATGGCCTCCTGGGACTCCCTGGCGATGGCGGAGGGGTTGCCCCGCAGGATGCGCAGGGAGCGCTGATAGGTCTTGGCGGTGCGGGCGCGAATGGCGGTCTCCCGCTCCCGGACCCGTTCGATGGCCTCGGCAAGATCCGCACGGCGCTCCTCCAGCGCCTCGCCGGTCAGCTCCGGGATATTTTCCAGATGGTCCCGGCAGGTCTCCAGTGCATCGGCGATGGTGCGCAGGGCCTCCAGCTTGACGCTGGTCCGGCGGCGGAGGGACTCCTCCAGCAGCTCCTGACGGCGGAGCTTCCGCTGGGCCCGGGCCTCCCGCTGCTCCTGCAGCTCGGCCTCGATGCGGTCCTGGAGCAGCAGCTTTTCCACCTCGGTCCGCTCCCGGAAGCGCTTCAGATCGTCCTCCGCAAAGGCGGCGGCCACCTCGGCACGCTTGGCCAGACGGCGCAGCTCCTCGTTCTCCTCCGTGAGCTTGGCCAGGACCTCCCGCAGGTCCATGGCGGCCTGGAAGGTCTGGACGGCGTCCACGGTGAAGGCCACCGTCAGCACCAGGGCCAGCGGGTCCACGCAGATGGCGGGCACCCGGGCCAGCAGCCGCCCGATGGGGGGATGGAGGAACCGCACCAGCAGGATGGAGAAAAAGCCCCAGGCGATGGAGCTGGTGAGGCAGATGTGGCCGTTCAGGTTGAATTTCTGCTTGGAATAATCCCAGTAGCGGACCTTGAACAGCTTTTCCATGGCGGCGCCGGTGAAGTATTCCAGCACCGTGGCGGCGAGCATGCCGAAGAGCCATACCAGCCGCAGGTCGCTTTCCACCGGAATGGTGACGAACAGGATGATGATGGCGCCGGAGCCGTAGATGGGCAGCAGGGGACCGTTCAAAAAGCCCCGGTTCACCCAATGGCGCTGGCGGGCGGAGACATAACAGGACTCCCATACCCAGCCGCAGAAGCAGTAGAAGAAAAACAGCAGGACCCATTGGCCTGTGGAATAGACGTGCATGACGGCCTCCTATCGGTGAAACTTGCGGGCGGCAAAGCGGAAGCCCCCCAGACAGCTTATTCCAGCGTGACCCGGAAATCGCCCCGGGCGGCGGCCTCGGCCCGGCGGAGCTTGTCCGCGGCCAGGGCGTCCAGCATCCCGCCGATGATCTGGTTGGACACCAGGAAGCCCCTGGGCGTCAGGTGCCAGCGGCCGTTTTCCAGAAGGGCGTAGCCCGCCTTTTCACATTCCCCCAGAAAGGGCAGAAAGCAGGAGAACCGGCGGCGGAAGCGGGTTTCAAACTCCCTGGGATCCAGTCCCCGGACGGTCCGCAATCCCAGCATGACCCACTCCGTGTCCCGGTCCATAGGCGGGATGCGGTCGTTTTCCGACAGCATGGGGGTGTGCTCCCGCACGCCCCGGATATAGCCCTCCAGGTCCTTTTCGTAGGCATAGCGGACGCCGCCGAAATCCGAGTGGGCGCCGGGACCGAATCCGGCGTACTCCTCCAGCATCCAATACTTGAGATTGTGGCGGGACTCCCGGTCGGCCCGGGCGAAGTTGGAGATCTCATATTGGGCATATCCGAACCGGCGGAGATAGTCCACGGTGTACAGGTACATGTCCGCCTGGGCGTCGTCTCCCGGCAGACCGACGGTGTCCCGGCGGGCAAAGAGGGGCGTGCCCTCCTCCACCTTGAGGCCATAGCAGCTGAGGTGCTCCGGGGCCAGACTGACGGCCGCGGCCAGATTCTCCTGCCACCGCTCCATGGTCTGGTGGGGCAGACCATAGATCAGGTCCAGGGACAGGTTTTCAAACTTGGCTTTGCGGGCGGCCTCCACAGCGGCGCGCACCTGCGCCATGGTGTGGACGCGGCCGATCTCCGCCAGCTCCGCGTCGCAGGCCGACTGCATCCCCAGGGACAGGCGGTTGAATCCGGCCTTCCGAAGGGCACGGAGCGTTTTCCAGTCCCCGGCGGAGTCCGGATTGGCCTCCAGGGTGATCTCCGCGTCTCTGGAGACGCGGTATTTTTTCAGGATGGTCTTTAAGATCCGCACCAGCCGTTTCTCCCCCAGATAGCTGGGGGTGCCGCCTCCAAAATACACGGTGTCCACGGCGTGTCCGGCGGCAAAGGGGGCCGTCTCCGCCAAGTGGGCGCAGAGGGCGTCGGTGTAATCGTCCATGCGGTCCTCCCTGTTGGAGAGGGAGTAAAAGTCGCAGTAGGCGCACTTCTGCTTGCAGAAGGGGATGTGGATGTACAGGCCCAGGTTTTTGTCAGCGGTTTTCATGGCGGTCTCCTTTGTGTTCGGGTATTCCATAGTGTACCGCGTTTCGCCGCTGTTTGCAAGGACGCATATTCTGCGGCCCGGAGGAGGATACTATAGCAAACTTCAGAAATACTGACAACAGATCGGAGAGCATAGACAACGAATGACTGCGTCTTCCTCCTTGACGGGCGACAGCCCGTCTGCGTCGTCATCCTTGTCCTGCGCTGCCTCTGCTCTCCTCCTTTGCTGCCATGATTTCTGAAGTCTGCTATAGGGAAATCTCCGGGAAAAGAGGACTGCGTATGGATATGTCGCCCAAGGAATACCAGCAGTATGTACAGCAGAAGGCCAAAAAGTCCCCCATTGTCAAGAATGTGATCCTGGCCTTTGTCATCGGCGGACTGATCTGCGTCATCGGCCAGCTCATCCAAAACGGATGGGCCTCCATGGGGCTGAACAAGGAGGACGCCGGGACAGCCACCTCCTGTTCCATGGTGCTGCTGTCGGCCCTGCTGACGGGATGCAACCTGTACAACAAGATCGCCCGCTTCGGCGGCGCGGGCACCCTGGTGCCCATCACCGGCTTTGCCAACGCCGTGGTGTCCCCGGCCATCGACTTCAAGAGCGAGGGCTTCATCACCGGCATGGCGGCCAAGATGTTCATCGTGGCCGGACCTGTGATCGTGTTCGGCACCCTGGCGTCGGCGGTCTACGGCGTGATCCTGATGCTGCTGCGGTAGAGGCGGGCCATCCAGCAATTGGAGGGACTCCATAGGACATGAAAAGAGAGACGTGCAAAGGCACGTCTCTCTTTCTGCCTAATCCAGCGGCGTCCAGCTGGCACCGTGGTCGGAAAAGGAAAGGCTCCGGGCAATGGGAAGATTGATGCTCGCCGCCCCATCGCTGATGCTCACCGTGACAAGATAGCTGGAGCCGTTCGTCAGCCCTGCGGCCTCTCCCGCGCAGACGCCGCCCTCGCATTCCACGGGAAATGCCTTCACAGCGCCATCGGAATCAGCAAAGGAGATCTGATAGGTATAGGACGGATCGGACACGCTGGGAACAAACTGGTAACTCAGATAGCTGTCATGGCCGTAAAAGCTGGCCCCGGAGACTGTGAATGTGTCCGGCAGGGAGCTGGCCGCAGGGGCGGACTCCGATGGGACGATGTTTCTCCGGCTCCATGCCCACAGCCCGCCGGCCAGCAGACCCACCGCCAGCAGCGCGCAGAGGACGGTCCAGAAGCACCAATGCCGCCGCGGGGCGGGAGCGGCCTGGGGGGCGGATGGGGCCTCCGACGGCGCGGGGGCCTGCCGCCCGCACAGCTCATCCAGGGATATTTCCAGCGCGTCCGCCAGCAGCAGGAGCTTGTTCAGGTCCGGCAGGGCGTCGCCGGTCTCCCACTTGCTGACAGCCTGCCGGGAGACCTGGATCGTTGCCGCCAGGTCCTCCTGGCTCATGCCCCGGGCCCGGCGGATCTGCGCCAATTTCTCATTGAATTCCATAGGCGGGACCTCCTCTCATGGCTCCCATGATAGCAGTTTTAGCGGTTGCGCGCAACCAGGAGGGGCTGGAAATCCCGCAACCAGCCGTTGCGGACAAAAAAACACCGGCACAAATGCGCCGGTGTTTGGGAAAAACCGATTACAGGTCCGCCTTCCAAAGGCCGTGGAGGTTGCAGTAGGCGTAGACAGCCTTGGGAGTCTGGCCCTCAGCCAGGGCAAAGACGGCTTCGGGAGCCTCCTCGGGCTTCAGCCACTGGACGGACGCGCCGCGCTCGGTCTCCAGCGCCACCCAGGGGATATAGTGCTCGGCGGTCATGGGGTGGGACACGGAGCCCACAGAGACCTTCACCAGGCTGCCGTCCACGGTCACAGAGGGAACGTGCTTCTCCACAGCCGCGTCGGTGACGCCTGCCTCCAGGAGCTGCATGTTCTCCCCGCAGCACTTCACGGGGACGCCGGCGGAGGAGAGCAGAGTGACGATGTTGCCGCAATGTCTGCAAATATAAAACTTCATAAAAAATATCTCCTTTTTTCAGATGACCGGCCTTGCATGGCCGGGGATGGTTTCGATGTGATAAGCATAGCACAGGCAGGCTCAAGAAGATGTGATATATGCAACAAAAATAGAGGGCGTCAAGAGAAATTTGCCGCTGCGGCGGGCAGCGCGGAAGAACCGCACTTTTTCGCGTTTCAGAAGTTGACATAACGGTGTGGAAAACTCTGTGGAGAATGTGAAAAACTTTTGATTATGAACGGTTTTTGAAGGTGACAACCCGGTTATGGAAAATATTACGCAATAACATTTTCTCGAAAAACCGGCGTTTGGGATGGGAAAGGGCGGGAAAGGGGGGGAGTGTCCAAAATAAAGATTTGATGATATAATAAGGGATATGAGGAAACAGACAAAAGAGGCATGGAAGAAATG
>NZ_CANRMB010000004.1 GCF_947631635.1 uncultured Dysosmobacter sp.
CCGCGCCTTGAGGCGCGGCAAATATCACGCCCTTATAGGGCGAGTGCAGGCCACCCGTTATACGGGTGGTCCTGACTGACTGCACCCTGATTTGCATATGAACTGTTTACATAAAGCAGATGCCTCAGGCTGAATGCGAAAGGATCGCCTGGGAATGGGAAGTACAGGTTCGTATTGCTGGATCCAGAATCACAGTTTCTCGCAAAAACTGCTGTCCCAAAAGCTGGGAGCGGGAAAGAGACGGGCGGCAAAGGAAGGGAGGACCGCCATGACACACTGGATCTATGCAGAGGGAAATCAGGCCGCTGTCCGGCAGGTGCTGCCGCTGAAGGGATTGAGGGCGTTTCAGCACAAAGCCCCGCTTTCATTTGACGCTTTTGCCAAAGTATGTTATTATATAAACACAAAGAGAGGAGGAATCTCTATGAAGACCATCATCACCATCGGACGGCAGTTCGGGAGCGGCGGCAAGGAGGTCGGCATCCGGGTCGCCAAGGAACTGGGTATCCCGTTTTATGATAAGGAGCTCTTGCAGGAGGCGGCCAAGAAGAGCGGCCTGTGCGAGAAGATCTTTGAGAATTTTGACGAGCGGCCCAAGAGCCTGCTGTATTCCATCGCCATGGACTCCTATATGTTCGCCCTGCCGGGCACCGGCGCCGGCGATTCTCTGGAACAGCAGGTGTATCTGGCCACCTTTGACACCATCCGCCACATTGCTGAACAGGGCCCCTGTGTCATGATCGGCCGCTGCGCGGACTACGCGCTGGCGGACAATCCCGACCACCTGAGCCTGTTTATCCACGCGCCCATGAACGTGCGGATCGAGCGGGTCGCCAAGCGCCAGAAGGTGACGCCTGAGGAGGCCCGCAAGCTCATCATCAAAACCGATAAGCGCCGCGCCTCCTATTATGAGTACTACTCCTCCCAGAAATGGGGCGCGGTGGAGAGCTATGACTTCTGCCTGGATTCCAGCTATCTGGGCCTGGGCGGCACTGTGGAGCTGATCCGTGCCATGGTGGAGCACAAGGAGCACCCCGTCCCAAGCCCCACCGAGATCGATCCCACCCAGCCCAACGGATAAAGATCCGGTATCGGAAATGTGCGATGGCGGCAGAGGCAGGTGGCTGCGGTGGTGCGGTTCCTGTGGCTGCTCCCGCTGATGTGTGCGGATATAATTAAATAATTTGAAAAGTGGCAAATCCACTTTTCAAGTGTCACAGCGCATGTGCGCTGTGACAGGCCGCGGACCGCGGCCTTGATTTGAATTTCATAGTCAATCACTGTGCGCTTTACGCACAGCGGGCATCGCCCGCTTGAAAAATCGCACACGATTTTTCAAGTGAATGGACTATATCATCGGCCACATGACCTGCCAGCGGCACCTGATCCCAGACTGCCTCCATACAGGACTGCTGCCGGAGGTTTACCTGCCGGAGATCCTGTTTGCCGCCGAGACCCTGGGCCTTCCACTCACTACGGATAAAGAAGCAGCAAGAGATTAAGAGCCTATCCCGAAATTGTGTGCACACCGCTTGCACCTCTAATTCCGGGATAGGCTCTAAAATTTTTTGCTGCTCCCCTCCTCGGTGGGGGCGGCGCCGCAACACCGGCGCTCTGCGCCGGTCAATCCTGTTGGGGCTGCAGCCCCAACAGGATTGACCGGGGGAACAAATGAGCAGGAAGGGAAATGTTAATTGGAAGTTATAAGATTATCCATATAATTATCTACTAACGAAAAGTCCATATTGGAATTTTCAGTTTGATAAATTGAAAAATATCTTTTTGCAGTTATCTTATCTCTCTCCATCAATGCACAATAGCTTTTAAGCAACCAAAACTCTTTTCTCCATATGATAGGAGCTGCTGAAAATAATTTGGATATTTAACGGTAAATCAGCAGACAAAATCGTTCTGTATGAACCCCATTTACTTAGCCAAGCCTCCATATCGGGCATAACAGAAAAAAGCAGTCCCTTTAATGTTTCGATTTCTTCCATATAACCAATTTCCTTTTTAAATGAGCCTGCTTTAATTGAAATTTGCTCCGCTCTTTCTCGCAGCACGCACTGGCTTTCTTTGGGCCTTTCTAATAAACAAAGTTGTTTGGTGCAAAGTATTGACAATCCATTGGGATGCAATCCAACATTGATAAAGAAATAGTTTCCGTATGTACCCTTTTGAAAATTGATTAGTTTATAAAAACCATTTTCGCTTTTCCAAAAAGAATTGCCGCTCTTTTTGTATCCATATTGGGCCAGCATTGGTCTGACTTCGCTTAATATTTTCATGCGGAACACCTTTCAGGTCTTGTTACAAAATAGGTAATATGCCCAAACAGCGGAAAAAAGCCCCGCTGTTTGGGCGTGTTGACTATTTTTTAAACAAGGCCTAATATCTCACCAGTTTTCACTTTGGAACATTTCAGGTTTTTCACTCTGATTATAATAATAACAAAGCTGATGTCCCCGTTTCACCCCAATTATAAATTGCCTTTGCGCTTTTTTCAAGCAGTCGGAATAGTGTGGGGGGCGGCCGTCACTTCGACAAAGTTTTCCTGTGATACGTTACCGCACATGAGTATTTCTGCTGGTCCTGCCACGCCCGAAAGGAGGGGCGCCTGCTCCCCAGCCGGCAGTGGCTGCCGCCCTGCCGGCTCCTGATTCTATATGGCCTGTTTCTCCAGGCGAGTGGTTTCAGGACGCAATGGGCATCTGAGTCAGGACCACCCGTATAACGGGTGGCCTGCACTCGCCCCTATAAGGGGCTTTTACTGGCAAAGCCTAAAGGCTTTCGAATTTTATTTCTACTGCATCTGTGCCCTGCTGCCGATTTTTATCGGCGGTGGGGTGCAGTCTTTTTCGTCTCTCCGAGACTTTTTCTTGCTTGGGTTCTTTTCATTTAGTTCCAATGTCTATATTCGTGCTTGTACTCAACCTGGTTGCTTTCTTTGGTCTCTTTTCTTCTCATTTTTCTCCGCATAGGCTTAGCCTTTTTAGAACCACGGGCATAGCCCGTGGTTTTCATTTATACAATGAAAACAGACCGCCGCATGGTATCACCATGCGGCGGTCTGTTTTTCAATCCGGTATAGATGCTTTTCAGAGCTTGTGGTGGTCCAGCTCCCGGTAGAATCCGAAGCTCTCCTCAAATTTTCCCTGGCAGTATGCCTCCACATCGGCGACATACGCTTCATAGGCCGCCAGGATCTGTTCCGCCTCCGCCGTCAGCACCGCGCCGCCGCCGTGCTGGCCGCCGATGGTGGAGTCCAGCAGCTTGCAGCCAAAGACGTCTTCCGCGGTGCGGATGATGCGCCAGGCTTTGGAATAGGCCATCTCCATGGATGCCGCCGCGGCCCGCAGGGATTTGTGCTCCCGTATACGGACCAGCAGGGTGGCAATGCCGGGGCCAAAACAGCGCCGGTTATCGTCCGTGAAAAGCCGCACCGTCAGTTTTAAATGCAGTTCCTTGTCCATTTCGTCCCTCCGTCCAGCGGGCCGCCCCCGGAGGAGACAGCCGCGTAAAATTCCGGCGATACGAGCGTGGTCCGTCCCAAAGGACGGTTTCCCGGAAATTTTCTTTATTTTACCACACTTGCCCGCATTTGCAAACAGGAGAAAGTGTGCTACAATGGCTTCGGAAGAAAAAATTTCGTGATGTCCGGCAAAAACAGGAGACCATCACGGAGAGGGAGCGACGATATGCTGTTTCAAAACGAGGAGTCCAGCCTGAAGCTGGACATTGTGAACTATGAGCTGCCCGCCGACGGCGGCGATCCCGCCAGCGACGACCGGAATTGGCTGGTCCTGCGGTGCACCTGGGTCAACGAGGACGGGGTGATCGTCAAGGACACCAACAGCTGTCTCTTGACCTATGAGCTGAAGGAGATGACCGCGGGGCTGAAGGTCCTGAACGCGGGCATCAGGGACTCCTACGAAAGCGATTTCGCGGAGCCTTATTTTGCGCTGTCCGCCTGGGCGGCGGGAGAGGATTTTCAGGTGGGGGTGTCCTTCTTCCTGCCCAACACCATGGACGGCGACGACATCGCCGAGGTGTCCTGCACCATGACCAAGGCGGACCTCACCGCCCTCATCGGCGAGCTGGACCAGCTCTGCGCCAGATTTCCGGACCGCGCCTGACATGCGAAGCGCCCGCCATTCCCGGCGGGCGCTCTGCGTTATTTGGAAAAAGAGGGGGCTTTGACGTCGTTCCCGGCAAAGGTGTTGGGGCCGGGATTGGACATGGAGAAATACATTTTGGCGGCCTTGGTGGTGCCGAAGTCCCGGTTGGACCCGCTGTCCTGCACCTTGTTGAAGGCGTCCCGGAACATCTGGTTGTGGGCCTCCTCCCGGTTCAGCAGGAAGTCGATGGTCTCCCGGACCTTTTTATCGTCGATCTGGCGGTAGAGATACTCATACACCACCTTGGCCCGCTGTTCGGAGGCGATGTTGCTGAGGAGGTCGGCGCACAGGTCCCCGGTGACGGTGACGTAATCGCCGGTCCAGGAGTAGCCGGAGGCGTTGATGAGGCCGGGATTCAGGCCCAGGATGACGTGGCTCTGGATCTCCCCGGCTTTGACATTTTCAGCGTCCACATCGTGGCCGTTCAGCAGGTTGATGGTCTGGGCCACCATCTCCATGTGGCCCAGCTCCTCGGCGGCGATATCCAGAAACAGGTCCTTGATCTCCGGGTCCTTGACGCGGAAGCTCTGGGACATATACTGCATGGCGGCCTTCAGCTCGCCGTTGCCGCCGCCCAGCTGCTCTTGAAGCAGCGCCGCGTACTGGGGATTGGGCTTCTCCACACCCACAGGATGGAACAGCATTTTTTCGTGTTTGAACATCAGCGGGACACTCCTTTGGCTGGATTTGCCATTAGAGTGTCCCGCTTTTGCGATTTTATACGGCCTCTTCAACGGCTCCGACCTGCCGGGAGCCGCGCTTCCCCAGCAGCAGATACAGATAGGGAACGAACAGACTGGGAAGGACCACCGGAACGGACACCGTGTCAAATATCCGGATCAGGATCTGCGTGGCCCACATGTTGGCCTCTGTGGTGGCATAGAAGCGATAACACCATAGGGAATACCCGCCCAGCTTCTGACTGAGCTGTTCCCAGATCAGCAGTGCGGTGCACCAGACCACCATGATGGTGGCGGAGAAAAAGATCGTTTTCCGCTCCAGTCCCCGCACGAATTTCCAGCCAGCCGCCCAGAACACCACAAAAGAGATGACGGCCATGATCTCCGTCACATATCCGCTGCTGATGCTGTAAGCCCCGGTGACCGGGTCCGGCCCCTGAGCCGTTTGGAGCCGCACGGAGATGAAGGCGGCGATGTAGGTCAGGAACCGAAGGACGATCCCTGCGATGCCCAGCACCAAAGGTACCCGCAGCAGCGGTTTTTTCAACAATTCCATACATTCCTCCTTTTTATTGCCGGTATGGCAGGACCGGGGGAGATCATCGCAAAACATGCGCCGGCAGGGGCGCCTTTCGCATCGCTTAAACTTATTCGGCCTTGGGACCGGCCGCCACCACCTCGGCGCCCATGTGGGCGTACTTCTTGAAATTCTCCGTAAAGCCGGCCGCCAGCTTCTTGCAGCTTGCCTTGTAGGCCGCCTTGTCCGCCCAGGTGTTCTCGGGGATCAGCAGCTCGGAGGGCACGCCCTCGATGGAGGTGGGCACCTGGACGCCGAAGGTGGGATCGGTGACGAATTCGCCTTTCTCGATCTCGCCGGTGAGGGCGGCAGTGACCATGGCCCGGGTGTAGCGCAGCTTCATGCGCTTGCCGGTGCCGTTCCAGCCGGTGTTCACCAGGTACACATTGGCGCCGGACTTCTCCACCTTTTCCGCAAGCATCCCGGCGTAGACGGAGGGGTCCAGGGGCAGGAAGGGCTCTCCGAAGCAGGTGGAGAAGGTGGGGACCGGTTCGGTGATGCCGATCTCCGTACCGGCCACCTTGCTGGTGAAGCCGGACACGAAGTAGTACATGGCCTGGTTCTTATCCAGCTTGGAGATGGGGGGCAGGACGCCGTAGGCGTCGGCGGTGAGGAAGATGACGGTCTTAGGCACGCTGGGGCTCATGCCGGACAGCTCCGCATTGGGGATATACTCCACGGGATAGCCCACCCGGCTGTTGACGGCCAGAGAGTCGTCGTCAAAGTCGAATTCCCGGGTCTCCTCGTCCATCACCACATTTTCCACCAGCGCGCCGAACTTGATGGCGTTGTAGATCTCCGGCTCCCCCTCGGGGCTGAGGTTGATGCACTTGGCATAGCAGCCGCCCTCAAAGTTGAACACGGAGTCGTCGGCCCAGCCGTGCTCGTCGTCGCCGATGAGCATCCGGCCAGGGTCGGCGGAGAGGGTGGTCTTGCCGGTGCCGGACAGGCCGAAGAACACAGCGGAATCACCGTCTTTGCCGATGTTGGCGGAGCAGTGCATGGGAAACACGCCCATCTTGGGCAGGACGTAGTTCATGACGGAGAAGACGGACTTCTTGATCTCACCGGCATACTGGGTGCCGCAGATGACCACCAGCTTGGCCTCATAGTCCACCAGAATGGCGGCCTCGGACCGGGTGCCGTCCACCTCCGGGACGCACTGGAAGCCGGGGGCGGCGATGATGGTGTAGTCGGCCTTGAAATCCTTCAGCTGTTCCGCAGTGGGACGGCGCAGAAGCTGATGGATGAACAGATTCTGAGAGGCCAGTTCATTGACGATACGGAAAGACTGGGTGTATTTGGGGTCCGCACCGGCAAAACCGTCAAAAATAAACAGCTCCCGGTTTTGCAGATAGGCGGTGACCTTGCTCCTGATGGCCTCGAATTTTGCCTTTTCAATGGGGCGGTTCACCTTGCCCCAGGCGATCTCATCGTGGACGGCGGGGGTGTCCACGATAAATTTGTCGTTGGCGCTGCGGCCGGTGTATTTGCCGGTCTTGACCACCAGGGCGCCGGTGCTGGAGAGCTTTCCCTCACCACGGCGAAGAGCGTGTTCCGTCAATTGGGCGGGAGTCAGGTTCCGGTATACGGCAGAGGCATTGGTGATGCCAAGTGCTTCCAAATCATAGGTTTCCATTATAAAGTTCCTCCTTTGCTGCCGCAGGGCCAGATGTACGATCCCATGCGGTGTGTGGCCTCACAGCCGGACTACTCCGACTGAAAAAGAAATTACCAAATATTTTACGCCGCTTTTCGGGAAAAGGCAAGAAAATTTACGTAAATTGCGCAAAAAACAGAAAGCGGCCTGAGGAGATCAGGCCATTTTCGCAAGCAGGGCGTGGGACAGCCGGGCAAAATCTTGAAGCGTCAGCCGCTCGCCCCGCAGGTCTGGAGAGAGGCCGCAGTCCGCCATGGCGGACTGGATGGCAGCTTTGTCAAAGTCCGGCAGCGCGGCGGCAAGACTGTTGGACAAGGTCTTTCGCCGCAGCAGAAAGGCGCCCCGCACCACCTGAAAGAAAAACGCCTCGTCGTCCACCTGGACCGCGGGCTGCTTCCGGCGGACGCACCGCAGCACGGCGGAGGTCACCTTGGGGGCGGGCAGGAACTTCTCCCGGGGCACGTCAAAGAGATATGCCGTCTCCATATAGTATTGCAGAAACAGAGAAAAGGAACCGCCGTCCGGGGAGCCCTGGGCGGCGGAGAGCCGCTGGGCCACCTCCTTTTGAATGAGGACCGTGATGGTCTCAAAGCAGGGGGATTCGATGAGCCTTGTCAGAACCGGGGTGGTGATGTTGTAGGGCAGGTTGGCGCAGACGATGGGGGTCAGTCCCTGGAATTTCTCCGCCGCCAGGGCGTTCAGGTCCAGCTTCATCACATCGCCGGAAATGATCTCCACATTGGGATAGGGGGCCATGGTCTCGGCCAGCACCGGGAGCAGGGAACGGTCCAGCTCAATGGACACCACCTTGCCCGCCCGCTGGGCCAGCTCCGCCGTCAGGGGGCCGATGCCGGGGCCGATCTCCAGCACGCCGCACCCCGCGTCCGCCTGGGAGGCGTCCGCGATCCTGGCGGGGACCTGGGCGTCGATCAGAAAATTCTGCCCCATGGATTTGGAGAAATGAAATCCGTGCCGCCCCAGCAGGTCCCGGATGGTATCGTAATCACAGAGATTCATGGAAATTCCGCCTTTTCAAGAAATGCCAATAGTATACCAAAAAAAAGAATATTTGAAAACCCCCGGCAGATACGATATGATAGATCTATCCTATTTGGCAGGAGAGGAGCACCCTTATGCTGAAAACGATCTTTCTTGATCTGGACGATACCATTCTGGATTTCCGGGGCGGCGAGGCCCACGCCCTGGGCCGGGCTTTGCAGGAGATCGGCGTGGAGCCCACAGCCGCCGTTTTGGAGCGGTATCATGTCATCAACATGCGCCAATGGGAGCTGCTGGAGGAGGGGAAACTCACCCGGGACCAGGTGTTGGAGAGCCGGTTTCAAATCCTCTTTGGAGAGCTGGGCGTGGACCATTCCGGCAGGGAGGTCTGTGACCGCTATGAATCCTATCTGGCGGAGGAGCACGGCTTCGTCCCCGGCGCGCCGGAGCTGCTGAAAGCGCTGTCGGCCCGGTATGCGCTGTACATCGCCTCCAACGGCTCCGCCGCAGTGCAGCACCGCCGTCTGGAGGATGCGGGCATCCTTCCGTATTTCCGGGGGATCTTCATCTCGGAGGAGCTGGGGGCCGATAAACCCAGTCCGGTATTTTTCCAGCGGTGCTTTGATGCCATTCCCGGCTTTTCCCGGGAAACGGCCCTGATGGTGGGGGACAGCCTGACCTCCGACGTCCGGGGCGGCATCAACGCCGGAATGCGGACCTGCTGGCTCCGTCATCCGGGCAGGATGCCCCGTCCGGACATCGTGCCGGACTATGAGATCAGCGCGCTGGACCAGCTTCCCGCCCTGCTGGCGGCACTGGCATAAAACATGATCCCCCGGCGGCCGTCAGACCACCGGGGGATTCCATAGGAGCGGTGAAAAACTCCCCGGCGCGGATGCGCCGGGGAGAAACGTTGCATACGAAAGGCTTATTTCAGAATATAGACCGTGCAGCTCCGGCGGCCGAAATTGATACACTGCTGATAGGTATCATAATATAGATCGACCTTGTTGCCCCGAACGCCGGTGTCCTCCGCCGTAGCCAGGCCGTAGACCACGCCGTCGTCGGTGACGATATACATCTTGGTCCCCAGAGGGATGACGTTTTTGTCCACGGCCACAGTGCCCACCCGGACAAAGGTGCCCGTGGCGGTGGTATAGTCCGCGCCGTCATAGCCGGCGGTATAGGCGGTGGCGGTCATGGACTTTGCGCCGGAGAACTCCAGCGTGGTGCCGGACTGGAACACCAGGGTGCCGCTGCCGTCCCCGTTTTTCACAACGTTGACAATGCGGTCCGTGTCATCCATGAGCACAGGCTCCGTGGCCGTGCCGTACTCCACGACCTGATCCACGGCGGTGCTGTCCACCTCTTCCACGAACTGGCGGGAGACCTGTTCGCCGTTGGACCAGACGACCTCGTAGATCGAGGTCCGCACGCCGTCGGCTCCCTCCTGGACCACCTTTTCGGTGCCCTTTTCCATATTGGGATTGGCCACCCGAAGGGTCTCAAAGGTGACGGTCTCCGTCACCTTGTCATAGTAGGTGATATCGGAGGAGACCGTCAGCTCCACGCTGGAGCCGGACAGGTCCACTGCCACCATTTCCAGGGGACTGGGAACGATGTGCAGGCGGTTCAGCAGCTTGGAGATGCTCTCCCGCTTGGAGTGGACCGATGTGGTGGCGCCGTCGTGATGGACGGTAACGGTTTGTCCGGCGGACAGGACCACGTCGTAGCCCTTGCTGCCGGAGGAGACATAGAGAAGCTGGGAGGACAGGTCCGGCGCGCTGGAGCCCTCCTCCAAGACAATGGCGTCGTCCTCCACGCCGGTGAGGATATACAGGGCGTCGGCCCAGGTGGTCGCGGAGAGGCTGGTGATCACCACGAACAGCAGGGAACAGACAAAGGTGGCGCGGTGATTCCAGATCGTATGCAGTTTTTTTCGCAGGTCATGTGTTTTCAAAACCATACCTCCTGAAAAAGGTTTTTCAGCCCCACGGGGGGAACGTTGCGCGGTCGTTTTTCACAGGAAAAACAACTTGTAACTTTTGTTACCAACTGAAAAACTGGGCTTAGTATACACCGTGGTCCCACTTTTGTCAAGTTTTCAGCTTGAAAACGGTGTTATGTCTCCCACTTTAGACGAAAAAGGACAAAATAAAATTGGAAATAACTGTAATGAAAAACAAAAAGAAACAAAATGGTAACAAATTTTAAGACTTCAAAAAACATGTATGAATTTGGCACATATAGGACGCTTTTTTCTTGAAAATTGGATATGTAGAAATTTTTTAAGAATTTTGAGATGTGGGAAACGGACGGCGGACGGCCTGTGGGTCCGGTGTTGAGCAGCAGGCGCCGCTGATCGAAATGGGGCGGCCCGGTTCCGCTCCGCATTTCAGAGAAAAGAACGGGATCTTATGAAAATTTGGGAAAATGCCTTGACTTCCGCATAAACTGTGATATGATGGCAATAGGAACTAACAAAAAATTTGATAAACTAAAAATTTTTGTATGGTGAGGGCTATGAAAGAGACGATCAAATGGGTCAAGAACCGTATGCCGGCCAGCGAGGACCGGCAGCTGCGCGTAATGTCTTTGGACCATGTGGCAAAGGCGCGCGCCTTTCACAACAGCTTTCCGCAGTATTCCATTACGCCTTTGGCGCGGCTGGACGGCATGGCGGAGCACCTGGGTCTGGGCGGCCTTTTTGTGAAGGATGAATCCTACCGCTTTGGACTGAATGCGTTCAAGGTGCTGGGCGGCTCCTTTGCCATGGCCCGCTACATCGCCCAGCAGATGGGCCGGGATGTCTCCGAGATGACATATGACTATCTGACCAGCGAGGCCTTCCGCAAGGAATTCGGCCAGGCGACGTTCTTTACCGCCACCGACGGCAACCATGGCCGCGGCGTGGCCTGGGCGGCCAACAAACTGGGGCAGAAGGCCGTGGTCCACATGCCCAAGGGCAGCAGCCGGTCCCGGTACGACAACATCGCCAAGGAGGGCGCCAAGGTCACCATCGAAGAGGTGAACTACGACGACTGCGTCCGCATGGCGGCGGCGGAGGCCGCCGGGACGGAGCACGGCGTGGTGGTGCAGGACACCGCATGGGAGGGCTATGAGGAGATCCCCGCCTGGATCATGCAGGGCTACGGCACCATGGCCAGCGAGGCTGCGGAGCAGCTGCGGCAGCTGAGCGTGAACCGTCCCACCCACGTGTTCGTGCAGGCGGGCGTGGGCAGTCTGGCCGGCGCGGTGGTGGGCTATTTTGTCAACCGCTTCCCCAACGATCCCCCAAAGTTTGTGGTGATGGAGGCCGGTGCGGCGGACTGCCTGTACCAGGGCGCTCTGGCGGGCGACGGCGCGTCCCGCACCGTGGGCGGCGACCTCCAGACCATCATGGCGGGTCTGGCCTGCGGCGAGCCCAACATCATCTCCTGGGATATCCTGCGCAACCATGTGTCCGC
Source organism: uncultured Dysosmobacter sp. (assembly GCF_947631635.1). Taxonomy (GTDB): domain Bacteria; phylum Bacillota; class Clostridia; order Oscillospirales; family Oscillospiraceae; genus Oscillibacter. The sequence continues at coordinate 11,562 of NZ_CANRMB010000004.1, forward strand.
CTTTGTCTCCTGCCCGGACTGGGTCAGCGCCAAGGGGATGCGGATGCTAGGCGCTCCTGTGAAGGGCGATCCCCGGGTCATCTCCGGCGAGTCCGGCGCGGTGGGCATGGGCCTGATCGCAGCGCTGATGGAGGACGGCGAGTACCGGGAGCTGCGGGAGGCTATCGGTCTGGACCGTTTCAGCAAGGTGCTGATGTTCTCCACGGAGGGAGACACGGACCCTGCCAAGTACCGGCGGATCCTGTGGGACGGCGAATATCCCACGGTTTAAAAATTTTCTGCCTGAAAGGCCGCGGGACACCGCGGCCTTTCAGCATCTGTTGGACATATCTATCACAGAAGAGACAAAAGTCCCGGCGGAGCAATGCTCCGCCGGGACTTTTTTAGCCGGTCCGCTCTATATGTTTGTGAAAGCCCGGACAGGTGTGTTCCGGCGAGACGTCCCGCCGGGGACAGGCAGCATGTACCGTCGTTTGAGTGTGGATGCGCCATGACCACCGCGCCTTTTACAGGCGCTTCATCACAGCAGCTGCCGTGTGCGAGACAGGATCAGGCGTTCACCACCCGGCCGTCCATGGTCAAAAGCAGTTGGGCCGGAGGCGTCAGAGAGGCGAACTGCATGGGGGTCATCACAGCGGCGTAGCATCCGGCATTGGTCAGCGCCAGACCGTCCCCGATCTCCATCCGGGGCAGGGTGATGTCCTGGGCGATGATATCCGCGGCCGTGCAGAGGTTTCCGGCCAGGGTGACGGTCTCCTGCTCCGCCCGGTCCGTGAGAGGGATCAGCGCCTCCGACCAGGGGCAGGTGAACAGCGGCTCACAGGGGGCGGGGGAGTCCGTGTAGCTCCGGACCATCCGGCTGACAGCAGGGCGGGCGAAGGCGTTCAGGGTGCCGCACAGCAGGAGGAAGGTCTTGCCGCGGGAGACCTTCTTGTCCAGGACCGTGGTGACATAGGTCCCGCTCTTGCCCACCACATAGCGGCCTGTCTCAATCAAGATCCGGGTGTCCGGCGCGGTCTTGCGGAAGTCCGCCAAGGCGGCGCGGAAGCTGGCGCCCACGGTCTCCAGGTCCAGCGGCGCGTCGCCTGCGGCAAAGGGGATGCCCAGACCGGAGCCGAAGTTCACAAATTGCAGCGGCGTGCCCAGCAGCGTCTGGACCTGCTCCGCAAGGCGGAACATCTTCCTATGGTAACCGGCCAGCGCGGCGGCGTCCAGCTCCTGGCTCTTGGCGTGGACGTGGATGCCCACGAGCCTGATGCCGGGAAGGGCGGCCAGAGCGGGGGCCTGGGCAAAGAAGGCCTCCTGGTCGATGCCGAATTTTCCGGGAACGCCCTGGTCTGCCGTGAAGGTGAAGTCCGGGTTCAGCCGGACGCCTACCTCCGCCGCATCGCCCCGTTCCGCGGCGATGCGGGAGATCATCTCCAATTCGTGAAGACTGTCGGCGATCAGGACGCAGCGGCCCCAGACACGGCGGAAGTCCGCCTCCGTCCGGCCGGGGGCGGAGAAATAGATGCGGTCTTTGGGGACGCCCCGCTGCCAGGCGAAATCCACCTCGGCGGCGCTGGCGGCGTCGGCTCCCAGGCCCTGGGAAAATACGGTGTCCAGCACCCGTCCGGCGGGGTTGCATTTCACGGAGTATAGAAACTGCGCGCTGGGGAACTGGGTATGCAGGGCTTGAATGGCGTCGCGGATGACGGACTCCTCATAGAGATAGAAATTGTGATGGAACCGCAATTGCTCCATCAGGATCGAGCGGTCTGCCATTTCGGATACCTCCTTAGTCATGTGATCAAGACCATCATACCATATCTGGACAAAATAACAAGGCCCCGGAGCGATTCTCCAGGGCCTTGTGTGTCAGGTGTTTTCCAGAGGGAAGGTGATGCGCCAGCTCCCCTCCGTCAGGGTAGAGGCGGTGTAGAAATCCCCGTGGAGCGTGCAGCGTGCCAGCTTCTCCGGAGCGATGTCGAATACATCCTCGGTGTAGTCCAGGCGGCTGGTGTTTTCAGCGAAATTGGAGAATCCCGCACTGTATAAGGAGTCCAGACGCTCCCCGTTCTCATCCACCAGCCACAACTGACAGTGGTTGTCCAGCTTCGCGGCGTCGCCCCGGCATGTCTGCACATGGAACAGTCCACCGGCATAGCCCATGGCGGTGATGGAGAGCCCTTCCACAGGGACGGCGATGGGAACGTCCGGGCGGAGCATGGGAGAGGCGTGCATGAGGGCTTCCCCGGCCTCATCCGAAGCCCCGCCGCCGGTGCGGGCATACGCGTCCGACGGCGCTCCCGCAGGGACGGTCTCCGCCTCCAGAGCATAGTCCGCCAGGGACAGGTCTACCGCCAGGTCCTTGGCGACCTCTTTGCCGGAGAGGAAGCATCCCAGGGAGAAGGTCATCTTTCCGCCTGTGGGGATGGGGTTGCCGTCCATGGTCTCTGTGGAACAGAGGAAGGTGGCGGTGCGGGTCTCCGTGTCATAGTCCACCCGCTCACAATGGCTGATCTGGTCAAAGGGGAGGTGGAAGTTATAGCTGTCAAACAGGTCGCAGGTCTCGTCCACGGCATCCCCGGTGAGGGTGATATACGCCTGGGCGGCGCTGCCCGCCACTTGGACAGCCACCACCTCCATGGTCACGCCGCTGTCGGTGCAGGACCGCTGCACGGGCTGGAAAAACTGGGCGGCGGCGGGGGACAGGGCATACAGGAGCTGGTAGCCCGGCTCTGTTTGCGCCGCCAGGACCGGAGTGGCGATGCACAGGACCGCCGCGGCGGCGACAGCGGCTGCGCGGCGCAGGGGAAAGCGGCGCCGCCCTGTCTGGGCCAGGGTCTGCTCCACCAGAGCAGGGGAGGGAGTGATAGCGTCGTTCATCTTGCGATAAGTATCAGAAAACATCAGAGTTCCTCCTTCAGCAATTCCTTCAGTTTCTGCCGGGCACGGGTCAGCTGTGCCCGGACGGTAGAGGGAGGCCGGTTTAAGATCTCTGCGATCTCATCCGTGCCATAGCCTTCGTAGTAATAGAGATGGATGACAGACCGGTATTTTCCAGACAGCCGGGCCAGCGCCATGTCCACCGCCGACGCCTCCGGGTCGGTGCAGGCATAGACGTCCTCCAGCGGTACGGCCCTCTGCCGCCAGGGGGCTGTGAACAGGCTTCGGGCGCGGTTGACGGTGACGCGCAGCAGCCAGGCCTTCCGGTGCTCCTCGCTTTCAAAGACCGGGGCGGAACGGTGATAGCGGAGGAAAACGTCCTGAAAGATGTCGTCGGCGTCCTGCCGGGAGCGGGTCTGGGCGCAGGCCATACGGTAGACCACGGCGCCGTATCGGTCCACAGCGTCCGCGGTGTCTGCTGGGATCATGTGATCACCTCCTTCTATCAGGAATACTTTTCAGAAGGGCGGATCGCTTCAGGGAGGAAAAATTTTTTTGAAATTTTATGCCGCTGGAAGCACAGCGGGCCTTTTGGGCAACAGAACAGCACAAAGCCCGCGCTTCTGCCAAAACGCGGGCTTTGTGCCATAGAAGGAAAGGAGAAACAGAAACGCAAAAAGATGCGTTGCGGGGGAACATGATAACGCAAACGTTTTCGATAGAATTTGAAAGAAAAGGTCCAGGATTTTCACTTGGACTGCTTATACTATGAATTATAAAAGCAAAGATGTCAAGAGGCACTGAAAAACTTCGTTGTTTCATACAGTTTTATCCTTTTAAAATATATATTTTCACGAAACAAAAGACAAACGTTTGCGTAAAAGGAGAGAAAAAGCCGCTCCCAGGCTGTGCCGGGAGCGGCTCTGGACTGTCAGGCCGAGGCCTTTGGCGGCGCGGACATCTCCCGCAGGACTTTCATTTGGATGGGAATGGCGCAGGCCAATGTCAGGATGTCGGAGACCATCTGCGTCATCTGGACGCCCAGCATCCCCAGGGAGGCGGACAGGATCCAGACCAGCGGGATGAAGAAGATGCCCTGCCGGGCCATGGCCAGGAAGGTGGCGGGAATGGTGCGGCCGATGGTTTGGAGCATCATATTGCTCATGACCACCCAGCCCTGGAAGCAGAAGGTGATGCATTGGAACCGCAGAGCGGCGGCGCCATAGGCGATGACGTCCGGATCGTCCCGGAACAGGGACACCAGCTGGGGCGCGAAGGCAAAGCCCACAGCGGCCACCGCAAACAGAAAGACCGTGGAGGTCTTGACGCAGAACCAGAATCCCTCCTTCACCCGGTGGTAGAGCTTGGCCCCATAGTTGAAGCCGCAGACGGGCTGGAAGCCCTGGCCGAAGCCGATCATAGCGGAGCCGCCGAACATCATGATGCGCTGCACGATGCTCATAGCGGCGATGGCGGCATCTCCAAAGGGGCCGGCGGCCTGGTTCAGGCAGATGGTGGCCACAGAGGCCAGCCCCTGCCGGGCCAGGGAGGGCAGGCCGCCTTTGATGATCATCTTGTAATAGGACCACTTCAGCTGGACCCGGGAGATGTGGATGTGCAGGTTGCCGCCCTTGCTGCAGCCCACCAGCAGCAGGCAGAAGCTGACGAACTGGCTGATGATGGTAGCCCAGGCCGCACCGGCCACGCCCATATCGAATACAAAGATCAAAAGCGGGTCCAGGCCGATGTTCAGCACCGCGCCGCTGGCAATGCCCACCATGGCATAGGCGGCGCTGCCCTGAAACCGCAGCTGGTTGTTCAGCACCAGGGAGGAGGTCATCCAGGGCGCGCCGAAGAGGATGACCCGCAGATAGGCCTTGGCATAGGGCAGAATGGTGTCGGTGGAGCCCAGAAGATAGGCCAGCGGCTCCAGAAAGACCTGTCCCAGAACACAGATCAGAAGTCCCGCGCCCAGCGCGGAGAAAAAGCCGGTGGCGGCCATGTTGGAGGCATCCTCAAAGTTCTGCCTGCCCAGCTCCCGGGAGATGAAATTGCCGCTGCCGTGGCCGAAGAAAAAGCCCACCGCCTGGATGATGGCCATCAGGGAAAAGACCACACCCACGGCGCCGGTGGCGCTGTTGCTCTTCAGCATCCCCACAAAAAAGGTGTCCGCCATGTTGTAAAAGGCGGTGACCAGCATACTGATGATGCAGGGGAGCGCCAGACGGCCGATCAGATGGCTGACAGGCTCCTCCGTCATTTGATGAAATTTTTGTTCCTGCTTTTCGTCCATGATGCATTCCTCAAAATCTTCATAATTTTAACAAAATTATAACATGCTTGGACGAAAAGGAAAAGCTCCTTTTTCAAAATTGCTGTCCGGCGGCAGGCGGACCAGAACGGCCCCGCCTGCATAGGATGGATTGTATCCGGTGTACTGGATACAATCTCATAGAAATGAGGGAACTGTTTTGCATATCAGTGCGGCCTACGAGCATGAACCGATCCTGCCCTATCAGGCGGAGGACGCCTGCCAGCTGAATGGCTGCAATAAAGTTGGTACACAGTGCGTAGATGTCACCGCCCCCATGACGCTGACGCCCACCGCGGCGGTGGGGACCGTCACCGTGGCCTGCCAGGGCGTGCCGGACATCACCTGCGTCACAGACGCCAGCGGCACCAGCTGCACCGTGACCATGACCCAGCAGGTCCGCGTATCCGTGCCCATCCGCTATGGCGTGACCTTGACCTCCGGCGAGCCCACCATCGCCTGTGCCGACAATTGCGTCGGCCGCGGCTGCTGCTGAGGCGCGCCGGCCCGCCTCCACCGGGAACAAAGGTGGGGGCGGGCTTTTTGCGATGTTTATATATTTATACAAGGGATTTGCCCTTGCAAGCGGCGGGAAAACTGGGTATACTGTATGCAACAAAATTTGCGGAAGATCACAGTGGAAAGGATGATGGTTGTGACCGCTTATCCCAAAATGACCGCGGAGGAGCGCACCGCGGCATATGCCTGCCTGCAAAAGGAATTTGATGCGCTGAAAGCCAAGGACATGAAGCTGAATATTGCCCGGGGCAAGCCCGGTAAGACCCAGCTGGACCTGTCCAGCGATATCTTCCAGCTGATGCAGGATCCGGAGGACTATGTGTCCGACGGCATCGATGTCCGCAACTACGGAGAGCTGACAGGTCTGCCCGCCGCAAAGCGCCTCTTTGCCGAGCTTTTGGGCTGCAGGCCGGAGCAGGTATTCGTGGGCGGAAATGCCAGCCTTCAGCTGATGTACGACACCATCTCCCACGCATATACCCATGGCATGCTCCACAGTGAGCGCCCCTGGTGTAAGGAGGAGAAGGTGAAGTGGCTGTGCCCGGTCCCCGGATATGACCGCCACTTCAAGATCACGGAGTTCTTCGGCTTTGAGCTGGTCGCGGTCCCCATGACTGACAACGGCCCGGACATGGACGCGGTGGAACAGGCCATTCAGGACCCCGCGGTCAAGGGGATGTGGAACGTGCCCAAGTACTCCAACCCCGACGGCATCATTTACACCGATGAGACCGTCCGCCGGATCGCGGCCATGAAGCCCGCCGCGCCGGACTTCCTGCTGATGTGGGATAACGCCTACTGCCTCCATGAATTCGAGGGCGAGCACGTGCCCTTCCTGGATATCATCAGCGAGTGCGAAAAGCGCGGCAACGCCGACATGCCCATCGAGTTCTTCTCCACCAGCAAGATCACCCTGCCGGGGGCCGGTGTGTCCTGCTTTGCCTGCTCCGAGGCCAATATGGCGTATATGGAGAAGTTCCTGACCGTGCAGACCATCGGCTTTGACAAGGTGAACCAGCAGCGGCATGTCCTGTACCTGAAGAATAAAGCCCACACGCTGGAGCTGATGCGCCAGCGGGCCGCGATTATGGGCCCCAAGTTCCGCACCGTGGCGGATGTCCTGGACCGTGAGGTGGGCGCGCTGGATATCGCCTCCTGGCGGCGGCCCAAGGGCGGCTACTTCGTGTCCCTGAACGCCATGCCGGGCACCGCCAAGCGGACGCTGGAGCTGTGCAAAGAGGCGGGGGTCACCATGACCGGCGCCGGCGCCACCTTCCCCTATGGCAGGGACCCTGCGGACAGCAACATCCGCATCGCCCCGTCCCTGCCTCCCGTGGAGGAACTGGAACAGGCCATGACCATATTCTGCACCTGCCTGAAAATGGCGGCGCTGGAGAAGCTGGGCGTATGAGATACTTCGGAAGCGTTTACCGCCCGCCCTCCGAGGCGTACAGCCTGATCATCCAGGTGACCTATGGGTGCAGCCACAATACCTGCGCCTTTTGCAGCATGTATAAAGAGAAGCGGTTCGCCCTCCGCCCGCTGGACGAGATCTTAGAGGATTTCCGCATGGCCCGGCAGACCTACCGCCATGTTGACAAGGTGTTTCTGGCGGATGGCGACGCATTGGTCAGGAAAGCATCTGAGCTTTACATCATCCTGGATACCGTGCGGGAGCTGTTCCCGGAGTGCCAGCGTGTCACCAGCTACGCATCTCCCGCCAGCATCCGCATCCGCACGGATGAGGAACTGCGGACCCTGCGGGAAAAGGGACTGACCATGGTCTATATGGGCCTGGAATCCGGCTGCGACGAAGTCCTGAAGCTGATGCGCAAGGGCCATCCGGCGGCGGAGATCATCGAGATGGGCCAGAAGGTGCGCCAAAACGGCATCGCCCTGTCCGTCACCGCCATCACCGGCCTGGGTGGACCGGACCTTTTGGAGCAGCACGCCGTGGATACCGCCAAGGCCTTCAACGCCATGAATCCGGAGTATATCGGCATGCTGACGCTGATGGTGGAACCGGAGACGCCGCTGTACGACTGGGTGCATGCGGGGAAGTTCCGGCTTTTAAACCAGTCCCAGGTGCTGGAGGAGACCCGCCTGCTGGTGGAGAATCTGGACAGTCCCGGCAGCGTGTTCCGCATGAACCACGCCAGCAATTATCTGGTGCTGAAGGGCACCCTCAACGGCGACCGGCAGGCCATGCTGCGGACCATCGACGCGGCGGAACACGATTTGAGCCGCCTGCGTCCGGAGTCCTGGCGGGGCCTGTAAAAAGGGGAGGCGCGGGATGCGAAAAAGCGGAAAGGTGATCGCTGCGGCGGTCCTGCTGCTGGCATTGGCGGCTGGCGTATTCCTGTACCAGCGGGACCGGGCAGCCCACTATCCGTTTGATTTTACCCGGGATGAGATCGTGTCCGCCGTCATCAGCACGCCGGCTGAGCGTTTGACCTTGAGAGGGCCAGAGGAGATCGACACCCTGTGGAAGGCCCTGACCCGGATGCGGATCAAGGGGGAGGCGGAGACCGCGGGCGGCGAGCGGAACCTGAAATTAGGCGGCGCCCGCTATACGCTGGAGATCGAACTGACGGATGACCGCAGCCGGACCTTTCAGGTCAACAGCGACGTTTTTTTCCAGCAGCGGCCATCCGGCCTATACCGTGCGCAATCTGGACTTGACAGAGCTCTGGTGGTCCATCACCGGCGCGTATCCCGAAGCAGTCTGCTGAAAATGAAAGATACCGGGACATGTTCGATCGAACATGTCCCGGTATTTTTGCTATCCGGCAGCCCATGTGAAAGGGAGAGGTCAAAACTTCTTCTTGTCCTTTGCCGTCTCGCAGTAAGCGCAGCGGTAGGTGTGCTTCGCCGGGTCGCTCAGCAGGAAGATGGCGTCCAGCTGGGGTTCTGCCACGGTGATGCACCGGGGATTTTTGCAGTGGATGATGTTCACCAGCTTTTGGGGCAGCTCCACATGCTTTTTCTCCACCCGCACGCCGTTTCGAATGACGTTGACGGTGATGTTGGAGTCGATGTAGCCCAGCACGTCCAGATCCACCTCCATGGGGGAGTCGATCTTGATGATGTCCTTTTTGCCCATGCTGCCGCTGCGGGCATTTTTGATGATAGCCACGGAGCAGTCCAGCTGGTCCAGGTGCAAATATTTATAGATTTCCATGCTCTTGCCGGCCTGGATATGGTCCAGGACCACACCGTTTTGGATGCTGTCGATATTCATACGTCGTTCCTCCTTAAACCTCGATGCCCAGCAGCTTCATGATAAGGGCCATGCGGATGAACTTGCCGTTTTTCACCTGCTTCCAGTAGGCGGCCCGGGGGTCCTTGTCCACCGCCACGGCGATCTCATTGACACGGGGCAGGGGATGGAGGATGGACAGGCTCTCCTTGGCGTTCACCAGCTTCTCCGGCGTCAGGATATAGCTGTCCTTCAGGCGGAGGTAGTCCTCCTCATTGAAGAACCGTTCCTTCTGGACGCGGGTCATGTAGAGAATGTCCAGCTGGGGGATGACGGACTCCAGGTCCGTGGTCTGGGTGTAGGGGATGCCCTTCTTTTTCAGGGCCTCTTCCTTCACATAGCGGGGCAGCTTCAGCTCCAGCGGGGAGATCAGAACGAAGTTGATGTTCTGATAGCGGCTGAGGGCGTTCACCAGGGAGTGGACCGTGCGGCCGAATTTCAGGTCGCCGCAGAAGCCGATGGTGAAGTTGTCCAGACGGCCTTTTTCCCGGTGGATGGTCAGCAGGTCCGTTAGCGTTTGGGTGGGGTGGTTGTGGCCGCCGTCTCCGGCGTTGATGATGGGCACCTCGCTGAACTGGGCGGCGGCATAGGGCGCGCCCTCCTTGGGGTGGCGCATGGCGATGATGTCGGCATAGCAGCTGACGGTGTGGATGGTGTCGCCCACGGTCTCACCCTTGGCGGTGGAGCTGGAATTGGCCTCAGAGAAGCCCAGCACGCTGCCGCCGAGAGAGAGCATAGCGGATTCAAAAGACAGCCGGGTGCGGGTGGAGGGTTCAAAGAACAGCGTGGCCAGCTGCTTGTGGGCACAGGCGCTCTGGTATTTGGCGGGATCTGCGATGATGTCCTCCGCCGTGGCGATCAGCTGGTCGATCTCCTCCACGGAGAGATCAACGACATCGATGATATTTCTTGGCATGATGCGACTCCTTTCGGAAGAAAGATACTGGGGGATCCCCGCCGTGCCCCGCACGGTGGGGAAAGGAGAAATGAATGGAGCGGGCGAAGCTTTCGGCGATAGCCGGAAGCGGAGCAGAGCGGAATTTATATAAGGGGGCCCCCGCCGTGCCCTGCACGGTGGGGAAAGGAGAAATGAATGGAGCGGGCGGAGCTTTCGGCGATAGCCGGAAGCGGAGCAGAGCGGAATTTATACAAGGGGCCCCCGCCGTGTCCCGCACGGTGGGGAAAGGAGAAATGAATGGAGCGGGCGGAGCTTTCGGCGATAGCCGGAAGCGGAGCAGAGCGGAATTTATACAAGGGGCCCCCGCCGTGTCCCGCACGGTGGGGAAAGGAGAAATGAATGGAGCGGGCGGAGCTTTCGGCGATAGCCGGAAGCGGAGCAGAGCGAAATTTATTTCGACGCTATCCAGGATTCATCACTGGGATCGGCCCGGAATTTTTTCAGCCGGTCGATGTCCTCGGGCTGGATCCTGCCCTCGCTGGCGGCCACCTCGCACACGGCGTCGAAATTGGACAGGCTGAAATTGGTGACTTTGGCGGCGGCCATGCGGTCCAGGCCCTTTTGCAGGCCATAGGTGAAGATGGACACGATGCCCAGCACCTCGGCGCCGGCCTCCCGCAGGGCCTCGACCACCTCGATGCAGCTGCCGCCGGTGGAGATCAGATCCTCCACCACCACGACCTTCTGGCCGGGGAGCAGCTTGCCCTCGATGCGGTTCTGGCGGCCGTGGTCCTTGCTGCCGGAGCGGACGTAGCCCATGGGAAGGCCCATGAGGTGGCCCACGATGGCGGCGTGGGCGATGCCGGCGGTGGAGGTCCCCATCAGGACCTCCGCATTGGGATAGTGCTTGCAGATGAGGTCCACCAGGCCCTCCTCCACATGGGTGCGGACGGCGGGAGCCGTCAGGGTCAGGCGGTTGTCGCAGTAAATGGGGCTTTTGATGCCGCTGGCCCAGGTGAAGGGCTGGTCGGGCCGCAGAAAGACGGCGCCGATGGACAGCAGGTCATAGGCGATGGTGCGTTCGAGAGACATATCTTAATTCCTCCTTGGTGATTTGATAAGCAGATTTAGATGCAGTTCAATGGACCGGCAGAGCAAAGTCGGTATTGATCCCCCGGGTGTAAACAGCCAGGGAGATGTCACGGTCCGCTGGGGCGCCTTCCTCCCAACCGATCTGGGTACCGGATTCATCGTACAGGCCCTCCGTCCAAAGGGCGGTGGGGTCAAAGAACAGCCCGGCGGATTCCTGCTCCCAGCCGTCAACAAAAACAGAGACAGAGAGACCGATATAACTCTCCTGCCGGATACCATCCTTGGAGGGCTGGTCCCATTGCAGGCAGAGCAGGTAGTTTTTTCCCTCCCAGGAAATAAACATCGGAAGACTCATGCAGTTTTCTGTAAAATAGGCGCTTTCATAAGTTCCGTCTGAAAGGCCCCTGTAAAATGAAGAACGGAACATTCCCATACTGCCCATTCCCATCCGGCGGTGCACATAGATATCCTCAATGCCGTCATTATCGAAGTCCACGGCATAGTAGGTACTGTAAATGGCATGTTCCGCATAGACACTGGTCAAAAGCTCCGGAGCCAATGCGGCAGTCTCCTCTTCAGAGAGCTCCCGCTCTGCCAGCAGGGGTTCAAAATCCTCATAGGTATCGGTACCGTTCAGCATGCGGGTGTACAGATCTTGAATCAGGCTTTCCGGCAGGTAAGTGACTGTTTCCAACGGACCGCTTTCCAAATCATCCGCCGCAGCCTCTTCTTCCGGCAGGGGCGCTTCTGCTGGGAGGATTTCTTCCGCCGAAGCTGTTTCTTCTCTGGAACTGGCAGCTGCCTGTTCCGGGAGTACCTCCCGGATAATCCCGCAGCCGGACAAGAGGAGCAAAAGCCGCTCTGGATGCATCGTTGACATATCAGCTTTCTCCTTTCAGGAGTGGCATATGGATGTCAGAGCAGGGAAAACAGCAGGTACAGGACCAGCATGTGCACTGGATAGAAGGCGTAAGCGCCATATTGCAGGATGCGGCTTTTGCGGCCCAGATGGCCGTTGTACAGCCAGATGGGAAGCAGGGCAAATACCGCGAAGCCCTGGGCAGGGACCTCCCAGCCCAGCAGAGGCAGCAAAAGGCCCCGGAAGCCCACGATATTCAGCAGCACCATGGCGGCCAGCTGGGCCAGCCACGCGCCGGGGAAGCCCCGCAGGGCATAAAACGCCGCAATGGTCAGCACACCCCGCCAGCCATAGTCCACCATGCCAATAACAGCCAGCAGCAGCGTCCCCAGAAGAGCCAGGCCCGCCAGCAAAACGGACTTGGCCGTCCGCTCCCGCCGGGCCCGGTCTATGGCGGAGACCGCCAGCAGGCCCAGCAGCAGGGTGAACATCACGTTCTGGTGGAAGGGGTAGAACACGGTGCTGCCGTACATGAGGTCAAAGGGAATTTCGGAGATTAAGGCGAACAGCAGCAGCCGCCTGGCGTAGCGCCTGCGGTCGGCGGTGTGGAAAAATCCCTCGGAGATCTGGAAGGCGAAAATGGGGAAGGCCAGCCGTCCCGCGCAGGTCATCCAGAAATTTCCGGGTATCAGGGTGGCCCACAGGTGGTCCAGGAGCATAAAGAACAGGGCGAGGCACCGGAGCTGGTTGGCATTGATGCCGCCGAAGGGCTTGCGTTTCAGGGGGGAGGGGATATCGTACATGGCTTATCCCAGGAAGTCCTTCACCGCCCGGCGGTAAGCGGCCACAGGGTCCGCCGACTGGGTGATGGGGCGGCCTACCACGATGTAGTCGCAGCCGGACTTGCCCGCCTTTTCCGGGGTCATGATGCGCTTCTGGTCGCCTGCGGCGCTGTCCGCAAAGCGGATGCCGGGGGTGACAGTGACGAAGTTCCCGCCGCAGCGCTCTTTGACGAGGGCCGCCTCCAGGGGAGAGCAGACCACACCGACCAGGCCGGAGCCGGCGGCGTTTTTGGCGTAGGCCATGACGGTCTCCGCCATGGGGGTGTCGATGAGCAGTTCATTTTTCAGAGCCGCCGCGTCGGTGCTGGTCAGCTGGGTGACGGCGATCAGCAGGGGTCTGGTGCCGTCTGGCCGGGTCAGGCCCTCCAGGGCAGCTTTCATCATCTCGGACGCGCCGGCGGCGTGGAGGTTCACCATGTCCACGTCCAGCCGGGAGAGGACCGCCATGGCCCGCTTCACGGTGTTGGGGATGTCGTGGAGTTTCAGGTCCAGGAAGATCTTGTGTCCCCGGGCCTTGATCTGGCGCACCACGTCGGGGCCTTCGGCGTAGAACAGCTCCATGCCGATCTTCACAAAGGGCTTTTCCCCGGCGGGGAACTGGTCCAGAAACCGCAGGGTCTCCTCTTGGGTGGGGAAGTCCAGAGCAATGATCACGTCTTTTGCGCTCATAGTAAAAACAGTCCTTTCTGTTGAGTTTCCAAAGCAGGGTCCGGATCGCGCTATGATCTGTGGGCCGCGCCGGTCAGGTCGGCGATGCGCTCCACGCCCATCCGCTCACACACGGCGGGCAGGCTTTCCACGATGGTCTTGCAGGCGTAGGGGTCCTTCAGATTGGCGGCGCCCACCTCCACGGCGGAGGCGCCTGCCAGCATCATCTCCGCGGCGTCCTCGGCAGAGGATACGCCGCCGCAGCCGATGATGGGGATGTCCACGGCCTCATACACATCCCACACCATCCGCAGCGCCACCGGAAACACGGCGGGGCCGGAGACGCCGCCGGTGCGGTTGGCGATAACGGGCTTCCGGGACTTCAGATCGATGCGCATTCCCAGCAGGGTGTTGATGAGGCACAGACCGTCGGCCCCCGCGTCGGCGCAGGCCCGGGCGATCTCGGCGATGTCGGTGACATTGGGGGTCAGCTTCATGAACACCGGCTTTTTCGTGACGGCCTTCACCGCCTTGGTGACCTCCGCCGCGGCCCTGGGGTCGCAGCCGAAATTTTTGCCGCCCGCGTGAACGTTGGGGCAGGAGATATTCACTTCCAAAATGGCCACCTGGTCGATCTCATTCAGCTTCCGGCAGTTCTCGGCGTATTCCCCCATGGAAAAGCCGCCCACATTGGCGATGACGGGCCCCTGGAAGAGCTTGGCGATGTTGGGGACCTCATTGGCGATCACCGCGTCGATGCCGGGGTTCTGTAAGCCCACGGCGTTCAGCATCCCGCCGGTCATCTCCGCGATGCGGGGCTGGGGATTGCCCAACCGGGCCTGGCCGGTGGTGCCCTTCCAGGAGAAGCTGCCCAGAATATTCAGGTCGTACAGCTCCGCGTACTCCCGGCCGTAGCCAAAGGTGCCGGAGGCAGGGATGATGGGATTTTTCAGTTCCACGCCCGCCAGGGAAACAGACAGGTTCACCATACGATCTCCTCCTTGTAAAGGACCGGGCCATCCTTACAGACCCGCTTATATCCGTCCTTTGTGGGCACTGTGCAGCCCATACAGGCGCCGAAGCCGCAGCCCATCCGGGCCTCGAAGCTGAACTGTCCGCCCTGCAGCTGGGGCAGGGCGTGAACGGCTTTCAGCATGGGCAGGGGACCGCAGGCCAGCACGTAATCACATGCGGGGACCGCTTTGATGCAGTCCGTGACAAAGCCCCTGCTGCCAAGGCTCCCGTCCTCGGTAGCTGTCAGCAGGCGGCAGCCGAGGGCCGCGAATTCATCCAGATAGAAGGCGTCCCGCGCGGTGCGGAAGCCCAGGGCCACGGTGGGCGTTTGCCCCAGCGCCAGCATCCGCCGGGCCAGGCCGTACAGCGGCGCGATGCCAATGCCGCCGCCCGCCAGAACAGCGTGTGCTCTGGCAGAGGACAGGTCAAATCCGTTGCCCAGGCCGCTCAAAACGTCCAGCTGTGTGCCGGGGGCGCAGCGCACCAGTTGATCGGTGCCGCCGCCCACCACCTTCACCAGCAGCGTCAGAGTGTCCGGGCCCCAGTCGCAGATGGAGATGGGCCGCCGCAGGAATTTTCCCGGCAGCTCGATGTTCACGAACTGCCCCGGCGCAGTGACGGCAGAGGTGTCGCCGGAGAGGGTCAGCTCATAGATGTCGCCCGTCAGCTGCCGGACGCGCTCTATGGTAAAGAGGGATTTCTTCATACTTCCTCCTGTTCCCGCAGGTCGGCGTGGACGATCCCGCCGCCGCAGATGGTCATGGCGACGGCGGCGGAGACGCCCCAGCCGTCAAAGGGGGTGGCCCGGCCCAGGGAGCGGAAGGTGCCGCTGTCGATGACATGGGGCCGTTCCAGGTCCAGTACCGCCAGGTCGGCGGGCTGGTCTGGAGCGATCTCGCCGCCGGGAAGGCCAAACAGCCTCCGGGGATTCAAGCACAGGGCCTTCAAAATGGTCTCCAGAGGCACGGCGCCGGTCTGGACCAGATTCGTATAGAGGATGGGGAAGGCTGTCTCCAGGCCCACGATGCCGTTGAGGCTGCCCCGCAGTCCCCTGGATTTCTCTTCCGCACTGTGGGGGGCGTGATCTGTGGCGATGCAGTCCACGGTGCCGTCCAGCAGGCCCTCGACCAGGGCCGCCCGGTCCGCGGCGGAGCGGATGGGGGGATTCATTTTGAAGCGTCCCTCGTCCTGTAGATCCTCGTCGCAGAGCACCAGGTAGTGGGGGCCGGTCTCACAGCTGACCGGCAGGCCCTCCGCCTTGGCGGCGCGGATGAGGGCCACGGACTCTTTGGTGGAGATGTGGCACACGTGGTAGCGGCACCCGGTCTCCCGGACCAGTTGGAGATCCCGCTCCACCTGCCGCCACTCGCTGGCGGGATCGTTGCCGGGAAGGCCGTGACTGCGGGCGAAGCTGCCGTCATGGACGGCCCAGCCCCTGGCCAGCAGGGACTCCTCCTCACAGTGGGCCACAATGGGCCTGTCCAGCGTTTTGGCAAGAGTCATGGCCTCGCGCATCCGCTCTGCAGACTGCACGCCCCGGCCGTCGTCGGAGAATCCGGCCACATAGGGCGCCACGGCGGCAAGGTCCGCCAGGGCCTCGCCCCTCTCCCCGCAGGTGATGGCGCCGTAAGGATAGACATGGACCTTGGCGTTTTTGCGGATCAGGTCCAGCTGGATCTGCAGGTGTTCCAGGGAGTCCGGCACCGGAGACAGGTTGGGCATGGCGCACACCGCCGTATAGCCGCCTGCCGCGGCGGCGGCGGTGCCGGAGAAGATCGTCTCCTTATAAGAAAAACCAGGCTCTCGAAGATGAACATGCACATCAACGAAACCTGGAACGATCAACTGGTTATGCAATTCAATGACGGAAAAACCTTCCTGGGGAAGAGAAGGGGCAACAGAAACAATACGGCCCTCGGAAATAGCGACGTCCATATTGTGAAAACTGCCGTTCAAGAAAACGGCTCCGCCGGTCAACAGCAGATTCATGTGATCTCTCCTTCCTCTGCGATTCATTCAACATCATATATTATCGAAAAAACGGGTGGTTGTCAATGCCGCCGGATGCACAAAAAGCGGGCCGTTTTTTTGGCCCGCTTCTGCATCATCAACAATTTATGGCTGGGGACACCGGGGGCGGCAGGACAGACATTTGGCGTAGGCCTGGGAGACCTGAGGCCAGTCCACCAGAAGCCACCAGCTCTCAAAGTAATCGGCCCGGCGGTTTTGGTATTGGAGGTAGTAGGCGTGCTCCCATACGTCACAGCACAGCAGGGGACGCAGGGGCAGGGGCGTGTCCTGATTGGCGGTCTTGTGGACGGCCAGCCTTCCGTCGCAGTCGCTGACCAGCCAGGCCCAGCCGGAGCCGAACTGCCCCAGGGCGGCGGTCTTCATGGCGGATTTCAGGGCGGAGAGGCCGCCGAAGTCCCGGGCGATGGCGCCTTCCAGCTCGTGAGAGGGCGTGGTGGCCGGTGTGGGGGCCAGCGTCTGGAAATACAGGTCATGGTTGTAAACGCCGCCCGCGTTGTTGCGGATGCCCTGGCGGACCTCCTCCGGCATCTCCGGCCACCGCTGGCAGAGCTGCTCCAGAGACAGGCTCTGGTACTCCGGGCGGCTTTCCAGCAGTTTGTTCAGATTGTCCACATAGGCGGCGAAGTGCTTGTCGTGGTGGAAGTGCATGGTGCGCTCGTCCAGCTCCGGCAGCAGGGCGTCATAGCCAAAGGGCAGAGGCGGCAGGGTAAAGGGATAATGGGCTTCCATGGTGCGTCATCCTTTCCAGTCGGGTTCATAGAGTGCCGTCTCTAGTATATGCGGGCCGCCTGGAATTATCAGAAGATGCGGGGGTGAAAAGGCCATAACTGGACCGGATTCCGCAAAGAAGGGCATGCGCCCAAGAACAAGCACCCAAGAGGAGGCAATTTCCCGCTTCTTAATACGGAGAAGATTGAAAATGCCAAGCGGCGTTATTGACAATCGAGAAAAAACACCTTATACTTGTGGAAGCTGGTAAATAGATTTTGCCGGCCACAGAAACAACTGAATAGGAATGATGTCTTCAGGGCAGGGTGAAATTCCCGATCGGCGGTAAAGTCCGCGAGCATGAACATGCTGATTTGGTGAAAGTCCAAAACCGACAGTATAGTCTGGATTTGAAGAAGGTGTGTTGAAAATGTTAGGGGAACCCTAACTTTATGCACTCTTTTTCTGTCGATTTGCAGGCTGCCCTGGTGACATTTTCAATACACCTAAAATTCAAACACCTAAAGGCATTTCATTGCGTTTAGGTGTTCATTTTTTTAGGAGGTATTGCAAATGAATCGTAAGACAAAAGAAATCACAACCGTAGGTATGTTATGCGCCGGTGCTTATGCGGCAGTAGTTGTTGGCCGCATTCCGCTGATCCTCTTCCTGAAATACGACCCCAAAGATATTGTTATCGCAATGGGCGGCTTGATTTTTGGCCCCCTCACCTCGTTTGCAGTCGCGCTTATCGTGTCCTTGGCAGAAGTGTTTACGATCAGTGAAAACGGCGTTCTGGGATTTATCATGAATGTTATTTCAAGCTGCTCCTTTGCGTGCACAGCCGCGCTTATCTACAAAAAGAAACCCAGGCCGTCCGGGGCGATGATCGGACTTTTTTGCGGCTGGGGATGCATGGTCTGCGTCATGCTGCTTTGGAATTATCTGATCACGCCGATTTATATGAGCTGTCCAAGGGAAGCCGTTGTCAAGCTGCTGCTCCCCGCGTTCCTTCCTTTCAATTTCATCAAGGGCGGACTGAATACAGCGATCACGATGCTGCTCTACAAACCTGTTATTACAGCACTCAGACATTCTTACCTCATAGAACCGACCCAAGCGGCGGGAAAAGGCCGTATAAATATCGGCGTTATATTAGCTGCTTTACTCATAATCACGACTTGTATCCTGCTGATTTTATCTCTGAAAGGCATATTGTGAATATGAATAAAATCTGATGAGATCAGAAAACCGCTGCCCGTTTACGGGAAAAAACGCTATGCGGGCAGTGGACAGTGGAGAATGAGGGAAAAGGGCTATAAAGCGTATTGGTATTCACATAAGAGACTGGATAAATCAAGTCGAAGCATACCAGTTTTTTGAAAAAATAAGCGAGTGTATCATTTGACAATTGAAATGATACACTCGCTTTTGCAGCCGCGTTTACCAGCCGTAAAGACAATGTGTTTCCAGCACGTTCTTATCGGCAGTTATCCAGCGATGCACGCCAATCTTGTTGGGATTCTTACCCGATCAGATAGCTGTACTTGGTCAGCACGGTGAGGATGAACACCTCCACATCCGCGGGGAGGTCGTTGGGCTGGTCCAGGTCCACGTTCAGGACCTTGCCGTTCAGCCGCACCAGGACCTTGTGTCCACCCAGAGGCAGGAACCCGGCGTTTTGCTCGCTCTCGGAGAAGCCGTTGCCGTCCAGGAACAGGGTGAACTTATCCCGGTAGGGGGCGGAGTCATAGGGGCAGAAGATGGCGCAGTTGCCGCACTCGTTGCACATGCGGTCCACGTGCAGGATCTGGTGCCGCCCGTCGGGCAGCTCGATGACCACGTTGGCCCGGTTGGGGCACACGTCGGCGCAGACCTGGCACACCACATTGCAGGTGAGGCAGCGGTCGCCCTCGCACTTGGCGGACTCGCACAGGATGCCCTTCTTGGCAATGGCCGCCTCCCGGGCGGCCTTGGCGTGGCCGGGAATGGCGAACTTGTGGGCCTCGCCGATGACGGCGTTGGCAAAGCCCTGGGCGTCGGCAATGCCCTCCACCACGGTGGCGGGACCCCGCATGGCGTCGCCGCCCACATAGACATTCTCCAGGTTGGTCTTGAAATCGGGGATGCCCCGGGCGCCCACTTCGATGCCGTTGGCGGTGAACAGCTCGGACTCCACCTTCTCGCCCACGGCGGAGATGACGGTGTCGCAGGGGATCTCCACGAACTCACCGGTGGGAACGGGCTTGCGGCGGCCCTTCTCGTCAGGCTCGCCCAGCGCCATCTTTTCGCACCGCAGCACGCCGTCCTTCTGCTCCGCGGGAGCCACCAGCTCCAGGAACGCCACGCCGTCGGCGATGGCCAGCTCCAGCTCCTCCGCGTCGGCGGGCATGTATTTCTTGGTGCGGCGGTAGACCAGGGTGCTGGACTTCGCTCCGGCCCGCAGGGCGGCCCTGGCGGCGTCCATGGCGGTGTTGCCGCCGCCCACCACAGCCACATGGCCCAGGGAAACAGCCTTTCCGGCCTTCAGATCCTTCAGCCAGCTGATGACGGGCACCACGTTTCCGGGGATATCCAGCTTCCCGGCTTTCCAGGCGCCCACGGCAAAGAAAATGTGGGTGTAGCCCTGGGCTTTCAGCTCGGGCACAGAGGGCGCCAAGGTGTTCAGCTTTACATCCACACCCATCTTCTCCATCAGGGCCACGTCCTTGTCGATGGCCTCGTCGCTGATGCGGAAAGCGGGGATGACCTGCCGGACGATGCCGCCCAGCTTGCCGGACCGTTCAAAGATGGTGACGGGGATGCCGGCCCTGCCCAGGAAGTAGGCCGCCGCCATGCCGGTGGGGCCGCCGCCGATGACGGCCGCCCTCCGCCCGTCGGTGACGGGGACGGGAGCCCTGAGCTTTGCCATGTAGGCATCATAGCCCTTTTCGGCGGCCACCAGCTTGGTGGCACGGATCTGCACGGACTGGTCGTAGAAATTCCGGGTGCACTTGGTCTGGCACCGGTGGGCGCAGATGGTGCCGGTGATGAAGGGCAGGGGGTTTTTCTCCGTGATAAGGCGCAGGGCGGAGGCGTACTGGCCCTTGCGGCACAGCTCGATATACTCGGGGATGTCCTGCTGGATGGGGCAGCCTCCCTTGCAGGGGGCGGTGAAGCAGTCCATCAGGGGCACCTTTTCATAGAGCTTCCGGCGGGGCAGAGGCTTCACGGACTTGACGTGGTATTTGTCGGACCGGGCGGAGAGGGCCAGGGCCTCGACGGCGTCCACATCCACGCCGGTGAAGGGCTTGAAGTCCATCGCGTCCAGCTTGTCGCCGATCTGGACGAACCGCTGATAGCCGCCGGGCTTCAGCTCCGTGGTGGCCATGGTGATGGGCCAGATGCCGCAGGCGAACAGCTTGTCGATGTTGAAGGCGTCGGCGCCGCCGGCATAGGAGATGCGCAGCCGGCCGCCAAACTCCCTGGAGATGCGGGCCGCCATGGCGGTGGTCAGGGGGAAGAGGGACTTGCCCGCCATGTACATCTCCTCGCTGGGCAGCTCCCCGGCCTTCACGTCCACAGGGAAGGTGTTGGAGAGCTTCAGGCCGAATTCCAGGCCGTTGGCATCCGCCAGAGCCTGCAGGCGGCGGAACATGGGCACCGCGTCCTCGTACTGGAGATCCTCCTTGAAGTGGTGGTCGTCGAAGGCGATGTAGTCATAGCCCATGCTGTCCAGAATGGAGCGGGCGGTCTCATAGCCCAGAATGGTGGGGTTGCACTTGACGAAGGTGTGCAGGTGCTTCTTCTCAAGGAGGTAGCTGGCGATGCGCTCGATCTCGTCCGGCGGGCAGCCGTGGAGGGTGGACACCGTAACGCTGCCGGAGACATGAGGCGTGATGGTGTCGATGTAGGCGCTCTCTTGGGGGAAGAACTCCTTCAGCACCCGGATGCACTCCCGGAAGATGGGCGTGGCGGAGGCGTCCGCCATGCCGTTCAGGAAGGCGTCGATCTTCTCGCCCTGGATGCCCGCCAGGTCATAGCCCACGGACATGTTGAACACGAACCCGTTGGGGTCGCCCAGGCCGTAGACCCTGGACATGATCTTCAGGGCACACCAGGCCTTGACGTATTCCTCGAAGGCCTGCTGGACGTACAGCTCCGTGGACCACTCGCAGTTGTAGCACTCGTCGTTTGCCAGGATGCAGGGGCGGCTGATACAGGCGGCCAGCTCCGCGCCGTCCATCTTTTGGACGGTTTTCAGCTCAAAGAACCGGGCACCGCCGAAGTATCCGGCCACGATGTTCTGGGCCAGCTGGGTGTTGGGGCCGGCAGCGGGGCCGAAGGGGGTTTCGATGGTCTCGCCGAAGATGGGCAGCTTTTTCGTGCCCGCCTTGTAGGGCTTGTGGACGCCGAACACGGAGCCGTCCCGCTGGTACTCGGTGGTGATCCAGGTCATCAATTCCCGGAAGGGAATGGGGGTCATCAGTTCAGACATGTTGTTTCCTCCTCAAAATAACTCCTTGCCTGTGCAGGCATTTACGCTGATAGAAAATAAGAGACTTTCTGTTTACGCCAATCATTTCATAGAGAATGCCTTTTGTTCTCTTCATCGCGCGTCCAGCGCTGAAAGCGGCTTGCCGCGATCACGCGGCATCTTCCAATAGAATCCAATCAATATTCACAGTGGTTCAGTTTGCCCCACAGCTTCTTGGAGGCTTCCAGGATGTGGGCGTTGACGGCCTCCTCATCGATGCTGACCAGTTCCCGGTCCTTCATCAGGATCTTGCCGTTGATCATGGTGGTCTGGCACTGGCGGCCGGTCATGCCGAAGAGCATATGGCCGTCGATATTGGTGTCGCTGAACGGGGTGAAGGGCTTGTAGTCCATGACGATCACGTCCGCCGCCGCGCCGGGCTTCAGCACGCCCAGGGTGGGGAATCCGGCCCGCTCCGCCATTTTGGCGTTGTTTTTGAACAGCATGTCGGTGACCTCGCACCAGCCCACGCCGGGCAGGCAGGCGTTGTGCCGCTGGGAGCACAGGGCCACCTTGATGGATTCCAGCATGTCGTTGGTGTAGGCGTCGGTGCCCATGCCGATGAGGATGCCCCTCTTGTAGAGCTGGAGGACAGGGGAGATGCCCACGGCGTTGCCCATGTTGCTCTCCGGGTTGTTGACGCACATGGTGTCGGTGGCCTTGATGATGTCCATCTCGGCGGTGTTCACATGGATGCAGTGGCCCAGAATGGTCCTGGGGCCCAGGATGCCGTGGTCCTGGAGCCGCTGGACAGGACGGCGGCCGTAGTTCTGGAGGCTGTCGTACACGTCGTTCATGCCCTCGGACACGTGGATGTGGTAGCCCACCCGGCCGCTGTTGGCGGCCGCCATGCGGTCAAAGGTCCTGTCGGAGATGGTGAACAGGGCGTGGCCGCCGAACATGGGTTTCAGCATGTCGCTGGGGTTCTTCACGCACCAGTCGATAAAGTCCTTGTTCTCCTGGACGGACTGGATGGACTTCTCCTCGCCGTCCCGGTCGCTGACCTCATAGCACAGGCTGGCCCGCATCCCGAATTCCCGGGTGACCTCGGCGATCTTCATCAGGGAGCCGGGGATCTCGCAGAAGGAGGCGTGATGGTCGAAGATGGTGGTGACGCCCTGCTTGATGCTGTCGATGACCAGAGCCTGGGCGCTGGCGCGGGTGGCCTCCAGGTCCAGATTGCGGTCGATGTACCACCACTGGCCGTCCAGCACCTCGTAGAAGTTGGTGGGGGCGTAGCCGTTGATGGAGAGGCCCCGGGCCAGAGCGGAGTAGATGTGGGTGTGGGCGTTGATGAGGCCGGGCATGATGACGCCGCCCCTGGCGTCCACGAATTCCGCCTGGGGGTACTTGGCCTTCAGACCGGCGGTGGTGCCGACCTCCACGATCTTGCCGCCGTCGGTGACGACGCCGCCGTCCGGCAGGTAGCCCGTGCCGCCGGGATCGCGGGTGATGACTTTGCCATTTGCCAACAGGATCATATGAGAACCTCCTTGTATATTTCTAAAAATTCATTCAAGAGTCGAATAAAAAGAAAAGGCGCTCCAAACCGCACTTGGTTTGAAACACCTATCGACGGCAAAGGAAGATAGGTGTCAGCCCGTGCGCACAGCACTACGTTGCAGCTATCCATCTTTGCTTGTACTTGTATTGTAACGGATGGCGTGCTAAAATGCAAGCAGGCACCCTGAAAAAATTTCAGGGTGATTTTGTGCAAAGCGCCAAATGCTGGGGAACCTTTTTTGGCGCGGACCGTCTAAAGGAGCAGGAGGTGACGGGGATGAAGAAAATTTTGACGTGTGTTCTGTGCGCCCTGCTGCTGGCGGGGTGCGGTGCGAAGGAAGCGGGAGAGCTGCCGGAGGCGGAGAACGTCCCTCCCGCCGAAGAGACAGCCTTGGAGAAGAGCGATCTCCAGCCGGCGGCGGATACCGGCAGCTATGTGCTTTCCACGGAGTGGCCGGAGTACGATCCCTCCGTGGAAACGATCTGGTTCACCCTGGAGAACAACAGCGGAGCGGACATTGAGACCGGTGTGGACTACGGCCTGGAGGCGATGGGGGAGAACGGGAGCTGGTATCAAATTCCTCTGGTGGAAAGCGCCGCCTGGACCGCCCAGGCCCTCTGTGTGCCGGACGGAGAGACCATCGCCCTGCCCTGTGCGCTGGGGACGTTCGACTATGACTTCTCCGGCGGCGGCATCTATCGCGTGACGAAGGAAGTGGAGGGACAGACCTGCGCGGCGAAGTTCCAGTTGAAGGCCGGCGCTGCTGTCTCAGCGAAGACGCCCTACGGGAAAGCGCCCCTGGAGGAGGCTCCGGAGGACGGTTCCGGCGCGGATGTGACCTTCACGGAGAACGGCCCGGACAGCCTGGAACCGGTGGGCGTGTTTCTGGAAAAGGTCCGGCTGGGCATTCCCTGCCAGCTGCGGACGGCGCAGGTATACAGCGAGAGCTGGCCCATGGTCATCGATGTGATCTATGAAAACGGCCATTTTCTCTGGCGGATGTTGACCGGCGGCGAGATCGCGGAGCAGCGGTTCTCCTACATCGTGACAGACGGCACGGATTTCTATCTCTCCAACGGCGCGGATTGGCCAACGGCGGAGCAGTTCATGAACAAGGAGCTGACCTGGCTGATCCCGCCGGGCTATGGCGGCGGCTTCGTGGAGACGGTGGAGGACATGACGGCAAAACGGCTGGCGGGCAACTCCGCCCGGTACCGGGTTTGGTCCGACGACGGCTGCTATGACGCCATGCTGACGGAGACGCCCACGGAGTTCGGCGTGGGCTGGCAGAAGCCCAGCCAGGGCGGCTGGGGCCAGTTGTTCGACATCCAGAACTGGGACGGGTTGGAGACCGCCATCCACAGCCTGGACTGGCAGGCGGACGGCAAACTGCTGCTGGTCTGCGGGACGGCGGACGGCGGCGCGTCCCGCCTGCTGTTCGATCCGGAGACCAAAACACTGCAAGCGGAGCTTTGCGGCCTGCCCAGAGCGGATGGCTGATCGACATCCTGTGGAGGACCCGCGAGGCGCTGAAGGGCGTGCCCTACGTACAGGCGGTGCTGGGCGGGATCTTCGGCGGCTATGGGAGCTAGTAGTGCATCACCGGAGCCATCCTGCTGCTCTGCAAGCCGATTCTGCTGGCGCTGAAGGATTACCAGCGGCAGAAGGATGACAGGGAAGCCCCGGTGTTCCGGGCGGCGAAGATCGGCCTGGAGGGAGAGACAGAATTCTGGAGATGAGAAAGAGGACGCGAAAGCGTCCTCTTTTTTAGCGGTCTGCACGGAGTGGAAAACTTTTTTTGAGAAAACCACTTGAAATTTTCTAAGATATCGTATAATATAGTTTTGAAAATCATATTATACGATATGAGCCTTTTCTGACGCTTAAAAAAGCGTGTGGCGGCATCAGCAATGTGCCGCAAAGGAGGAAGGACAATGGAGATGGCGCTGTCGGCGAAGCAATATGCCCGGATCAGACGCAAGGTTCGGACCAGAAAATTGAATGAGCCTCCCCGGCTGACAGTGGGGGAGGAGGTTTTCAACGCGGTTTCCCACGGGGTCGGTACGGCGCTGGCGATTACGGGGCTGGTGCTGTTGCTGCTGCGGTCGGACACGCCGCTGGAGATCATGGCGTCCTGTTTTTACGGCATCAGCATGGTGGTGATGATGTCCATGAGCAGCGTGTACCACGCCATGCCGGCAGGTTCCAGGGTAAAACGGCTGTGGCGACGGTTTGACTACACGTCCATTTACCTGCTGATCGGCGGGACCTTTGCCCCTATCCTGCTGGTCCACTATGGAACCAGCCTGTGCATCGCCCTGTTCTGCCTGCAGTGGGGCGTTATCCTGTTTGGCGTGTCGCTGCTACTGGCCTTTGGGCCGGGGCGCTGGAGGCCGCTGCACTTTACGCTGTATTTTCTGATCGGCTGGAGCGGCCTGATGTTCCTGCCGGACCTGTACCAAAACGGCAGGACGCTGCTGTGGTTCATTCTGGCGGGCGGCGTGGTGTATACCCTGGGGATGATCCCCTTTGCCAAAAAGGGAAAGTACAACCACTGCGTCTGGCATGTGTTCGTGCTGGCGGCGGCTGTGCTCCACTGGATGGGCATCTATACGCAGATCTATTGAGAGATATGAACGGCAGCCGGGAGCGCAGGCTCCCGGCTGCTGAACTGCCTGCGGAAAGAGAGGGGCGGCATTTTCGGCAGGCGCGCGGGAAATGCCGCCCCCTTTCTGATATGGATCTCCGGAATAGACGCTGCCGCTTTTGCCAAAGCCCATATTGCGGGCGGTCTGGCAGTGTGATACAATGAAGTGGATCGACCGGAAGTTATATAGGAGGGCCAATATGCTGGATAGGATCCCTGACGAAGAAGAAATGACAGTTTTGCTTGGGAAAGCCCTGTATGATGTATGGAATCAGCTATGCGCTTTCATTGAGGAAGCATATGATATGGATTGTCTGTGGGATAAGGGTGGTAAAGCATGGAAATATGAATATAAATATCGCCGGGGCGGGAAAACGCTGTGCGCATTGTATGCAAGAGAAAACTGCGTGGGCTTTATGGTGATCCTGGGGAAAGACGAGCGGTTAAAATTTGAGGCAGATAGAGAAAATTACGCAAAAGAAGTTCAAGAAATATATGACAAAGCTCAAACTTACCACGATGGGAAATGGATCATGTTTGAGCCGGTGGATACTTCTTTGTTTCATGATTTCATTAGACTGTTGAGAATCAAAAGAAAGCCAAACAGAAAGTAAAGTTATTATCGGATCATACAACTCCCGGTTTGTATGGGTGCCGGATTTTCTTCTGTCTGAACATATTAAGATTAGGGTGGCGCTAAGGATGAGTGCTTTTTTTGAAAATAAAATAAAAGACTATCGATGCAATTTTGAGTTTTTAGAAGGATTAGTAAGCAGCCAAGCTGAAGCAAGTGATTATTACGCATGGGTCAGAGATACATATAAGCAGTACTATGCAGCGGCAGATGAAGAACAAAAGAGTACATTTATCATAAGATATTATAGGGCCAAAAAACTGATGTATTCCTCTGCGCAGATGTTTGTAGAAGCACGGTATGCAAAAAACGATGCATGCGTAGTTGCGTACTACTATCTCATGTATTATGCGCTGTTTCAGGCCATGCAGGCGAATTTGATCGTGTGTACCGCATATGATGACAAAAAAGTATTGATGCTGTCACATGAACATGTAAAAAACTACTTTGACGAGCAATTTTGCAAACCGAGGAAATGCCCTTTGGATGGGGGCATTATGATTCAGCTGGAAAACCTTCGGAAGTACAGGGAATACTATTCCTATGCAATGCCGTTTAACCTTTCCAAGAACGCATTGATTGAAGAAAGTGTCGTAGAGAGATATATCAAAACATGCTATCAGCTCTTGAATTTCAGGCTGTTTATATTCGCCCAAGAAGTGTGTAGGAGCATCCCCCTGTTTGATTCATGCATGGATAACGTGAAAGCGTACATGCATGAGTCTTGCGGCAGAATGGATGATACGGATGCCTTTCAAGATGATGCTGATGAAAATTTTTGGAATGAACTCGTGAGATATGGCGGTGCGGATATTATGCCAATTTCGCTGACTTTTGAGCATGATTTCGATGAATACGGAACATATGACCAGGATGTATATAAAAAGATGAACATGCCGCGAACCCGCCGCATTGCAGCGGAAGCGCTGTCATTGGTATATTCGGCACTATAAATATATAAAAGTTTCGATTTATTGTGGGGCTTTGCCCCGCGGCGGGGGAGGCAGCAAAAGGGTCCGGGCATTTGCCCGGACCCTTTTGCTGGAAGGGAAGTGTGTTTCCCCGCAATCATTTTGTACCGAAGATACGGTCGCCCGCATCGCCCAGACCGGGAACGATGTAGCCGTTCTCGTTCAGGTGGTCGTCCACGGCGCCGCAGTAGATATCCACGTCAGGATGGGTCTTCTGGATGTGCTCAATGCCCTCGGGGGCGGCCAGCAGGACCATCAGCTTGATGTTGACGCAGCCCCGCTTCTTCATCTCGGAGATGGCGGCCTCGGCGCTGCCGCCGGTGGCCAGCATGGGGTCCACGATCATGATATCCCGCTCCGCGATATCCTTGGGCATCTTGCAGAAATAGACATGGGGCTCCAGCGTCTCCTCATCGCGGAACATGCCGATGTGGCCCACACGGGCGCCGGGCACCATCCGCAGCACGCCGTCCACCAGGCCCAGGCCCGCCCGGAGGATGGGCACTACGGCGAATTTCTTGCCCTTCAGGGTGGGGACCGTGGCCTTGCAGATGGGAGTCTCCACCTCCTTGGTGGTCAGGGGCAGGTCCCGGGTGGCCTCATAGGTGATCAGCATGCCGATCTCGGAGACGATCTCCCGGAAGTCCTTGACGCTGGTGTGCTTGTCACGCAGGATGGTCAGCTTGTGGGCGACCAGGGGGTGGTCCATGATATGCACTTTTCCGTTCATAATGGTTCTCCTTTATCTCAAAAAATAAAATCGGATTTATTTTTGCCGCAGGCGGTCCGCCTGTGCGGGACGAAGATAGACAGGCTCCAACGCCTGGGGGGAGGTCAGCTTTCCATCAGCGGCCAGGGCCTCCGCCTCCAGCGCCACGCTCATGGCGTTCTGCATGACCAGATGGGGCGGGGCGAGCCGGCAGGGGATGCCGGCCTCTGTGAGGGCGTTGAAGCACAGCCGGGCGCCGTCGCCCACCACGATCTTGGGGCGGGGATCGTCCTTCAGCTCCGCCGCCAGGTCCGCCAGGGCGATGGCCCGGTCGGGCGTCAGGCGGGCGGGACGGCCATCCTGGGCCTCAAAGAGCGCGTTGTAAATCTGACTGCGCCGGGCGTCCATGGCGCAGATGATGAGACCGCCGCAAAAGGCCGCGTTCCGGGCCATGGCAGCCAGGGTGGACACCCCCACCACGGGCTTGTCCGCGGCAAAGGCCAGTCCCTTGGCGGCGGAGACGCCGATGCGGATGCCGGTGAAGGAGCCGGGGCCGGCGGCCACGGCCACCGCGCCGATATCCGCCATGGTCAGGCCGGTGTTTTGCAGGATGTGCTCCACGATGGGCATCAGCGTGCGGCTGTGGGTCAGGCCCGTGTCCTGATAACCGGAGCACAGGATCTTTCCACCCTCCGAAACGGCGGCGGAGACCGCCTTGGCGGAGGTCTCCAAAGCTAAGATCTTCATGGGAGTTCCACTCCTTCGATGGTGATGGTGCGCCAGCCGTCCGCCTCGGGACAGCGCTCCAGCCGCACCCAGACGGTGTCGGGGGGCAGGGCCTCCGTCACCTGCTCGCTCCACTCCACGGCGCAGACGCCGTCCCGGTCCAGATAGTCCTCCCAGCCGATGTCAAACAGCGCGTCGGCGTTTTCCAGACGGTACATGTCAAAGTGGAACAGGGGCAGGCGGCCGCCCTCATATTCGTTGACGATGGTGAAGGTGGGGCTGGTGACCCGGCCAGAATAGCCCAGGCCTTTGGCGAGCCCGCGGGTGAAGGCGGTCTTTCCCATGCCCAGTCCGCCCCGATAGGCCACAACGGCGCCGGGGATGAGGCGTTTGGCGAGCCGCGCGCCCAGGGCTTCCGTCTCCGATTCGCTGTGGGAGATATATGAAACATATGGTGTCATGGTGGACAAAAGGATACCGCCTTTCCAGCTTGTCAAAAATAGCCGCAAACAGTATACCATAGTTTGAATAAACTGTAAAAAGAAATTTGCGCCGTTTACACGTTTTTTTTATTGTGGTACAATAACCGCAAAGCGGTTATTGTACAGGATTCCGGCGATATACCACAACGCCCCTTCGAGGCTGTGGTATAATACCACAAAATTGCAAACGATTTTCTACAGGGGATCGATGGAGTTATCAGATATGCTGAACCGACTGAAAGCCATTCTCGCGGACTTCTTCCAGCAGGCCGACCTGGTGCTGCTGGGGCTTTGCTGCGTCTCCACGCTGTATGGCATGGTGCTGATCGCCAGCGCCACCCACTATAAGGGCACGGCGGGGATGATCCGCTATGTGGGCGTGCAGGGCGTGGCCATGGCGCTGGGCATCTGCGCCTATATCTTCATGTCCATGGTGGATGTGGAGATCCTCATCAAAAAGTGGAAGTGGCTGGTGGTGTTCAACGTCGTCTTTATCGGCCTGCTGCTGACGCCCTTTGGCGTCGGCGGAGAGACCACCGGCAACCAGGCCTGGCTGAAATTCCCCGGCATCCCCTTTCAGATCGGCCCGGCGGAGGTGGTGAAGATCACCTTCACGCTGCTGCTGGCTAAGCAGCTGGAATGGCTGCGGGAGGAGAAGCGGGATCTGAAGTCCTTCCCGGCCGCGTTCATGGTGGCGGGGCACACCATCGCCCTGATGGGCTGGTATGTGGTCATCTCCGGGGACATGGGCAACGCCCTGACCTTTTTCTTCATCTTCCTGTGCATGGCCTTTGCGGCGGGGTTCGCCCTGCGGTGGTTCGCCCTGCTGTTCGCAGGTATGGGGGCCGGCGTGGCCGCGGTGATCCTCTTGGATCAGGCGCAGAAGATCCCGGAGAGCATGTCCTATATGCTGGAGCGTTTCAAGGTCCTGTTTGACCACAGCTACGATTCCCTGGGCGTCGGCTGGCATCAGACCCGGAGCCTGCTGGCCCTGGGCTCCGGCGGCGTGTTCGGACAGGGGTATATGAACGGCACCCAGACCCAGAGCAGCTACTCCAGCTCGCTGCCCTACCGGTGGACGGACTTTATTTTCTCCGCCTGTGGTGAGGAGCTGGGGATGGTGGGGTGTGTGGTCATTATCCTGCTGCTGGCGGCTGTCATCGTCCGTGTGCTGCTGGTGGCGAAAAACAGCCAGACCCAGTTCCACCGCTATGTATGTGTGGGCGTGGCCGCCATGCTGATCTACCAGACCATCGTCAATATCGGCATGTGCCTCTTTGTGATGCCGACCATCGGCATCACGCTGCCCTTTTTCAGCTATGGCGGTTCGTCGCTTCTGACGCTGTACGCTGCCATGGGCGTGGTGTCCGGCATCAAAAAACGCTCGCCCACCATGGGGCGACCAGGCCGCCCCATGCGCTGAACGGCAAAAAGCAGCCGATGATTCGGCTGCTTTTTTGCATATTTTTGACGGCTGGGAAAACACTACTCCCGTACCAAATCATACGGGAGGTTCGATTGCCTTGAAAATGAGTTCCATGAAACGAGCCGCCGCCATGGCGCTGGCGGCAGCGCTGATGCTGGCGGGGAGCGCCTCGGCCCTGTTCGGTAAAAAGCAGGCGGAGACAGTGCCGGAGGAGGGGGCCCCCGTGGCCCGTGAGATCGAGATCCGCACCTACCGCGGCATCCCCTACCAGACCCAGTTCCTGGCTGCGGACAGCGAAGGGGACGACATGACCTTTGCCGTGGTGGACCAGCCCAGGAAGGGAACCGTCACCATCGACGGCGCCAACTTCACCTATACCCCGGAAGAGGGCGTCACCGGCGGCGACAGCTTCA
The DNA here is from genome assembly GCF_947631635.1 of uncultured Dysosmobacter sp. GTDB lineage: Bacteria > Bacillota > Clostridia > Oscillospirales > Oscillospiraceae > Oscillibacter. Next base: position 42,639 of record NZ_CANRMB010000004.1, read on the forward strand.
CCTACGCCGCCACCGACAGCGCGGGCCATGTGTCCCAGCCCGCCACGGTCACGGTGACCATTGAAAAGACCAAGTCCGGCGTGACCTACGCCGACACCCAGGACAGCGCCGCCGCCACCGCGGCCCAGCACTTGGCGGAGGCCGGGATTTTCACCGGCGCGAAGATCGGGGACCAGTACTATTTTGAGCCGGACAAGAGCGTGTCCCGCAGCGAATTCCTGGCTATGGTGATGGAGACCGCCGGACGGGACGTCACCGGCGTCACCATGACCGGCTTCTGCGACGATGAGAGCATCCCCACCTGGGCCAAGGCCTATGCCGCCGCGGGCGTGGCGGACGGCATCGTCCAGGGCAGGACCACCGCCGAGGGCGTGGCTTTCCAGGGGGAGAGGCCCATCTCCTTCAATGAGGCCGCCACGGTCCTGGACCGGGTGCTGGATTTGGGCGATGTGGAGCTGGACGTCTGGTACGCAGACCGGGAGGAGGTGCCCTCCTGGGCGGCCCAGGCCGTGGGAAACATGGAGGCGGTCAGCGTGCTGTCCGCGGGCAGCTTCGGCAGTGAGACCATGGAACGGGCGGTGACCCGCGCCGACGCGGCGCAGATGCTGTCCGCGGCCAAGACGCTGCTGGACGGCGAGGAGCCGGGCGGCTTGTTTGGCTGGCTGAAATAATTCGTGGATTTTGCCAGTCCTCCGAAAGGGTGCTTTCACTTTTTCGGAGGACTGGTCTTTGTTTTCGCAGTTGTATTCGGTCCCGATTTGTGCTAGACTGTTACGAAGTATAATAGAATTCGTATGTACATTGGCCATGGATGTTATGGCGGAAGGGATCGGTTGCGATGAAGATCGTTGTATTGGCTGGCGGATTATCCACGGAGCGGGACGTCTCGCTGATGTCCGGCGCGGGCATCTGCAAGGCCCTGCGGGAGAATGGGCATCAGGCCATTTTGGTGGACCTGTTTTTGGGATTGGAGGAAGTGCCGGAGGACTTGGCGGAACTGTTCGACGCGCCGGATGGGCTTTGCACCGACGCGCAGATCCAGGTCCAGGCGCCGGATATAGAGGCTGTGCGCAGGAGCAGGAAGGACCGGAGTGCCCGGCTGTTCGGCCCCCATGTGCTGGAGCTGTGCCAGCTGGCGGACGTCGTGTTCCTAGGCCTTCACGGGCAGGACGGCGAGGACGGCCGGGTGCAGGCCACTCTGGACCTGTTCGGCGTCCCCTACACCGGAAGCGGCTATCTGGCCTCCGGCCTTGCCATGGACAAGGCCATGAGCAAGCGGCTCATGGACGCCGCCGGCATCCCGACGCCCAAGTGGCGGCTGCTCCGTTACGACGCGGCGGACGTGGACCGTCTGGCGCAGGAGCTGCCCATGCCCTGTGTCATCAAGACCACCGCAGGCGGCTCTTCTCTGGGGGTGTTCCTGCCGGAGGACCGTGTGGATTTGCGGAAGGTCCTGGTGGATGTGCTGGATTTCAAGGGGGAGGTCCTGCTGGAGGAGCGCATCTTCGGCCGGGAGATGACCGTGGCGGTCCTGGGGGACCGGGCGCTGCCCGCGGTGGAGATTTTGCCCGCTGAAAAGGGCTTTGACTACGTGGCAAAGTATCAGAACGGCGGCGCCCGGGAGCTCTGCCCGGCGCCCATCACCGAGGCGGAGCAGCAGGAGATGGGCGAACTGGCGCTGAAATTACATCACACCCTGGGCCTGGAGGTCTACTCCCGGACGGACTTCATTCTGGATGAGGTGGGCCGGCCCTGGTGCCTGGAGGTCAACTCCCTGCCGGGCATGACGCCAAACAGCCTGGTGCCCAAGGAGGCCCGGGCGGTGGGCATGACCTACAATCAGCTGTGCGAGGAGATCGTGCAGCGGTCCTATCGTTTGAAGAGAAGAGGTTGAGCTTATGCAGCCGATGACTATACAGGAGATCGCCGCGGCTGTCAGCGGCATCTGGTGGAACCCGAAAGAGGGGCTTCCCGCAGTATCCGCCGTCTCCACGGACAGCCGGAAGCTGGTCCCGGGCTGTCTGTTCATCCCCTGGGTGGGGGAGCGCTTCAACGGACATGACTTCATCGACGCGGCGCTGGACGGCGGCGCGGTGGGATGCCTGTGCGCCAAGCTGCCCACGAATATCCGGGACGACAAGTTCTACATCAAGGTGGACGACACCCGGCTGGCCCTGCGGGCGCTGGCGTCCGCGTACCGGGACAAATTCCGCATCCCCTTTGTCCAGATCACCGGCAGCGTGGGAAAGACCACCACCAAGGAGATGGTCGCCGCTGTGCTGGGAGCGAAGTACCGCTGCCTGAAAACGCCGGAGAATTTCAACAACGACATCGGCACGCCCCTGACGCTGCTGGGCCTGAGTCCGGAGCATCAGGCGGCGGTCATCGAGACGGGCATGAACCACTTCGGGGAGATCGAATATCTGGGACAGATGGTGCGGCCGGACGTGGCTGTCATCTCCAATATCGGCGACGCCCATATCGAATACCTGGGCAGCCGCCAGGGGATCCTGCGGGCAAAGTCCGAGATCTTCGACCATCTGAACAAGGACGGCCTGGTGGTCCTGAACGGGGACGACGCCCTGCTGGACACGGTGAACGTGCCCTTCCGCACGGTGCGCTGCGGCCAGTCCGAGCACTGCCAGGCCCGCATCACGGAGATTGCGGACCACGGTGTGGAGGGCATCACCTGCACCGTGACGACGGAGCGGGACCGCTATGCCCTGACCATTCCGGCCCCCGGCGCCTATATGGCCTATTCCGCATCCATCGCCGTGGCGGTGGGCGAGGAGCTGGGCCTGAGCCGGGAGGAGATCATCCGGGGCGTGGCGGCCTATGAGCCGGCCGGCTCCCGGATGCGGATCGTCCGCCTGCCGGAGGGACGCATCATTCTGGACGACTGCTACAACGCCAACCCCCAGTCCGTCACCGCGGCACTGGAGGTGCTGGCCAAGACGGAGTGCGACCGGCGGGTGGCGGTGCTGGGCGACATGGGCGAGCTGGGCAGCCTGACGGAGCAGGCCCACTACAATATGGGTGCGCTGGCGTCCATGCTGGGCATCGACTTTGTGGTGGCCATCGGCACAAAGGCCATCAAGATCGCGGACGGCACCGCACAGAGCGGCGGCGGCGTCCTGCACTTTGCGACCAAGGAGGAGGCCATCGGCTCTCTGAAGGAGCAGCTGGGACCCGGTACCGCCATGCTGGTGAAGGCGTCCCACGCCATGCACTTTGGCCAGCTGGTGGACCAATTGCGAAAGACATATGATTGAGATACAGGTAAACGGCCTGGTCAAATCCTTTGAGGTGGGGAAGAACGTCCTGGACGGCCTCACCTTCCAGATCGACCAGGGCGAGCGGGTGGGCCTGTTGGGCCGGAACGGCGCCGGCAAGACCACGCTGTTTAAAATCCTGACCGGGGAGATCGACTACGACGAGGGTCAGGTGACGGTGGGCCAGGGCCGCCGGGTGGGCCTGATCTCCCAGATCCCGGTCTATCCCGCGGGTTATACGGTGGAGGACGTGCTGCGCTCCGCTTTCGCGCGGCTCCACAGGCTGGCGGAGGAGATGGAGGACCTGACGGCCCGCATGGCGGGCGGCGAGAGCGACCCGGCCATCCTGCGGCGGTACGGCGCGCTGAACGAAAGATTTGAGGCCTTCGGCGGCTACGACACCGACGTGGCGGTGAACAAGATCGCCAGCGGCCTGTCCATTTCCCGGGAGATGCGGGGCCAGCTGTTCGACAGCCTGTCCGGCGGGGAAAAGACCCGGGTGAATCTGGGCCGCCTGATCCTGGAGGACACGGATATCCTGCTGCTGGACGAACCCACCAACCATCTGGACCTCCACGCCACGGAGTGGCTGGAGGAGTACGTCCGGGGCTTTCGCGGGACGGTGGTGGCCATTTCCCATGACCGCTACTTTCTGGACCGCATCGTGACCCGCGTCATTGAGATCCAGGACGGCAAGGCGGAGTTTTACAGCGGCAATTACAGCTTCTACGCCGTGGAGAAAGAGCGCCGCTTCCAGGAGCGGATGAAGCAGTACGAGAAGGAGCAGGCCAAGATCGAGCAGCTGGAAAAGGCGGCGGAGCAGCTGCGGATGTGGGCCTTCCAGGGCATGGACAAGACCTACCGCCGGGCCATCTCCATGGAGCGGCGCATCGAGCGGATGCGGACCACCTCCAAGCCCACCAAGGCCCGGAAAATGGACGCCCGCTTCAACGCCGCCGAGTTCCACGGGGACGAGGTGCTGGGCCTGCGGAACCTGTCCAAGTCCTATGGGGACAAGCACCTCTTCCAGGGCATCAGCCTGAAGGTGGAGGGGGGCGAGCGCATCGCCCTGATCGGTGACAACGGCACGGGCAAATCCACCCTGATCAAGATGATCATGGGGGAGCTGTACCCCGACGACGGGCGCATCAAGACCGGGCCTCAGGTGCGGGCGGCCTATCTGCCCCAGATCATCCACTTTGACCATCCGGACTGGAACCTGGTGGAGAATATGATGGCGGCAAAAAAGGGCCTCTCGGCCCAGTCCGCCCGAAACCGCCTGGCGGCCTATGATTTCCGGGGCGAGGACGTGATGAAGCCTGTCTCCGTCCTCTCCGGCGGCGAGCAGAGCCGCCTGCGGCTGTGCATGCTGATGGACGACGAGACCAACTTTTTGATCCTGGACGAGCCCACCAACCACCTGGATATTGCCTCCCGGGAGTGGATCGAGGAGGCGGTGGAGGCCTATGACGGGACGCTGCTGTTCGTCAGCCACGACCGCTATTTCATCAACCGCTTTGCCACCCGCATCTGGGAACTGGCAAACGGCACCATCACGGACTATCCCATGGGCTTCGCCCAGTACCGGCAGGTGAAGGCCCAGGAGGAAGCGGAAAAGGCGGAAGCTCCAAAACCTGTAAAGGAAAAATCCATCACAGAACGGCCGGCCCGCGGCAACAAGGCCCAGCAGGCCGCCCGGCGGCAGCTGACCATCTGCGAGCGGGACATTGCCAAGGCGGAAGAGCGGCTGGCAGCGTTGGACACCGATATGGAGGCCGCCGCCTGCGATTATGAGAAGCTGAACGAGCTGATGAAGGAAAAAGAGACAGTCCAGGCAGAGCTGGACGCCCTGTACGGGCGCTGGGAGCAGCTCAGCGAGGAAGCGGGAGAGTAAAGGAAATCGCCATTACAGAAAGGAACGCATATGACATACCGGGGAAAGAGACGGGAGAGATGGGGCGAGCAGATCCAATGGGGCATATCCGCCCTGCTGGCATTGGCGGGATTTGTTTTCCTGGCAGTCCGCCCCTGGGGAATGCGCTTTTCCGGATTTTTGCTGGTGGGTCTGGCAGCGATCCTGTGCTTGGAAGTGTTTTTAGACCGCTGGGCAAAACAGGCGAAAGCGGGCTGGTGGTGCCGGCTGGCCTGGCGGACCGTTCTGTCGCTGGTGGTGGTATCGCTGGCTGTGACCGAGGGCATTGTGATGCAGGAGGGAAAGGCGGACCTGTCGGATATCCCGGCCGATGCGGTGGTGGTCCTGGGGGCCGGGGTCAATGGAACGGAACCGTCCCTGTCTCTGCGGACCCGGCTGGACGCGGCCCTGACGTATCTGGAGGACAATCCGGATATCCCGGTGGTGCTCACCGGCGGCACGGGCTACGGCGAGGAGATCAGCGAGGCCCAGTGCATGTATGACTACCTGACAGCCCACGGCGTGGACAGCGGCCGCCTGATTTTAGAGGACCAGGCGGGAAATACAGCGGAGAATTTCGCATTTTCCAAAGAATTGCTGGCCCAACGGGGCGTAGACCCGGCAAGAGACCGAATAGCGGTGGTCACCAATGACTTCCACATCGCCCGGTCGCGCCTCATTGCGGCCCGGCAGGGCTACGGATACGCCTTTGGTATTCCGGCGAAGCTGCCCTGGCGGCATTTGGAGATCAACTATTACCTGCGAGAGGCATTTGCTATGGTAAAGACCTTTCTCTTTGACTGACACGGAGGCATTATGAAAGACGTACTATGTATGTATTACTCCCGGACGGGCCATACCAAAAGGACCATGGAGGAGATCGCCCAGGCGCTGGACGCCGAGCTGGTGGAGCTCCAGGACGGGGTGTCCCGCAGCGGCTTTGGCGGCTGGCTCCGCTGCGGCCTGGACGCCATGCGCCGGACCACCAAGCCCATCCGGCCTTTCAAGACGGCGCATCCCGTCCGGGACTACCGGCTGGTGATCGTCGGCTCCCCGGTCTGGGCGGGGCGGTGCAGCTCCGTGGTCCGGGACTTTTTGAAGCGGTATGGCAAGGACCTGCAAAACGCCGCCTATGTCATCACCCGGGGCAGCGAGGACCGAAACGAGGAGGTCTTTGAGCAGATGGACCTGTATACGCCCTGCGGCCACCAGGCGGCGGTGTCCCTGCGGACGGACTCCGTGGGCTACGCCTTCTGGGAGGAGGAATTTCTGCGCCAGGTGCGGGACTTTTTGGGACAGAAGTAGGGACGCTTTCTTTCCAATTTTGAGAGAGGAGCGGCACCATGCTGGAAAAACTGAGAGAACTGGCCCTGCGCTATGAGGACCTGGAGGCCCAGCTGGCGGACCCGGCGGTCTACGGCGACGCTGGCCACCTGCGCACCATCAACCGGGAATTGAAGGAGCTGGGGCCTATCGTGGAAGCCTGGCACGCCTGGGAACAGGCGGAACAGCGGCGGACCGGGGCGGAGGCCCTGCTCCGGGACCCGGATCTCCGGGAGTTGGCCCAGGAGGAGCTTTCCGCCGCCAAGGCGGAGCTGGAGCGCCTCCGGGAAGAACTGAAAATTTTACTGCTGCCGAAGGACCCCAACGACAGCCGCAACGTCATCATGGAGCTGCGAAGCGGCGTCGGCGGGGAGGAGGGAGCGCTGTTCGCGGCCTCTCTCCTGCGGATGTACACCATGTACGCCCAAAACCACGGCTGGAAGATGGACATCGTAAACCTGAACGAGACGGAGCTTGGCGGCGTGAAGGAGTGCAGCGTCCTCATCGAGGGCGAGGGTGCCTTCTCCCGGCTGAAATTCGAGAGCGGCGTCCACCGGGTCCAGCGGGTGCCGGAGACGGAGTCCGGCGGGCGTATCCATACCAGCGCCGCCACGGTGGCGGTGCTGCCGGAGGCGGACGAGGTGGACGTGGAAATCAATCCCGCCGATATCGAGATGCAGGTCTACCGGGCCAGCGGCGCCGGCGGCCAGCACGTCAACAAGACCTCCTCTGCCGTGCGGCTGATCCACAGGCCCACCGGCGTGGTGGTGGAGTGCCAGCAGGAGCGGAGCCAGTTCCAGAACCGGGACAAGGCCATGCGGCTCCTGGCCTCCCGGCTTTACGAGATGGAGCAGGCCAAACAGGACGCCGACATCGCCAGCCGGCGGAAAAGCCAGGTGGGCAGCGGCGACCGCAGCGAGCGCATCCGGACCTACAACTTTCCCCAGGGCCGGGTGACGGACCACCGCATCGGCCTGACGCTGTATAAGCTCGACGCCGTCATGGACGGCGATCTGGACGAGCTGATCGACGCCCTGGTGACGGCGGACCAGGCGGAGAAGCTGAAAAGCGGGGGAGAGCAGGCATGAAGCGGGTGCGGCGCTGTCACATACGGCCTTTGGAAGAAGAGAGACGTAAGTACCGGGCAGACGCCCGATGAAGAGAGATAGAGGCGAACGATATGCAAACGATCTATTATGATTTGCGGGACACCAAGGGGCAGCAGAAGGAGATCGAGGACAAGATCTCCGCTGCCGCCAAGATCCTGCGGGAGGGCGGCCTTGTGGGCATTCCCACGGAGACAGTCTACGGTCTGGGCGCCAACGGACTGGACAAAAACGCGGTAAAGCGCATTTTTGAGGCCAAGGGGCGTCCCCAGGACAACCCCCTGATCCTCCATGTCACCGGACCCCAGTGGCTGCCCCGGTACTGTACGGACATCCCGCCCATGGCCTATGTGCTGGCCCGGAAGTTCTGGCCCGGCCCGCTGACCATGATCCTGAAGCGGCAGCCCATCGTGCCGGACGAGACCACGGCGGGGTTGAACACCGTCGCCATGCGGTGTCCCAACCATCCTGTGACATTGGCCATCATTCGGGAGGCGGGAGTGCCCATCGCGGCGCCCAGCGCCAACACCTCGGGCCGTCCCAGCTGCACCACGGCCCAGGATGTGCTGGAGGACATGGACGGCAAGATCGAGGGCGTGGTGGACGGCGGCCCCTGCACCGTGGGCGTGGAGTCCACCATCCTGGACCTGACCTGCGATCCGCCCCGCCTGCTGCGTCCCGGCGGACTGCCTCTGGAGGACCTGGAGCGCCTGATCGGCCATGTCGATGTGGACAAGGCCGTCACCAGCGCTCTGAAAGAGGGGGAGAAGCCTAAGGCTCCCGGCATGAAGTACCGCCACTACGCCCCCAAGGCGCCGGTCACAGTGGTCACCGGCGCGCCGGAGGCCTCCGCCCGGGAGATCGAGCGCCGGGTGGGACCCGCCTCCGGCGTGATCTGCTTTGACGAGTATGCCCACCTGTTCCCGAAGCAGGTGGTCCAGACCCTGGGGCCCAGCGGGGATAAGCTGATGCAGGCCCAGCGGGTGTTTGACGCCCTGCGGTTCTTTGACACCAGCAGCGTCACGGAGATCTACGCCCAGTGCCCGGACAACCGGGGGTTGGGCCTGGCCATCGGCAACCGGCTGAAAAAGGCCGCCGGCTTCCACGTGGTGGAGGCGGACAGCCACCGGGTGGTGCTGGGGCTCACCGGCGGCACCGGCGCGGGAAAGACCAGCGCCCTCAAGGCCATCCAGGAGCTGGGCGGCACGGTCATCGACTGCGACGCGGTGTACCATGAGATGCTGGAACAGAGCCAGGAGATGCGGAACGCCATCAACGAAAAATTCCCAGGCGTATTCGGCAAGGACGGGAAGCTGGACCGGCAGAAGCTGGGGCAGGAGGTCTTTGCCAAAAAGGACCGGCTGGCCCAGCTGAACAGCATCGTGTTCCGTTACCTGATCCCGGAGCTGGAGCGGCGGATGGAGAGCGCGGGCGACGGCCTGTACGCCATCGACGCCATCAACCTGCTGGAGAGCGGGGCGGACCGGCTGTGCGACCGCACCGTTGCGGTGACGGCCCCCACAGAGCTGCGTGTCCGGCGCATCATGGCCCGGGACGGCATCACGGAGCAGTACGCCCGCCTGCGGATCTCCGCCCAGAAGGCGGACGAGTACTACCGGAGCAAGTGCGACTGTGAGCTGGCCAATGCCGCCGAGACGGCGGAGGCGTTCCAGGAGGAGGCCAAACTGCAGCTTGCAAAACTGATCGAGACGATCACAGAGGAAAAACGGCATAAGAGCCAGTGATATGCAGACCATAGAGACGATCAGAAATGGAGGAGATCGAGATGTCTGACGAGACCAAGGAATTGAAAAAACAGCTTCTTTCCACAAAGAAGAACGGCTATGACAGGGAAGGCGGGGTGGACACCGCTGCCATGGAGGCCTACTGCGACGGCTATAAGGCATTTCTGGACGCCGGAAAGACCGAGCGGCTCTGCGCCGCCGAGACAGTCCGCCTGGCCGAGGAGCAGGGGTACAGGGCCTATGTCCGGGGCATGGATGTGAAGCCGGGGGACAAGGTGTATGTCTGTAACCGGGGCAAGGCGGTGATGCTGGCCCATATCGGCCGAAAGAGCCTGGCGGAGGGCGCCCAGATCGCCGCCGCCCACATCGATTCCCCCCGGCTGGACCTGAAGCCCAATCCCCTGTATGAGGACAGCGAGCTGGCCTATTTCAAGACCCACTACTACGGCGGCATCCGGAAATACCAGTGGGTGACCATTCCGCTGGAGCTTCACGGCGTGGTGGCCCTGAAGGACGGCACCAGCGTGACGGTGAACATCGGCGCCGGCGCGGGGGACCCCCGGCTGGTCATCACGGACCTGCTGCCCCACCTGGGGGCGGAGCAGAGCAAGAAGCCCCTGGCCAGCGCCATCCCCGGCGAGACGCTGAACCTGCTGCTGGGCAGCCGCCCCATCGGGGACGAGGAGGACACCGGCCGGGTGAAGCTGGCGGTGATGAAGCTGCTGCATGAGAAGTACGGCATCACGGAGGACGACTTCACCTCCGCCGAGCTGGAGGCCGTCCCCGCCGTCAGCGCCATGGATATCGGCCTGGACCGCAGCATGATCGGCGCCTACGGCCACGATGACCGGGTGTGCGGCTACGCGGCCCTCAAGGCCCTGCTGGACCTGGAGGAGACTCCGGCCAAGACCGCCGTCTGCCTTCTGGCGGACAAGGAGGAGATCGGCTCCGACGGTGTGACCGGCATGCAGTCCGCCGCCTTCGACACCTTTATGGAGGACCTGTGCGAGGCGCAGGGCGTGCCTGTCCGGGTGTGCTTTGAGAAGTCCTTCTGCTTAAGCGCCGACGTGACGGCGGCCTATGACCCCGATTACGCGGACGTGTACGAAAAGCGCAATTCCGCCTTTGTCAACTACGGCATCGGCCTGTGCAAGTATACCGGCGCCCGGGGCAAATCCGGCTCCTCCGACGCCGACGCGGAGACGGTGGCCTACGTCCGGCGCCTGTTCGACGATGCGGACGTCGTCTGGCAGATCGCGGAGCTGGGCAAGGTGGACGCCGGCGGCGGCGGCACCGTGGCCATGTATATGGCGAACCGCAACATCACCACGCTGGACGCGGGCGTTCCCGTGCTCAGCATGCATGCCCCCTTTGAAACGGTGGCGAAGCTGGACTGCTACGAGACCTACAAGGGCATGAAGGCCGTTTACCAGGCGGAGGAATAAGCGGATCGGACAGAGCCTCCCAGGCTTTTGATATGGAGGCAGGCATTTGCTGAACAGGGCTGTCTCTTAGAGCCAGTTTAAAATCTCTCAATACGCTGTCTGCACCGATCTTTTCCCGCCATACTATGTCGTTTTTCCTCGACATACACAAAGTATGCCTTCGTCAAACCGCCTTCGTCTGGCGAAAAAATTCCGGCACATCCAGCATATTTCGAGATATGAAACAGGCTCTTAGAAAGGCGGCATTTTGATCAGCGCCATCGGCATAGAAGCTTGTCTGGATCTATACACGCCTTGAGAGTATCGGGTATGCTGGCGATAGCTGCGGGATGACATACTCTCGAGAGTATGCTATAATAATACCATCCTAAGAGAAAAGGGGAAAACGCTAAAGAGGCGTTCCCGGAGGCCGCGTAAAATATTTTATAGTTTTTTCGCATTAAATACTTGACATTTGCGGCTGCGGGATGCGAATATGATAATGCCCCTGACAGGACAGATAACGGCCATAGAGAATCAGAAATTTGAAGGAGAGCATGAGCAAATGAAAAGCATAAAAAATAGATGTAAGATTGCCGTTGTTCAGGCTGAACCGGTCATGTTTGATAAGACGGCGTGTATCGATAAAGCGCTGCTGCTGATCAATGATGCGTCAGCGCACGGAGCTGAACTTATCGTGTTTCCTGAGCTGTTTATTCCAGGATATCCATTCGGCATGAATTTTGGATTCCGTACGGGAAGCCGGAGCACATCCGGCAGGCAAGACTGGAAACGGTATTATGACAACTCGATTTTGGCTGATGGCCCGGAAATGCAGCAATTGGCAGAGGCGGCAGTGAAACAGGGAATATTCCTCAGTATAGGGTACTCTGAAAGGGATGCTGTGAACGGCACGCTCTACAACTCAAATGTGATGATCTCACCCGATGGGACTGTGCTTAATCATAGAAAGCTGAAGCCCACAGGAAGTGAGCGGGTCATTTGGGGAGATGCGGACAAAGATTTTTTCCCGATCATGGAAACGCCATGGGGACCAATGGGAAATCTGATATGTTGGGAGAGCTATATGCCGCTTGCAAGAGTTGCTCTCTATGAGAAGGGGATCTCTTTATATATCTCTCCGAATACCAATGATAATAAGGAGTGGCAGAACACGATTCGCCATATCGCAATCGAAGGACACTGCTATTTTATTAACTGCGATATGATCATCAGAAAATCATCTTACCCAAATGATCTGAATGAATATGCTGCGTTGTCAGATATTCCTGAAATCGCCTGTAGGGGCGGCAGTTGCATCATAGACCCGTTCGGACATCAAGTTGGAGACTGTATATGGGATGAAGAGGGCATCATATATGCAGACCTTGATATGCAGGAAGTTCCGGCAAGTAAAATGGAGCATGATGTCTGCGGACATTATGCAAGACCGGATGTTTTGCATTTTAAATTTGAGGATTGAAATAGCAGAACTCAATTTGCCGCTCTAGTCTGAATGGATTGGCGAAATAAAGTGTAAAACCGCCCGCCTCGTTTCAAGCGAGGCGGGCGGTTTTGTGCGTGCTTAAAATTTCAACGCATGGCGTTGGCCTGTTGGCGGCCCTTTTTCGGGTTTTGTCATTTTGCCCACCATGGGCGGACAAAGGCGGCTTAGTTTCCCTGATTCCGACAAAAGAAATTTGGCGTTTTCGGTTGCGGCTCCGGTGAAATTGTGGTACCATGAACGACGTGCAAAGACAAATGACCGTAAGAGGTGGACGAAATGGCAAGAGAAATTAAATATTACATTGTAGCGGCAGAGGCTCTGCCGGAGATCTTCATCAAGGTGGCGGAGGCCAAGCGCATGATGCAGACCGGCGAGGTGGACACGGTGGGCGCGGCCACCAAGCTGGCTGGGATCAGCCGCAGTGCGTTCTACAAATATAAGGATTCCGTGCAGCCCTTCAACGACATGAAATCGGAGCATATCATCACGTTCCAGGCCATGCTGAAGGACAACACCGGCGTCCTCTCCCGGGTGCTGGCGGTGTTCGCAAATTCCGGCGCCAACATTCTGACCATCAACCAGAGCATCCCCACCAACGGATGCGCGGCGGTGACGATCTCCGCGGAGACCTCCGAGATGGCGGAGAGCCTGGAGCAGCTGCTCACGGACGTATCCGCGCTGGAGGGTGTCATCAAGTTCGAGATCCTGGCAGGCTGATGGAAGAGGGAAATGGGTATGATACAGATCGCGATTATGGGCCTTGGCACGGTGGGGACCGGTGTTGCCAAGGTGGTGGAGGAAAATGCCGAGCAGATCCAGCATAAGCTGGGGGAGCCGCTGCGGGTAAAGACCGTCCTGGTCCGGCATTTGAAAGACGGCCCCTACCGCCATCTGATGACGGATGATTTTCAGAAGATCGAGGCGGACCCCGAGATCCGCGTGGTGGTGGAGACCATCGGCGGCGTGGGAGCGGCCTATGAGTATACAAAGCGGGCGCTGGCGGCCGGCAAGCATGTGGTCACAGCCAACAAGCAGCTGGTGGCGGAAAAGGGCTGCGAGCTGCTGGAACTGGCGAAGGCGCATGATGTCAGCTACCTGTTTGAGGCCAGCGTGGGCGGCGGCATCCCTGTTCTGCATCCCCTGACACAGTGCATGGCGGCCAACCGCATCGACGAGATCTACGGTATCCTGAACGGCACGACCAACTACATCCTGACCCGGATGGTCCGGGCAGGCGCGACCTTTGCGGAGGCACTGGCGGAGGCCCAGGCCAAGGGATATGCCGAGGCGGACCCCACCGCGGATGTGGCGGGCATCGACGCGGGACGAAAGACCTGCATCCTGGCGGACCTGGCCTTTGGCCGCCAGGTGGACCCGGAGCAGGTCCCCATGGAGGGCATTGCCGGACTGTCTCTGGAGGACGTGAAGATCGCCCGCCGGGCGGGATACCGGGTCAAGCTGCTGGGCCGTGCCCTTCGGCTGCCGGAGGGCGGACACACCGCGTATGTGGCGCCCCATCTGATTTCGGAGGAGAACCCGATCTCCAATGTGGAGGATGTGTTCAACGCTGTGATGGTCCGGGGCAATGCCACCGGGGAGGTCATGTTTTACGGAAAGGGCGCCGGAGAGATGCCAACCGCCTCCGCCTGCGTGGCGGATGTGATGGAGTGCCTCCAGGCCAGCCCAAGACGGCAGGAGATCGGCTGGTCCGACAGCACCGAGGGCTTCCAGGACCCGGCGGAGCTGCGCACCCGCCACTATTTCCGCATCGCGGGGAGCCTTTCCGACGCGGCCGCGGCATTTGGAGACGTGGAGGTCCTCTCCGAAAACGGAGAGACGGCCTTCCTGACAGACGTCATCAGCGGACAGGACGCCGCGCGGCTGTCCGGGAAGCTGAACGTGCGGGCCTGCATGCGGGTGCTGGCGTGATTCCCAAACGCTCCGGTCCCTGCGTATGATGGGGTGGAGGGCAATGTCCAGACCAATCTGAAGCAAAGAAGGAAACACTATGAGTTTGATCGTACAAAAATTCGGCGGCAGCTCTGTCAAGGATGCCCAGCGCATCCGCCATGTCGCCGGTATCATTGCGGAGACCTACCTGGAGGGCAATGATGTCATCGTGGTCCTGTCCGCCCAGGGCGACACCACGGATGACCTGATCGCCAAGGCGGAGGAGATCAATCCCCACGCCTCCAAGCGGGAGATGGATATGCTCCTGTCCACCGGCGAGCAGATCTCGGTGGCGCTCTGTGCCATGGCGCTGGAGGCCATGGGCCTGCCCTGCGTCTCTCTGGCGGCCTGGCAGGTGGGCATCCGCTCCACGAGTGTCCACTCCGACGCGCGCATCAAGCGGATTGACCCTGAGCGCATCCAGGCGGAGCTGGACCAGCACCGCATCGTTCTCGTCACCGGGTTCCAGGGTGTGGACCGGCAGGGCGATGTGACCACCCTGGGCCGGGGCGGCTCCGATACCAGCGCCGTGGCGCTGGCGGCGGCGTTCCGGGCGAAGCTGTGCCAGATCTACACCGATGTGGACGGCGTGTATACCACCGATCCCCGCATCGTTCCCAACGCCCGGAAGCTGGAGGAGATCACTTACGATGAGATGCTGGAGCTGGCGTCCCAAGGCGCCCAGGTGCTCCACAACCGCAGCGTGGAGCTGGCGAAGAAGTTTAGAGTGAGTTTGGAAGTCGTGTCCAGTTTGGAGAGAAAGCCCGGCACGAAAGTTAAGGAGGTCACCAAAGTGGAGAAAACCAATATCGCGGGTGTCGCAAAGGATACCAGTATCGCCCGGATCGCCCTGATCGGCCTGCAGCACAATCCCGGCGTCGCGTTTCAGGTATTCGACCTGCTGAGCAGGCATAACATCAACGTGGACGTGATCCTGCAGTCTATCGGCCGTGAGGATACCAAGGATATCACCTTCACCGTACACAGAAAGGACCTGGAGGACGCGGAGGATATCCTGAATGAGAACAAGGAGGCCCTGCGGTTCCACCACATCGAGTCTGACGAGCACATCGGCAAGGTGTCCATCGTGGGCGCCGGTCTGATGAGCAACTGCGGCGTGGCCGCCAAGATGTTCGAGGCGCTGTATGAGGCGGGCATCAACATTCAGATGATTAACACCTCTGAGATCCGCGTTTCCGTCCTGCTGGATGAGGAGGATGTGAACCGGGCGGTCAAGGCCATCCACGCGAAATTCTTTGACGAGATATAATAGAGATATCCAATATCAGATCATGCTGCCCGTTCAAAGCCCCGTGGATCCGTTCCCGCGGGGCTTTTTCTGCCATTCCGGCAATTTCACCAGCAGCGGATCGAAATTCAAAATTGACCGTGCTATGATGAAAATGACAAACGAGGATTTGCGCCGGAGGAGAAATCAGAATATACAGGAGGCCGCCTATGGATAAAGCCGGGCTTTTGGAGCTGATCGCCAGGATCAATACAAAGGATGAGCATTATATTGTAAGCACGGAAACGGCCAGCTGGAAAGCGCGCCGGGAGGCGGAGACCCTTACTGACCCGGCGCTTTTCCCCCTTCTTCAGGAAATTATTGAGGAACATGACGGCAAGAAGAAAGACCAGCGCGAGATACGAAATGCCGCTTATTTCATTTTTGGCCGTCTGATGCAGGCGTCTTTTGAGGAGGGGGCATGCGCCTTTTTCCTGCAGCGGCTGGGTGCGGAAACGGATAAATATATCCTCAGCTCCATGTTAGACCGCGTGCATGACTGGTGGAGACTGGCAGGAAAAACAGTTCCTGCCGGCCTGGATATTTCCAACATTCTCACCTTGGCAAAAGAGGATCGCCGTCCAGTACGACACAGCGCCATCCGCGCTTTAGGCGCCTGTCCAAG
This sequence comes from uncultured Dysosmobacter sp., assembly GCF_947631635.1. Lineage (GTDB taxonomy): Bacteria > Bacillota > Clostridia > Oscillospirales > Oscillospiraceae > Oscillibacter. The sequence goes on from NZ_CANRMB010000004.1 coordinate 58,791, forward strand.
AGAAGAGAGCAGGAATATTCTGCATGATTATCTCCTGCAGGAGGACGAGAAGGCGTATCAGTATGAGATCTATTATGCGAATATCGCGATGCAGGGCATCGGCGAACCAGAGGACATTCCTCTCTTGGAGCGATTCCTGAAAAGCCGCCGCCCGGACATAAAAATGACTGCCCAATACGCCATTCAGTTTATCCAAGAGCGGAACCAGTTCTAAAATTCGAGTTTTTGTTGTAGGGGCAGTTATCCGGTGGGGGGGGGAACTGCCCATTGGGTCATTTTGACAGAAAAATTGGAAAATAGAGCAGCAGCGGCACCGAAGGTAAAAGGGAGTTTTGGGATTTGAGATTTACTTTGCCGCCGGAACATGCTAAAATAAATCAATTACGTTCCGTTTCATAAGGAGGAAGCTTCATGAACGCTATCGTTACCGTCGTGGGCCAGGACAAGGTGGGCATCATCGCCGCCATCTGTATCCGTCTGGCCGAGTACAATGTCAATATCCTGGATATCTCCCAGACCATCCTCCAGGGGGCCTTCACCATGGTCATGGCTGTGGATGTCAGCAAAGCCACCGCCACGATCGGAGAGCTGGGCGCCGCCCTGGCGGAGCTGGGCAGCGAGATGGAGCTCTCCATCCGCATCCAGCGGGAAGAGATCTTCGACGCGATGCACAACATTTAAGGAGGGGAGACCATGCTCAACCAGAAGGAGATCCTCTCCACCATTGAAATGATCGACCAGCAGCATCTGGACATTCGCACCATCACCATGGGCATCTCCCTCCTCAGCTGCTGCGACCCGGACCCCAGGCGGGCCTGTGATAAGATCTACGAGAAGATTACCCGCTATGCCGAAAAGCTGGTCAGGACCGGCGAGGACATCGAACGGGAATTCGGCATCCCCATCGTCAACAAGCGCATCTCCGTGACGCCCATGGCCCTGGTGGCCGGCGCCAGCGAGACCGGGGACTATGTGCCCTTTGCCCTGGCGATGGACCGGGCGGCCCAGACCTGCGGCGTGAACTTCATCGGCGGCTATTCCGCCCTGGTGCAGAAGGGCATGACGCTGGCGGACGAAAAGCTCATCCGCTCCATTCCCGAGGCTTTGGCCCGGACGGAGCTGGTTTGCTCCTCCGTCAACGTGGGCTCCACCAAGGCGGGCATCAACATGGACGCCGTGGCCCTCATGGGCCGTATCATCAAAGACACCGCCGAGGCCACCCGGGACCGGGACGGCCTGGGCTGCGCCAAGCTGGTGGTGTTCTGCAACGCTGTGGAGGACAACCCCTTCATGGCGGGCGCTTTCCACGGCGTGGGCGAGGCGGAGAAAGTCATCAACGTGGGTGTCTCCGGTCCCGGCGTGGTCCACCACGCCCTGCAGGCCGTGAAGGGCCAGCCCTTCGACGTGGTGGCGGAGACAGTGAAAAAGACCGCTTTCCGCATCACCCGCATGGGCCAGCTGGTGGCCCAGGAGGCCTCCCGCCGCCTGGACACGCCCTTTGGCATCGTGGACCTGTCCCTGGCTCCCACCCCCGCCGTGGGCGACAGCGTGGCCCGCATCCTGGAGGAGATGGGCCTGGAGATCTGCGGCACCCACGGCACCACAGCGGCCCTGGCCCTGCTGAACGACGCGGTGAAAAAGGGCGGCGTGATGGCGTCCTCCTCCGTGGGCGGCCTGTCCGGCGCGTTTATCCCTGTCAGTGAGGACGAGGGCATGATCGCCGCCGCCAAGGCCGGCACGCTCTGCCTGGATAAGCTGGAGGCCATGACCTGCGTCTGCTCCGTGGGCCTGGACATGATCGCCGTTCCCGGCGACACCCCGGCGGAGACTATCTCCGCCATCATTGCCGACGAGGCTGCCATCGGCATGGTGAACTGCAAGACCACCGCCGTCCGCCTGCTGCCCGCTCCAGGCAAGACCGTGGGCGGCACCATCGAGATGGGCGGCCTGCTGGGCAGCGCCCCGGTGATGCCGGTGCATCCCGAGTCCAGCGCGGCCTTTATCGCACGGGGCGGCCGCATCCCCGCGCCCATGCACAGCCTGAAGAACTGAAAAACGCTGCCGGGGCCATGCTTTCGGCCCCTTGATGTCTGCTTGCAGAGACACTGATAGAAAAATCCGCTTCGGTCCTTGCGCATTCCGTGCGGATGTGCTAAAATCAGGATCATTAAAACCGGTGTGGATTTTTCGGCCTGCTTCAGGTCCTTTTCGCCACGCAATCATCCTGTTGGATGATTGCGTGGCTTTTTCCGCTAAAAATTCACACGGCATTCGCAGGAGGCGGGTATGGACGAACATTTTATGAAGGAAAGACCTGTTTTTCCCCTGATCACATCGATGGCGCTTCCCATGGTCATTTCCATGCTGGTCAATTCACTGTACAACATCGTGGACGGCTTTTTTGTGGCCCAGATCAGTGAGGACGCTATGACCGCCCTGTCCCTGGTCTATCCGGTTCAGAACTTGATCAACGCGGTGGCCATCGGCTTCGGCGTGGGACTGAACGCGGTCATCTCCTTCCACCTGGGGGCGGAGGACCGGGAGACGGCCAATATCGCGGCGGCCCACGGCTTTGCCTTTGCCGTGCTCCACGGCGCCGTTATGACGGTGGGGAGCCTGGCGGTGCTGCCCGCCTTTCTGCGGATGTTCACCAGCTCCGATGCGGTGGTCGACCTGGGGGTGCGGTACGGCAGGATCGTGTTCGCGTTTTCCTTGGTCACCATGCTGAGCCTCTCCTTTGAGAAGCTGTTTCAGTCCGTGGGGAGGATGAAGGTCACCATGACCAGCCTGCTGTGCGGCTGCATCGCCAACATCATTTTGGACCCGCTGCTGATCTCGGGGATCGGATTTTTCCCGGAGATGGGCATCGAGGGGGCGGCTGCGGCGACGGTGATCGGGCAGGTCCTGACCGTGGCTGTCTATCTGGCTGTCTATTTGGGCAGATCCTTTCCCATCCAGCTCCGGTGGAAGTATCTTGTGCGGAACAGGGCGATCGACCGCAGACTCTATGCCGTGGGCGTTCCGGCCATGCTGAACCTGGCCCTGCCGTCCCTGCTGGTCTCCTGCCTGAACGCGCTTCTGACCGCGTACGCCCAGAGCTATGTGGTCATTTTGGGCATCTATTACAAATTGCAGACCTTCCTGTACCTGCCGGCCAACGGCATCGTGCAGGGGATGCGGCCCGTCATTGGGTACAATTTCGGCGCGGGGGAGTATGGCAGGGTCAAAAAGATCTACGAGGTCACGCTCCGCATGTGCGGAGCCATCATGGCGCTGGGGACCGTGGTGTGCCTGCTGGCCTCCGGACAGCTGGTGGGGCTGTATACCGACAGCCCGGAGACCATCGCGGCGGGGCAGACCGCCCTCCGTATCATCAGCGCCGGCTTCCTGATCTCGGCGGTATCCGTGACGACCTCCGGAGCCTTGGAGGGCCTTGGCAAGGGAACACAGTCCCTGGTGATCTCCGTGTGCCGCTATGTGGCGGTCATCATCCCGGCGGCGTTTGTGCTGTCCCGGCTCTGGGGGCCGGTGGGCGTCTGGCACGCGTTTTGGGTGACAGAGGCTGTGACTGCCGCCATCGCGGCCGTGGTATACCGGAGATCCGTGGAGATGCCTTGACAAAACAGAGAAAAAGCGGCATCTGGGAGACCCCGGATGCCGCTTTTTTAATTTGCGGGAGTGATTTTAGATGTCTTTATTCAGAACGCCGTCCAAAGCCTTGCTGAGGATGATGTACAGGACGAAGGTCACGACCATGCTGACAATGGCGGGAACCAGGAAGCTGTGCTGCAGGGCCACATAACCGATGGCAGTGCCCAGCGCCCAGGTGATGATGCCGACCCAGTTGATGGCCTTGTTCTCCTTGCTCTTCTTCACGCAGTAGTGTTCCGCGATGATGAGGGCGGGAACGGGGGGCAGCAGCACAGACAGGGTCTGCACCACGGGGAGCAGATACTTGGTGGCGCCCACAGCGGCAAAGATGGCGGCTGCGGCGGCGATGATGACAGCCAGAACGGAGTGCTTCACCCTGCCCTCCAGCGGGGTGTCCTTCATCACATTCTGCAGAGCCAGACCGGCGCTGTAAATGTTGTTGTCCTGGGTGGTCCAGACACAGAAGATGGCACAGATAAACACCAGGATCCCCAGGCCCAGAGCGGCGGTGGCGGGCACGAAACCGCTCTCACCAGTGGCCTGCGCAGTCATGATGCCGATGACTTCCAGCCCAAACAGGCCGATGGTGACGGCGATAGGGGCGCCAATGGCGACATGGGAGGTCTTTTTGGCATAACGGCAGACGTCCGGGGAGACGATGCAGCCGAACACCCAGGCGCCGACGAAAGAAGTGGAGCCGGCGGCAAAGGAGATCTGGGCATCAGAGGCGGGCGCATACTGGAACACAGTGCCGTAGCCGGCTTTGGAGCCGATGGCAATGGCACAGGCGATGGTCAAAATGATGGCGCAGGGCACACCCAGCCAGCTGACGATCTCCAGGCCTTTCACGCCGCGGATAGCGGACTGGGCCCACAGGGCCACGACGATGATGGAGGTGATGCCGACAGGGATGGGCCACCAGCCGAAGTTGGAGACGATCAGGTTGGAGAACGTGTCCGCATTCACCGCGATCCAGTTGACAGCGGAGATCGCCAGCAGGAAGGACAGAATGGAGGAACTTCTCGCCCCCAGGGATTTCCGGGACAAAACGGAAGTGGAGAGGCCAGTCTGGCAGGCGATGATGCCCAGGAAGGTGGCGACGATGATCAGCATCAGGTTGCCCACAGCGCAGGCCGCGACGGCCTCCTTGAAGGGCATTTTGAAGCCAACAGTCGCTCCGGTGACGAAGTTGGACAGGGAAATGGTGTAGCCGGTGAGGATAACGAGGATACTGCCTACACTTTTGCGGGCGCTGTCAGGAACCGTTTCGAATACGTGTTCCAGTTCGCTGCCATTTTCCTGCGGGGGCGCATTTTTCTCTTTCTCGTTCATTACTCAATCTCCTTTTTTCTCGATTTTTATGCGGTTTTCGAGGCGCAATTGCTAGCAATTGCCGGGAAGCGGTACCGCTTCCCGGAATATCTCTCTGAATTCCCATGATTTTCAGAAGGGGCCTGCCCCGAATGGATGATACCGGTCAAGCCACACATCTTTGCTAAAATATGGGGGAATTAACTGGTAGATCCTGGGTTCAGGATAGTTTGATACAGGGGAAAAGTCAAATATCTTTTTCCTAAGGGATGCCGGGTTTGATACATTTTATAAATAATCAAAAATAGTCAAATCAAGCTGGATGCTATATGTTATGCACTGTTGGGAATGCGGAAGATACGGTCCCTCTTTTCGAGCCGGCTGCTCAGGTGGAACGCACAAAGGGCGTGTGGATGGGGGTTCCATCCGCACGCCCTTGTGTTGCAATGATTATAGGACTGGGGCCGGTATACCGTCAATGGTATTATGATACAAAATTATGAAATAAAGGCGGGAATGTCTTGGATAAAAAAATTTTCAGAGCACCAGAGGTCCAAGAAAAACCGGGAGCCTCTGAAAAGCGCCGCCTGTCTCCATCCAAATGCCGATGATCACAAAATGCTGGACAGCAAAGGGACCGTTCTTTTAATATTGGATATATTGGATTTAAAACCCAGCCTCCGTGAATTTCAGCTTGTCCCGGTCGATCTGCTTTTGATAGCGGTCCGCCTCGGAAAAGACGCAGCCGCAGTACTTCTGCATGTAAAAGCCCAGTTCCCGGGCCCGCTGGTTCCCCGCCCGGAAATTGGGGCGGAAATCCCGGTACAGGAACTCCACGCCGTATTGTTTGGCATACCGCTCCGCCGCCTCCGCAATTTTCTCGTGGTTCTGGTAAATGCTGGCCAGCAGCGTGGTGGTGAAGTGGGTGAAGCCGTGTTCCGCGGCGTATTGGGCGGCGCCCTCCAGCCGGTGCTCATAGCAGTAGGCGCAGCGGTGGTCAATGTCCTCCGCCACGTGCTCCACGAACCGGCGCAGGCCGTAGTCCTCCCGGACCCGGACCTCCATGTGGATGGTGGGGGCGTATTCCAGCAGGCAGTCTCGCCGGGCCTGGTACTCCTTCCAGGGGTGGATGTTGGGGTTATACCAAAAGGCAACCGGCTCGATGCCCTCGGCCCGCAGGGGGTCGATGCAGGAGAGGGAGCAGGGGGCGCAGCAGCAGTGCAGCAAAACAGTGTTCATAGGCGATCCTCGTTTCCGTTCTGAATGGGACAAGTATAGCATAAAAATGACAAAAGGCAAAGCACTTCCCATCATTGCTTTCTTAACAAATTCTTTACAGACTGGCGGAATTTTGACGATTGCACATTTTGTCGAAAAAGAGTATGATATCAACTAATATGGGATTTTGCGTTTTTCCACCGGAAAGGGTGGAGAAACCGTTTACCTGAAGGAGGAAGCAGCCTTGAAAGTAGGTCTTGACGTGGGGTCCACCACCATCAAATGCGTGGTGCTGGACGAAACGGACAACATCTTATACAGTACATACGAGCGGCATTTCAGCCATATCTTGGAGAAGTCCGAGGAGCTGCTGCGCCGGGTGGCGGAGCAGTATGTCCCCGGCGGACGGGCGGAACTGGCCATCTCAGGCTCCGCCGGCATGGGCATGGCGGACAGCGTGGAGGTCCCCTTTGTCCAGGAGGTGTTTGCCACCCGGGTGGCCGCCAACCGCCTGGCGCCGGGGACGGACTGCATCATCGAGCTGGGCGGTGAGGACGCGAAGATCCTGTTCCTCACTGGCGGCACCGAGGTCCGCATGAACGGCTCCTGTGCCGGCGGCACCGGTGCGTTCATCGACCAGATGGCGACCCTCTTGAAGATGACGGCGGACGAGATGGACGCCGCCGCCCAAAAGGCGGAAAAGACGTATACCATCGCGTCCCGCTGCGGCGTGTTCGCCAAGAGCGATGTGCAGCCCCTCATCAACCAGGGCGCCAGGGCGGAGGACATCTCCGCCAGCATCTACCAGGCGGTGGTGAACCAGACCATCGCGGGCCTGGCCCAGGGCCGGCCCATCCAGGGCAATGTCTTGTACCTGGGCGGACCGCTGACCTTTTCCAGCGTCCTGCGGAAGAGCTTCGACAGGACCCTGGGCGTTCACGGCACCTGCCCGGAGAACAGCCTGCTGTTCGTGGCCATGGGCGCGGCGTTCTATTCCGACCGGGAATTTGACCTGGTGGAGGTGGCGGAGCGGCTGCGAAAGCACGGCGCGTCCGAGACCTACCGCAGCCAGCCCGCGCTGTTCTCCAGCCGCGGGGAATATGAGGCGTTCCAGGCGCGGCACGCCAAGGCCTCCGTGCCCCGGATGCCCTTCGGCCCGGACTACGCCGCCCCGGTCCACATCGGCATCGACTCCGGCTCCACCACGGTGAAGCTGGTGGTCATCGACGAGGACGCCCGCATCCTGTTCACCGACTACCGCCCCAATCTGGGCAACCCCGTGCCCCTGATCCGGGAGGTTTTGCAGAAGCTCTATGACGAGCATCCGGCCCTGCACGTGGCCTCCGTCACCACCACCGGCTACGGCGAGGATCTGGCGAAGAACGCCTTCCACGCGGACTACGGCGTGGTGGAGACCGTGGCCCATTTCACCGCCGCCCGGCACTTCCTGCCCAATGTGGACTTCATCATCGACATCGGCGGCCAGGATATGAAGTGCTTCAAGATCGAGGACGGGGCCATCAGCAACATCTTCCTGAATGAGGCATGTTCCTCCGGCTGCGGCAGCTTTTTGCAGACCTTCGCCCAGGCCCTGGGCTATGACGTGAAGGAGTTTGCCAAGCTGGGCCTGTTCGCGGACAGGCCCGTGGACCTGGGCAGCCGCTGCACGGTGTTCATGAACTCCAGTGTGAAGCAGGCCCAGAAGGACGGGGCCACCATTGAGAACATCTCCGCGGGGCTCTCCATCTCCGTGGTGAAAAACGCCATCTACAAGGTCATCCGGGCCGCGTCTCCCGAGGAGCTGGGCCGGAATATCGTGGTCCAGGGCGGCACGTTTTACAACGAGGCCGTGCTCCGGGCCTTTGAGAAGGAGATGGGCGTGGAGGTCATCCGGCCAGACATCGCGGGCCTGATGGGCGCCTACGGCGCGGCGCTGTACGGCCAGGGCAAGTCCGCCAACGGCCAGACCAGCACGCTGCTGGACAGGGCCACGCTGGCGGCATTTACCCAGGAGACCCGCAGCGAGGTCTGCGGCCGCTGCGGCAACAACTGCCAGCTGACCATCAACACCTTTGCCGACGGCGGCACCTTCATCAGCGGCAACCGCTGCGACCGGCCCGTCACCGGTAAGGCGGACACCGGAGAGCGGAACCTGTACGAATATAAGCGGAAGCTGATCCTGGGCTACAAGCCCGTCCCCGGCAAGCGGGGCAAAATCGGCCTGCCCCTGTGCCTGAATTTCTGGGAATTGCTGCCCTTCTGGCACACCTTCTTCACAAAGCTGGGCTTCGCGGTGTATCACAGCCCCCTTTCCAGCCGGGACCTGTATCTGAAGGGGCAGGGGACCATCCCCAGCGACACCGCCTGCTTCCCGGCCAAGCTGGCCCACGGCCACATCCAGTTCCTGTCCAGGCTGGGACTGGACGCCATCTTCTATCCCTGCATGACCTATAACATCGACGAGGGCTTGGGACAGAACAACTACAACTGCCCCGTGGTGGCCTACTATCCCGAGGTCATCGCCGGAAACTGCCCGGAGGTCAAGGACACCAAGTTTATCTATGACTACGTGGGCATCCACCGGCCCAAGGATTTCAACCGGAAGATGTACGCCATCCTGGGCAAGTATTTCGCAGGCATCTCCAAGAAGGAGATCCAGCAGGCGGCCGACGCGGCCTATGCCGAGTACGCCAACCACATGTCCCTGATCCGGAAGGAGGGGGCGCGCATCATCGACCAGGCCCGGGCGGAGGGCCGCCGCATCATCGTGCTGGCGGGCCGTCCCTACCATGTGGACCCGGAGGTCAACCACGGCATCGACACGCTCATCACCCGGTCCGGCGCGGCGGTGGTGACGGAGGACTCCATCTCCGACCGGGTGGAGAAGTTCCCCACCACGGTGCTGAACCAGTGGACCTATCACTCCCGCCTGTACGCGGCGGCGAAATACTGCTGCTCCCAGCCGGATATGGACCTGGTGCATCTGGTCAGCTTCGGCTGCGGCGTGGACGCCATCACCTCCGACGAGACCCGGGAAATTTTGCAGGCGGGGGGCAAGCTGTACACCCAGCTGAAGATCGACGAGATCACCAACCTGGGCGCGGTGCGCATCCGTCTGCGGAGCCTGTTCGCCGCCCTGGACGAGCAGGACGAGAAACACGCAAAGGAGGTGTAACGGCATGGAACACCAGTACCCCATTTTCACCGAGGATATGAAAAAGACCCACACCATCCTCATCCCCAACATGGCGCCCGTGCAGTTCCGCATTCTGGCGGCGGCCATGGAGAACAAGGGCTACAAGGTGGAGCTGCTGGGCAACTGTGGCAGCCAGGTCAGCGAGCTGGGACTGAAATACGTCCACAACGACACCTGCTATCCGGCCCTGCTGGTCATCGGCCAGTTCCTGGACGCATTGAACTCCGGCAAGTACGACCTGGAGCACACCGCCCTCATCATCACCCAGACCGGCGGCGGATGTCGGGCCTCCAACTACATCTTCCTGCTGCGCAAGGCTCTGGAAAAGGCGGGCTACGGCAATATCCCCGTGCTGAGCCTGAATTTCTCCGGTTTGGAAAAGGGCAACAGCCTGCCCATGGACCTGACCTTCATGCGCATGGCGCTGTCCGCCATCTATTACGGCGATCTGCTGGTAACATTGAAGGCCCAGACGATGCCCTATGAGACCCATCCCGGCGACGCGGCGTCCTTACAGGACAAGTGGCTGGACGCCATCTGCGGCTGGGTCCGCCAGGGCAAGGGCTTCTCCCAGAGGGAGATGAAGGCCGCCATGCCCAAGATCGCGGCGGAATTCGCGGCCATCCCCGTCCGCCGGGTGCCGAAGGTCAAGGTCGGCGTGGTGGGCGAGATCTATGTGAAGTATTCGCCCCTGGGCAACAATGACCTGGAGGCGTTCCTGGCCACCCAGGACTGCGAGGTGAACCTGCCGGGCCTGATGGGCTTTGTGCAGTACTGCGCATACAACCCCTCGGAGACCGCCCGGTTCTACGGCGGCAGCTTTCTGGAAAAGCACGTCTCCGACCTGATCCTGGGCTATATCGCCACCATGGAAAAGGTCATCATCAAGGCATTGAAAGACCATGGCTATCACGCGCCCTTGCCCTTCAATGAACTGACAAAGCTCACCGAGGGCCTCATCAGCAAGGGCGACAAGATGGGTGAGGGCTGGCTCCTCACCGCCGAGATGGCGGAGCTGATCCGGGCGGGGTATGAGAACATCATCTGCGCCCAGCCCTTCGGGTGCCTGCCCAACCACATCTGCGGCAAGGGCATGATCAATAAGCTCCGGGAGCTGTATCCCCAGGCCAACATCACCCCCATCGACTACGACCCCAGCGCCACCCGGGTCAACCAGGAGAACCGCATCAAGCTGATGCTGGCGGTGGGCCGGGAGCGCCTGGCGGAAAGGGCCTCCGAACAACAACCCCAGAAAATGCCTGCGGCGGACGCTGCGGAAGCGGATGAGGCGCTGGTATGAAGGTCTGCGTGCTCATGGGCAGCCCCCGGAAAAACGGCAACACCGCCGCGCTGCTGAAGCCCTTTTGCGAGGAACTGGAAGCAGGCGGAGCGGAGGTGGAGACTGTCTGGCTGTATGACAGGAATATCCAGCCATGCGTGGCCTGCCGGGCCTGTCAGCAGGACTGGACGGCGTTCGGCTGTTCCCGGCGGGACGACGGGCAGGAGATTTTTGACCTGGTGCTGGACAGCGGCCTGATCGTTCTGGCGACGCCCATCTATTCCTGGTACTGCACACCGCCCATGAAGGCCCTGTTGGACAGGCTGGTGTATGGTATGAACAAATTCTATGGCGGGACCAGGGGACCGTCCCTGTGGGCGGGCAAGGCCATGGCGCTTTTGCTGACCTGCGGCTACCGGCCCGAAAAGGGCTGCGACCTGTTCGAGGAGGGCATGCGCCGCTACTGCAAGCACTCCGGCCTGCGGGACCTTGGCAGCCACGCCGAGCGGCACCTGGGCTATGGCACCGTGTTTATGGACGAGGAAAAAGAGGCGCGGACCCGGGCATTTGCCCGGAAAGTGCTGCGGGAGACGGCAGATGGACATCTATGAGGTCACAGAGCGCACGCCCGTCCTGCTGGACAGGCTGTTTCGGGTGTGGGAGCGCTCTGTCCGGGCCACGCACCTGTTTTTGACCGAAGCGGAGATTTAAACGATCGGGGAATATATACCCGCTGCTTTATCTGCGGACCGGCTGAAGAGATCTGACAAAAGTCAGGTCTCTTTTTGCATCTGCAGGCGGAAATAAATTGACGAACAGCGCGTTATGGAGGTATAATATACTGTATTTTTATGTGGATGCGGAGGACCGTTTATGTGGATCGCGGATCAATGGCAGGACTATGAGCTTCTGGACTGCGGCGGAGGGGAGAAGCTGGAGCGCTGGGACAGGCAGTTTCTGGTGCGGCCGGACCCCCAGGCCATCTGGGAGACACCCCATCAGAACCCCGCCTGGAAGCGGGCCAACGCCCGGTATCTGCGGTCCCAGACCGGCGGCGGCCACTGGGAGAAAAAGGCCCTGCCGGAGAGCTGGAAGGTCCATTACGGCGAGCTGACCTTCCAGGTGAAGCCCATGAACTTCAAGCACACGGGCCTGTTCCCGGAGCAGGCGGTGAACTGGGATTTCGTCATGGACAAGATCCGCAATGCCGGACGGCCCATCCGAGTGCTGAACCTGTTTGCCTACACCGGCGGCGCCACGGTGGCCTGCGCCAAGGCGGGGGCCTCCGTCTGCCATGTGGACGCGGCCCGCGGCATGGTGGCCTGGGCCAGGGAGAACGCCAAGCTCTCAGGCCTGGAGGACGCGCCCATCCGCTGGATCGTGGACGACTGCGCCAAGTTCGTGGAGCGGGAGATCCGCCGGGGCAAGACCTACGACGCCATCATCATGGACCCGCCCAGCTACGGCCGGGGCCCCGGCGGCGAGGTGTGGAAGCTGGAGGAAAACCTGTATCCCTTTGTGAAGCTGTGCGCCGGGGTGCTGTCGGACAAGCCCCTGTTCGTGCTCATCAACTCCTACACCACCGGCCTGGCCCCCTCGGTGCTGGGGTATCTGCTGAACATCCTGGTGGCCTCCCAATACGGCGGCAAATGCACCTGGGACGAGCTGGGCCTGCCTGTGACGGAGACCGGTCTGGCCCTGCCCTGCGGCGCCACAGGCCGCTGGTTTTCGGAATAAGGAGGCAGCGATGGACCTTGCGTTTTACACAGCGATGACATGCCGGTATATCCAGGCCATGCTTCCCGGGGCGGTTCTGGCCCTGGCGCTGTTTTTCCTTCTGCGCCCCTTCCGCAGGCGGCGGCTGGCGGAGCGGGGACTGGCAAGCCCGCTCCGGCGGGAGGCGCTCCTTCTGCTGCTGTGCCTCTTCGGCGGCGGCATGGCGGCGCTGACGCTGCTGCCCTCCGGCTGGGTCAATCCGCTGGTGAATCTGATCTGCGGCATCCCTCTGGGGCCGTTCTTCTCCCTGGGCAGTGTCAACCTGATCCCCTTCGCCACGTTGGAACTGGGGCACCAGACTCGTTTCACGCTGTTCACCCTGCTGGGGAACATCATCATGTTTGTCCCCTTCGGCTTTTTCGCCGTCCTGCTGTGGCGGGGCTATACCTGGAAGCGGGCGCTGATGCTGGGCCTGGGCATCACGGCCTTCATTGAGTGCTGGCAGCTCTGCATCGGACGGGCCTTTGACATCGACGATCTGATGTTCAACGCCCTGGGCGTCCTCTGCGGCTTTTGGCTGTGGGAGTGGCTGGACCGCCTGCTGCCCAAGGACTTGAAGCAGTTCCATTGTAAAGAAGCGGAAAGTGAGACTTGATATCTATGTCAACCATGATCGAGACCGAGAGCCTGCGGTTCGCCTATCCGGCGGACGAGGGCGGAGAGCCGGTGTTCGCCCTGCGTGGCGTGGACCTGGAGATCGAAAAGGGCAGTTTTGTGGTGGTGCTGGGGCACAACGGCTCCGGCAAATCCACCCTGGCCAAGACCTTCAACGGCGTGCTGCTGCCGGCGGGCGGCAAGGTGTACGTAGAGGGGATGGACACCCTGGATGAAAAACTTCTGCTGGCCATCCGCCAGCGGGTGGGCATGGTGTTCCAAAACCCGGACAACCAGATCGTCGCCAACGTGGTGGAGGAGGACGTGGCCTTTGCCCCGGAAAACCTGGGGGTCCCCACGGAGGAGATCCGCCGGCGGGTGGATGACGCCCTGCGGGCCGTGGGGATGTATGAATTTGTGACCCACGCGCCCCATCTGCTCTCCGGCGGCCAGAAGCAGCGCATCGCCATCGCGGGCGTCATCGCCATGGAGCCGGACTGCATCGTGCTGGACGAGGCCACCGCCATGCTGGACCCCATCGGACGGCAGGAGGTGCTGTCCACCGTCCACAAGCTGAACCGGGAGAAGGGGATCACCGTGATCCTCATCACCCACCATATGAACGAGGCGGAGGCGGCGGACCGGGTCATCGTCATGGACGACGGAAAGGTCGCCATGGACGGGACGCCCCGGGAGGTGTTCGTCCGGGTGGAGGACCTGCGGGCTATGGGCTTGACCACGCCGGACACCGTGGACCTGCTGGACCGCCTGAAAAAGGACGGCCTGGATGTCCCGCTGGACGCCCTGACGGTGGAGGCGTGCGCCGACGCCATTGCGAAAGCCGTGGCTGGAGACTGACTGGGAGGAACGAGAAGATTTGGAACCGATTTTAGAGATCAAAAATCTGACGCATACCTATGGGATCGGAACGCCCTTCCAGCGCAGCGCGGTGGAGGATATGAGCTTTTCCGTGGACGCGGGGGAGTTCCTGGGCATCATCGGCCACACCGGCTCCGGTAAGTCCACCCTGATCCAGCATCTGAACGGCCTGCTGAAGCCCACCAACGGCCAGGTCCTGCTGAACGGCAAAGACATCTGGGCGGAGCCGAAGAAGATCCGGGACGTGCGCTTCCGGGTGGGACTGGTGTTCCAGTACCCGGAGTACCAGCTGTTTGAGGAGACGGTCTACAAGGACATCGCCTTTGGCCCCGCCAACCAGGGAAAGACCGGAGACGAGCTGGACCGCTGCATCCGGGAGGCTGCCCGCCTGGTGGGCATCCGGGACGACCAGCTGGACAAGTCTCCCTTTGAACTCTCCGGCGGGCAGAAGCGCCGGGTGGCCCTGGCGGGCGTGCTGGCCATGGAGCCGGAGGTGCTGATTCTGGACGAGCCCACGGCGGGCCTGGACCCGGCGGGCCGGGAAAACCTGATGGCGAATATCCGGGACTACCACCGCAATAAAAATAAGACCATCATCCTGGTGAGCCACAGCATGGACGAGATCGCTCAGAACGTGGACCGCATCCTGGTGCTGAAAAGCGCCCATGTGCTGATGAGCGGTGCTCCGGCAGAGGTATTTGCCCGGGCAGACGAGCTGATCACCGCCGGGCTGGACGTGCCCCAGGTGACCCGTATCGCCATGGCGCTGAAGGCCCGGGGCGTGGAGATCGATCCCGCCGTTTACACGGTGGAGGCGCTGGAGCGGGAATTGCTGGCGCTGCGGAAAGGCGGTGCCGTATGCTGAAGGACATCACCCTGGGCCAGTATTTCCCCGGCACCACAGTGGCCCACAAGCTGGACCCCCGGACGAAGATCCTGCTGGTGGTCCTGTATATCACCGCCCTGTTCTGCGCCAAGAGCCTGGTGACCTACGGCGTCATGGCACTGTGTCTGGCGGTGTGCGTCTATATATCCAAGGTCAGTATCAAGGCGCTGGTGCGGGGGTTGAAGCCGGTGCTGTTCATCATCATTTTCACCGGCATTTTGAACCTGTTTTTCACCTCCGGAGACCGCTATCTGGTGGAGTGGGGCTTCCTCCGCATCTCCGATACAGGCCTGCGCAACGCCGTGTTCATGGTGCTGCGCATCATGCTGCTGATCATGGGCACCTTCCTGATGACCTACACCACCAGTCCCATCAGCCTGACGGACGGCCTGGAACAGCTTTTGAACGGTTTGAAGCGGTTCCATGTCCCGGTCCATGAGCTGGCGATGATGATGTCCATTGCCCTGCGGTTCATCCCGACTCTGATCGAGGAGACGGACAAGATCATGTCCGCCCAGAGGGCCCGGGGCGCGGATTTTGAGAGCGGGAATCTGGTCCAAAGGGCCAAGGCCCTGATCCCCATCCTGGTGCCGCTGTTCATCAGCGCCTTCCGTCGGGCGGACGAGCTGGCCACGGCCATGGAGTGCCGCTGCTACCACGGCGGCGAGGGCCGCACGAAGCTCCGCGTGCTGCAATACGAGCGCCGGGACTATATCGCTCTGGCACTGGGCGTGGCTGTCACTGTGGGCGTCATCGTCCTGCGGCGGTTTGGGATTTGAGGAACGGAGGATGGTGCTTTGAAAAAACGGCGGATCTGGGTGACGGTCCTGGTGCTGTGCGGAGGACTGCTGCTGGCGGCCTTCGACGTGCGGCTGCGGACCGTGTCCTATGAGGTCGTTTCCGATAAAATTACCGCGCCGGTTCGACTGGCGCTGCTGACAGACCTGCACAGCTGCGCCTACGGCGGCGGACAGCGGACGCTGCTGGATGCGGTGGCCGCGCAGACGCCGGACGCAGTGCTTCTGGCCGGAGACATCGTGGACGATGTGATGCCGGAGGAAAACGCCTGGACCACGGTCCAGGAACTGGCGGCGGACTATCCCTGCTTTTACGTCACCGGTAACCATGAGTGGTGGACCGGGGAGGCGGAGCGCATCTGCGGACAGATGGAGGACCTTGGGGTCACGGTCCTGCGGGGGAACAGCGTTTCCGCGGTGCTGAACGGACAGCGCGTCACCCTCTGCGGTATCGACGATCCGGACGCCGGAGAGAGCGAAGCACAGCTGGCACAGGCCGGGACAGATGTGATGGGAAATTCCTTTACGATCCTGATGGCCCACCGCCCGGAGCGCATTGAACAGTATCTGCAATATCCCTTTGACCTGATCGTGTCCGGCCATGCCCACGGCGGCCAGTGGCGGATACCCGGTATCCTGAACGGCCTCTACGCGCCCCACCAGGGGCTATTTCCCGCCTATGCCGGCGGGCGCTACGACCTGGACGGCACCGTGTTTCTTGTCAGCCGGGGCCTGGCCCGGGAGAGCACCAGGGTGCCCCGCATCTTCAACCGGCCGGAGCTGGTGATCGTGGATGTTCTGCCTGCGTGAGCAGTGGAAAAGGATGGTATATTTGGCATGAAAAAGAACTGGATGCAGGGCTTGTCCCTGGCTTTGAATATTGCCCTGGTGTGCCTGGTGATCGGGCAGGGTATTCAGCTGACCCGCCTGCATGAGACGGTACGCGGCAATTCTGCCGCGCAGGATCAGGAAATACAGAGACTGCGGGAACAGCTGTCGGATCTCCGGCAGGAGCTGCGGGAGGGCGAGAAGCTCGTTGCGGACTATACGCTGGAGCCGGTGGGGATCGACGCGGAAAGCCGCACGCTGGAAGCCAACCTGGTCTTACAGCTGAAAAGCTGGAGCGCGGACAGCACGGTGGCCCTCAAAGCGGCGGCCTACCGTGAAACTTGCATCACGATGCTGCCGGTGAACGCAAACGGAAGCTGCCGGGGAAATGTGATGATCCCGCTGGAAACGCAAAGCGGCGGACTCACCATGGAGGTCGCCGTTACCAGCGGGGGCGTCACTACGCGGGAGGCCCTGGGCAGCTGGGAAGACCCCGCCATGCTGCTGCCTCTGCGGGCCGTGGGAAGCTCCTGGGGCGGACCGTATTACCAGAACGGAAAGCTGAAGAGCGATTTTGACATTATTTTGGAGAATGCCTGCCGCACAGAGGTTGTCGAGCCCCTGTTTCGCATTTATCTGAACGGTGCGCTGGTCCAGGAGACGGCGGCGGAGATCTCTCAAAGCACCGGTACGGGCAGGGAGGACCGGACCGCCTATGCCCCGGCCCTGCCGGAGCAGACCCTGCTTCTGGACTGCAAGACCGGGGATACGGTCAGGATCACATTCGCCTGCCGGGACGGCTATGGCTTGGGCTACGAGTTTCCTGTGCAGGAGTGGGTCATTGAAGAGACACAGGCAAATCAGGCGGCGGGCGGCGGGACAGACGGCTATGAATACCCGGTGCTGACCTGGCCTGAATAAGGAGCTTTCGACTATGCGCAACATCGCCTTAAAACTGATGTACAACGGCACCGCCTACCACGGCTGGCAGGTGCAGAAGAACGCCGTGACCGTCTGCGAGATACTGCAAAAGGCCCTGGAGAAGATTACCGGCGCGCCGGTGCATCTCACCGGCTGCGGCCGGACCGACGCGGGCGTCCACGCGGAGCACTACATCGCAAACTTCCGCACCGAGTCCCGCATCCCCATCGACCGCCTGCCCTTTGCCGTCAACACCCACACGCCGGAGGACATCGCGGTGAAGGAGGCCTTTGAGGTGGCGGAGGATTTCAACGCCATCGGCTCCTGCATCAAAAAGGAGTACACCTACCGCATCTACAACTCCCGGTTCAAAAATCCCTTCTATGTGAACCGGGCCTACTTCTATCCCAAGCGGCTGGACGAGGCATTTTTGAACCGGGCCGCCCACCAGTTCGTGGGCACCCACGACTTCCGGGCGGTGCGCAGTGTGGGCACGGAGACGAGGTCCACGGTCCGCACCATCTACTGGTGCGACGTGACGAGAAACGGGGACCTGCTGGAGCTGAAGGTCTGCGCCAACGGCTTTTTGTACAACATGGTCCGGGCCATCACCGGAACGGTGCTGTATGCGGCGGAGGGCAAGTTCCTGCCGGAGGATATCCCCGCCATCCTGGAGAGCGGAGACCGCACGCTGGCCGGCCCCACGGTGCCGCCCGGCGGACTGTACCTGACAAGACTTTGGTATGAGGATGAACGACTGAATGGCTGATACGACGAAGGATATCTGGAACGACAACGACGGAGAGGAGAGCCAGCCGAAAAAGTCCCGGAAGCGCAGGGGCTTCGGCGTGTTCTTTTTGACGCTGGTGGTCGTGCTGCTGGTGGTGCTGGCGGCGGCGTACCGGGACGGGACCGGCCTGGACGCCCTGCACCGGTACTTCAGCTACGGCAGCGCGGAGAAGGTGGGGGGAGACACGGTGTACGACTACGATGCCTCCGCCAAAAACAAGTTTGCCGTGCTGGGGGACCGGCTGGTGGTGCTGTCCGACATCTCCCTGAAGATTTTGGACCCGGACGGCGGCGAGGTGTGGTCCACGCCGGTCAATATGGCCGCTCCGGCCCTGTCTCAGGGCGGCGGCAAAGTGGTGGCCTACGACGTGGGCGGAACGGAGCTGCATGTGCTGGACCAGAACGGCGAGGTGCCTCTGCGGGACCAGAACGGTGAGGCCCTCACGCTGACCGATGATGATTCGGAGCCGCTGATCTCCGCCACGCTGAATGACAAGGGCTGGCTGGCGGTGACCACCAAAAAAAAGAACCGCAAGGGCTGGGTCGACGTCTATAACGACAGCATGGAGCAGGTCTTTGCCTTCAAGTCCTCCGTGCGGTTCGTGGAGGACGCCTATGTCACCAATGACGGCGCCTATCTGGCGGCGGTGACGCTGGGGCAGGAGAACAGCGTGTTTGTCAGCAATATCGTCCTCTATGACCTGACCAAAGAGGATCCTGTGGCGGACTATGACGTTTCCAACGGTCTGGTCATCGTCATCGGACAGCAGGGCGGAAAGCTCGTCACGGTGTCCGACACCTGCCTGACTTTTGCGGACACCAAAGGGGAGGTCTCTGCCGCGTATCCCTACCAGGGGGCCTACCTGCGGGAGTACGCCATCTCCGGCGACGGTTTCACCGCCCTGCTGCTGAACCGCTACCAGTCCGGCAGCGTGGGACGGCTGGTGACTGTGGACGCCGACGGAGAGGAGCTGGGGGCTCTGGATGTGAATGAGGAGATTCAGAGCATCTCTGCGGCGGGACGGTATTTGGCCGTGCAGTATATCGACAGCTTGGTGGTCTATAATCAGGCCCTGGAGGTATATGCTTCTTTGAAGGGCACGGATTATGTGAAGGAGGCCCTGATGCGGCAGGACGGCTCCGTACTGCTGCTGTCCTCGGAGTCGGCAAGCCTGTTTTTGCCTTAAAAGTGAGAAATTGATGGGCAAATTCACAAAACGTTTACATCGGGAAAGGTAGGCAATCGTGACGACACCTGTTATAATAGACATCGTTGTAGCGGCCATTTTGCTGGGCTCCGCGGCATTTGGCGCGAAGCGGGGGCTGCTGCGGACCCTGGCCGGGTTTGTGATCGTGGTGGTGGCCCTGATAGGGGCCGGGATGATCGCCGCCACATTTTCCGGTCCAGCGGCAAAGCTGGCGGCCCCGGTCATTGAAAAGCAGATCGAGAGCAAGGTGGACGACGCCCTGGCGGCGGAGACCGGAAAGGTCCAGATGCCGGAGGCGGATGTAGAGGGCGGCTTCCAGATCGAGGACCTGCTGGAGCTGCTGGGACTGGACCGGGAGGTGCGGACCTCCCTTGCGGAGCAGGCCCGGGAGACCGTCCGGGACACCGGCGTGTCCATCGCCGCCGCTGTGGTGGAGAGCATCGCCCAGTCCATGATCTACGGGGTACTGTATCTGGTCTCATTCCTGGCCCTGCTGCTTTTGCTGCGTGTGCTGCTGCGGGCCATGGACCTGGTGTTCAAGCTGCCCGGGCTCCACGGACTCAACGCCCTGGGCGGCGCTTTGATCGGCTTGACCGAGGGAGCGCTGCTGCTGTTTCTGTCGGTCTGGCTCCTTCGGAAGCTGGGGGTCTCCTTTGAGACCGGGGCCCTGGCCGAAGCCCATATCCTGCATATATTCACGGCAAACACGCCGCTGAGCGTGCTGTCGTTTCTGCAATAACTTGGAGGTATACGATGCAGCCTACACTTTGTTCAAGATGTAAGAAGAATGTCGCCGTGGTGTTCATTTCCAAAATGGACGGCGACAAGACCGTCAATGAAGGTCTTTGCCTGAAGTGCGCCAAGGACTTGGGACTGCCCCAGGTGGATGACATGATGAAGCGCATGGGCATCTCTGACGAGGATCTGGAGACCCTGAGCAGCGAGATGATGCAGGCCATGAGCGGCGTGGAGAATATCGAGGACCTGCCCGGCGGCGAGGGAGACGACGAGGAGGAAGAGGGCAAGACCGCCACCTTCCCGTTCCTGAACCGCCTGTTCTCCGGCGGAGACGCCGCGAAAGGGGAGTCCCCGGCGGAGGAGGGTGGCGCCCGTGACCGCCGGGACAAGGACCGCAAGGACCCGAAAAACGGCAAACGGAAGTATCTGGAGAACTACTGCATCTCCCTGACCCAGAAGGCCAAGGACGGCAAGCTGGACCCGGTCATCGGCCGGGCCCAGGAGATCGAGCGGGTGGTGCAGATCCTGAACCGGCGGCAGAAAAACAATCCCTGCCTGATCGGCGAACCCGGCGTGGGCAAGACCGCTATCGCGGAGGGCCTGGCCCAGCGCATCGCCAACGGCGATGTGCCCTTTAAGCTGCGGGAGAAGGAGGTCTACCTGCTGGATCTGACGGCTCTGGTGGCAGGCACCCAGTTCCGGGGCCAGTTCGAGAGCCGGATGAAGGGCCTCATCGACGAGGTGAAGCGCCTGGGCAATATCATCCTGATGATCGACGAGGTCCACACCATCGTGGGGGCGGGAGACGCCGAGGGCAGCATGAACGCCGCCAATATCCTCAAGCCCGCCCTGTCCCGGGGAGAGATCCAGGTCATCGGTGCCACCACCTTCAACGAGTACCGCAAGTCCATCGAGAAGGACACCGCCTTGGAGCGCCGCTTCCAGCCGGTGACGGTGAACGAGCCCTCCATCGAGGACTCCATCGAGATCTTGAAGGGCCTGGCGCCCAACTATGAGAAGTTCCACGGCGTCAAGATCTCCGACGGCATCCTCCGCCAGGCGGTGGTGCTGAGCGAGCGCTACATCACCGACCGCTTCCTGCCGGACAAGGCCATCGACCTGATCGACGAGGCCTGCTCCGACCTGAACCTGAAGGACCCGGACATCTCCCGGCGGATGCAGATCCAGCGGGAGCTGGATGATTACGAAAAAGAGCGGAGCATGCTGGAGGAGAGATCCACCCAGGAGGGCGCCGAGCCGGACTACGAGCGCATGGCCTTCCTCAAGAGCCGGGAATTGCAGCTCAACACCGAGCTGAACACGCTCATCGAGAAGGGCGATCCCCAGCTGTCCATGGAAAATCTGGCCCACGTTATCGAGCTGTGGACCAAGATCCCAGCCTCCCGCATCCGGGAACAGGAGTTCCAGCGTTTGAGCCAGCTGGAGGCCCGTTTGAAGGAGCACATCATCGGCCAGGACGAGGCCATCGCCGCCGTGTCCGCCGCCGTGCGGCGGAACCGGGTGGGCATCAGCCCCAAGCACAAGCCCGTCAGCTTCATCTTCGTGGGTTCCACCGGTGTGGGCAAGACAGAGCTGGTGAAGCAGCTGGCGAACGACCTGTTCAACACCCCGGACGCCCTGATCCGCCTGGACATGTCCGAATTTATGGAGAAGCACTCCGTATCCCGCATCGTGGGCTCTCCCCCGGGATATGTGGGCTATGACGAGGCGGGCCAGCTGACGGAGAAGATCCGCCGGAAGCCCTACGCCGTCATCCTGTTCGACGAGATCGAGAAGGCCCACCCCGACGTGCTGAACGTCCTGCTCCAGATCCTGGACGACGGCGAGATCACCGACGCCCACGGCCGCAAGGTCAACTTTGAGAACACCATCATCGTCATGACCTCCAATGCCGGCAGCGCCACCAAGGAGGGGACCGTGGGCTTTGGCCGCACCGCCAACGAGCAGGACGCGGACCGGGCCATGAAGGCCCTCCAGCAGTTCCTGCGGCCGGAGTTCATCAACCGCGTGGACGCGGTCATCACCTTCAACCGCCTGTCCGAGGAGCATTTCCAGCGGATCGCCCGCATCATGCTGGACGAACTGGCGGCCTCCTTGGGGGAGAAGGGCATCACCTTTACCTATGAAGACGAGCTGCTGGCGTTTTTGACCAAGAAGTCCTATTCCCGGACCTATGGCGCCCGAAACCTGCGGCGAACCATCCAGAAGGAGCTGGAGGACCCCATGGCGACCAGGATCATCGACAGCTATGAAAACCCCGTCACCCAGATCAAAGCCGTGGTGGAGGGAGAGACCATCCAGCTGTATACGCTGTAAATGTGAGACGAGAGGGAGATCAGGATGCTGTTTCGAAAGGATATCGACCCGCGGTGCGCCTACTGCCAGCGGGGACAGCAGATCAACGAGCGGGAGATGGCCTGTGTCAAGCGGGGCGTCGTGCCGGTGGAGCACCACTGCCGGGCGTTCAAGTACGATCCGCTGAAACGGGTGCCGCCCCGTCCGGCGTCACTGGATACTGACAAGCTGAACGAAGCGGATTTTTCGCTGTAACGCTGTTTTTAAAAATGCGGTCAACAACAGGCGTCCGGGGTCCCCAGACGCCTGTTGCCGCAGAAGGAGAAGGACCATGGAGATCAAAAAGGTTTGGGCCCTGTATTATAGTGCCATCGGAACCACGAACAGGACGGTGAACACCATTGCGGAGGAGCTGGCCGCAAAGCTGGACCTGCCTCTGGAGCCGGTCGGTTTCACCCGGCCTGTAGACCGTGAAAAGGGATACTGCTTTACAGAAAATGACCTGGTCGTGGTGGGAACGCCTACATATGCGGGCAGAGTGCCCAATAAGATTTTGCCGGATTTCCGGGAAAAGCTGAAAGGCGGCGGCGCCCTGGCGGTGCCGGTGGTGCTGTTCGGCAACCGAAGCTATGACAACGCCCTGGCGGAGCTGTGCGCAGTGCTGGAGGCAGCCGGCTTCCATACCGTGGCGGCCGGGGCTTTTGTGGGACAGCATGCATTCACGGACAAGCTGGCGGGAGGCCGTCCGGACTGGGAGGACAGGCGGCAGATGCAGCGGTTTGCTGGTGAAATAGCTGACAAGGTAAAGAACTTGACAGAGATCCCAGCGCCGGTGAAGGTGCCCGGCGATCCTGACGCGCCCTATTACGTGCCCAAGGGACTGGACGGGGAGCCGGCTAAGTTTTTGAAAGCCAAGCCGAGAACGGATCTCTCCAGATGCTGTAACTGCGGCGCCTGTGCCCGCCTGTGCCCCATGGGGGCCATCGATCCCAACAACGTGGCGAATGTGCCGGGCATCTGCATCAAGTGCCAGCGCTGCGTCCGCAAGTGCACCCATGGGGCCAAGTACTTTGACGATCCGGCGTTTCTCTCCCATGTGGCGATGCTGGAGGCCAATTTCCAGAAGCCGAAGAAGAATGAGGTGTTTTTGTGAGGCGGGTGAGAAGGACGGTCAATGTCCTGGTCCTGCTGGCGGCTACTAACTTGGTCTGGTCCTCTATGATAATTGAGGCGGAAAACGGCTTACGATGGGATATTTTAAGTATTATTTGGTTTCTGGCATTTGTGTTCGTCAATATCAGGCCACTTCCAAAAAGCGGACCGACAAAGCGAATCTGGTATCTGCACAGCGGCGCAGAGTTGTTATGGCTTTTTTTAATAACAGTGACAGTGAATGTTGTATCGGTTTGTGCATATTTTCTTTATTTCCGAAGCATTTTGTTTGACGAGGTCTATGCCGGGATGTTTTTCAAGGGCATCTGGGCATTGACGATTTTGAATCTGGTCACTATGGTAGTTCTGGAGGCCATCCTCTTCTGGAACGGCATGATCCGCGTCTACCTGACCTCCGTCCAGCTTGGCATCAAGCACCGCGTTCTGGCGGCCCTGTGCGGCTGGATACCGTTTTTGAACATCTGGCATTTATCCAAGATCATCCGGATCACCTCCGGCGAGGTGGAGTTCGAGACGGAGAAGTGGGAGCTGGACGTGGTCCGGGCGGAAAGCGAGATCTGCAAAACGAAATATCCCATCCTCATGGTCCACGGTGTGTTCTTCCGGGACTACCGCTACATCAACTACTGGGGCCGCATCCCCAAAGAGTTGATGTGCAACGGCGCCACGGTCTATTACGGCCGGCACCAGTCCGCCGCCGCGGTGGAGGACTCCGGCCGGGAACTGGCTGCCCGTATCCGGCAGATCATCGACGAGACCGGCTGCGAAAAGGTGAACATCATCGCCCACTCCAAGGGCGGGCTGGACAGCCGTGCCGCCATCGCCCACTGCGGAATGGCCCCCTATGTGGCCACCCTGACCACCATCAACACGCCCCACCGGGGCTGCATCTTTGCGGAATACCTGCTGGGGAAGGTGCCGGAGGCCGCCCGGCAAAGGATCGCCGCCGCCTATAACGCCGCGATGAAAAAGCTGGGCGATGAAAACCCGGACTTTCTGGCGGCAGTGACGGACCTGACGGAGAGCGCCTGCCTTGCCCGCAACCAGGTCACGCCGGATGCGCCCGGCGTGGTCTATGAGAGCGTGATGTCCTATTGCAGAAAAGCCGCCCATGGCAAATTCCCCTTGAACATGACGCACCCCATCGTCAAGTATTTCGACGGTAAAAACGATGGCCTGGTATCTGTGGACTCTGCCCGGTGGGGAGAGCGTTTCACCCTGTTGGAACCCAAGGGAAAGCGGGGCATCTCCCACGGAGATGTGGTGGACCTGAACCGGGAGAACATTCCCGGCTTTGATGTGCGGGAGTTTTACGTAAATCTCGCGGCAAATTTGAAACAGCGCGGCTATTAAACACAGCGTCCCGATACAAATCGGGACGCTGTGTTTTTGTTAAAGAGAACCACCGGCTGTGCCGGTGGTTCCAAAAAGCTTTAAAGACTTGTACATTTGCGGCCGCCCCAATTTTAATACCGATAAGGTCGCCTGTGATTGAAAAATAGGTATGAAGTCTTGCTTCAAGGATTCTAAAAATGACAACAAAACTTGAATGGAGATCAATATCTTCTGGGATTTTGAATCCTGCTGTAATCTCTTGTTTGAATATTTTCAGGGGCCATAGAAATGTAGGCCTTTCCGTAATGATACATAGGTCCTAGCATCTCCTGGACCTGGTATACCTCTTCGTTGATTTCACCAGAGAGCAATTTCTGTGCGGCGATCAGCATATCATCAAAATACTGCCTATCCAGAGGGCATGAATGCCCTGCGCAGATGGTGTCAAATTCATCCTCCCGCGCTTTTATTTTTTGTGCGCCTGCAAGCCAGATTTCAACAAACTCCTTGTCTGTTTTTCCGCGGGGCAACAACAGCGTTTCCCCAAAATTATCTCCAGCAAAAAGGATCCTGTCTTCTTTGTCCAGAAAGCAACAGCTGCCGTTTGTATGTCCCGGCACATGAATAGCTTCCAGACTCCGATTTCCCAAATCAAATACCGCTCCGTCCTCATATGGCACTAGGTTGATTTTTGTCATATCCACTGGGAGCAAATCCTGGGGGTGAAAGGGTAGACGTTCTTCACCATAAGCAGCAATTGCTAGGCGACAGTACAGCCTGCGTTTATAAAGACCGACCGGATTGGTCTCCTCCGGCAAAGAAAAGCAGGGGATGTCCGCCCTGTGGATGTGCAGAGTGTCAAATTGCCCGATTCCACCCACGTGATCCATATGGGCATGGGTAGCAACGACGGAATAAGGAGTTGTGATGAAACTTTCCACAAGGGATTTCAGATCCCAGGTCCCGGTCCCTACATCCAGAAGCACGGACCTCTTAGTCCCTTGAATTATATATAGGTACTCCATAGAAAATTCATCGACTGCCCAAATACCGTTTGTGATCTCCTGAACATTATAATCCACCTTTTCCATAACACCGCGCCTCCTTTTTTCTATGCCTAGGTTCGGATTTCCACACCTGAGGTATTCATTAGGAATATGTTAGCATAAAAAAAGGGTTCTTGTTATGCTTTTTTCCTATCTTTAATCATCGGTATTCGCAAACATAGGAAGTACCGCGGCGACCCATACAGGCCGCCGCGGTACTCTGCGTTTTTAGGGGTTCCTCTAATAAATGGCGTTGCCGATTACATCAAGGTATTCTGCCGGCAAAAAGAATTTTCTGCGGGAGACCTGGCGGCTTCCAAAGGAAGCCAACGCGGCAGGACAGCAACGGGTAGCCGTTTGTGGTGTTCCGGCAAACCGCAGAAATGGGGGGCAGATGAAGAGCTCTCAACAATCAGTACACTGCGTATTCAGAGAAAAAGTCTTTTAGCCTTTCGATGAATCCCTCCGCAATAGGCGGAAGCGTATAATTTTTCCGCAAAACATAGTAAAAGGCCACCATTGCATCTTCTTCGCCAAAGGGAATGGAAATACATCTGTACCGCTTTGTCCTACGCCGCGGAACAGAACTGATGTGGAAAGCGTCAGTTTCAGCCACGATCTCCTCACAGGCCAGGCTGTCATTTGTGGAAATGATATGTGTCGGCATTTCCTTAAAAAGCTTGAAAACCCCGTTCGCCGACTCATCAAACAAGTGGTTGAAATTTTCTTCCTCCTCTGAGACTACGTAGGTGAACTTTGTAATATCGTCTAATTTTTGGTTCATAATAGGATGCTCGCTACGGATAATAAGGTTCAGCTGACTTTCCCCTAATTTATGATAACTCAGGTTTTTAACGCTGGCCAGCTTTTTCACTTTATTCTCCATGGATTTTTGAACAAATACAATACCCATCTCCGCACGGTTGCTGGCAACATCCTCCAGTACATGTCTGAAGGAGTGCTTCACCAGACGGAAATAAGTGTTGGACTCCGGATCAGAGGGTTCTGCATCCTGTATCCATCTTGCAAATTCCACCAAAAAAAAGGACCGCATGGACGAGAGGGTGAATCTGTTGGTCTGCTTTATAGTTCGAACTGCGTAAATATTCTCCAAAAATGACTTTTGATTCAGAATTTCACGGGCATACGTGAGGAACTCCTCCCCGCTTGCCGTGATCTGGATTCCCTTTTTCGTCCGGTGAAAAATCTGGATGCCAAACTCATCTTCTAACTGCTTGATAGCAGTGCTCACATTGCTCTGGTGGGTGTAGAGCTTTTCAGCAGCCTTACTGATCGACACACAATTTGCTACTTCTACTGCAAATATTAGTTGCTGAAATGTCATCATCCATTCCCCCGTTTTCGCGCAGCGCCCACATTCCGTCCACTCCGATCAAGTCTTCGCATCTTTAGGGTCTCAGCTTATCACGGCACAATTGGTCCACCTAATTTCAAATTTTATTATAGGGTCTTTCAAAAAAAAGTCAAGTATATGAAAAAACCATGATTACTGGTCGGAATATCGCATGAACGTTTTCCGCACAGGTATGTTATAATTCGTTTATAGAGAATTCTCAAAAAAAACATTGCTCCGGCTGTTTTTTTATTCAAATCGCCTAGGCGCAGCTATTCGAAAGGATGTGGTAATGAATTTATGTGCGTAAAAGCTTTGATCATCGCGCCGAATGACAATGTGGCGGTTATGCTCAATGAAGCCGCCGAAGGTATCGAGGTTCATACGAGTCTAGGGACTTTAATATCGAAAGAGGCGATCCCGGTAGGACACAAAATCTGCATAAAAGAAATCCCTTGTGGTAGTGATGTGATCAAATATGGCCTTCCCATTGGCAGTGCTATCTGCGATATTCCCGTAGGATCCTGGGTCCATTCGCACAATGTGGAGGACACTACAGAGGATATCTGCAATGCTTATATCGCCGCGTATTACACGAAGATCAGAGAGGGATGTATTCCATGAGGACAATCAAGGCATATCGGCGGAGTAACGGAACTATTGGAATAAGGAACCACATTTTAGTGATTTCCCTGGTACATTGCTCCAACAGCACCGCTACTAAAATCGCATCTGCATGTAAAGTTCCTGCAATTACAATCGATACCGGCTGCGGAGAGTTCCGCAAGGATGAGGATCGCACGAATTTGGGGCTGATTCGGGCAGGTCAGCACCCGAATGTCTACGGTGTTCTCCTTATCAGCTTGGGCTGCCAGTGGACAAACCCGGAATATATTGCTGGTGAAATAGCGAAAGCAGGTACTAAGGTGGCCCACCTTTGCATCCAAAAAGAAGGCGGTGTGGAAAGCACGGTGATCCGGGGCACCCAAATCGTCTGTGACATGATGGCGGAAAGTTCCGCGCTGAATCGAGAAGATGTCCCCATCTCTGATTTGCGGCTGAGCGTATACTGCGGCGGCTCCGATTGGAGCAGCAGTCTTGCCGCAAATCCTGTTGTCGGTGAATGCATGGATTTGTTCGCAGATCAGGGTGCCGCATTTGTATCCTCTCCCATCCGCGGTATGCCAGGTGGCGAGCAGCACCTGACAAGGTTGGCAAGGGACACGACGATTGGCCGTCGTGTGCTCGAGATTAGTTGTGAATATCGAAATGAGATCTTGCAGGCAACTGGGCAATCCATTTCTGACGTGAACCCTACCCCGGGGAATAAGGCAAACGGAATGACAACGCTCCGAGAAAAAGCTATCAGCAATTTAAAGCTCTCCGGCAACCGCACCCCGCTCAATGGTATTTTGGAAATCGGAGAGCCAATTCCCGGTCCCGGCTTCTGGATCATCGATAACCGAAAAGGCAGCAATGATATCTATGCCTGCACGGCGGTGGCCATGGCCGGCGCCCATATCTGTCTGTTCACGACCGGGCAGGGGACC
Source organism: uncultured Dysosmobacter sp. (assembly GCF_947631635.1). GTDB lineage: Bacteria > Bacillota > Clostridia > Oscillospirales > Oscillospiraceae > Oscillibacter. Next base: position 87,636 of record NZ_CANRMB010000004.1, read on the forward strand.
CCCATAGGGATTGCCAACACAGTGACTGTAAAGGTAACTGCGAATCCCAAGACTTACGCCCGCCTGGGACAGGAAATTATCGACTTTGATGCATCTGCTGTCATTACCGAAGGAATGACAATTGAGGAAAGTGCGGCACAACTGTTCGAGACTGTTATTGACATTGCCAATGGCAAAGCTACAAAATCAGAGCTATTAGGCGATAACAGCTGGGTTACCCCCCCTTGCGGAACAATTTGATTGGAGAATTCCTTTCCATGCAAAACAGCTAGACTTCACTGTTCTCAGCATTGGAAGCAGCGGACAGGTAATATCCGTATATTTAGCCGGCAAAGGATTCTCTGTCAAGCCCTATGATTACAATGCGAAAAAGATTGTCGAATTGAGCATCCTATGGAAAATCACCGTTTCCGGAAAGCTGGAATGTGAGGGTACCTGGATATTGGCTCCACGGACCTTTGGGATGTTTGGCCAGGTGTGGATGTTATTATGATCTGTACAACGACATACCCCATGAGGAATTGGTGCGTGCTGAGTGCCCTATCTCCAGGATGGCTAGGTCATCCTCTTGGTTCCGGGGCATGTCGGTGGAACCTTACTGATTTCATGAGGCCCGAAAGACCAGATCGACCGCGCTGCTGGCCTTATCATATCCAAAGCTGGCGACCTGCGGTACGCCTGTCATACGGACTGCACAGGGCAGATCTATGTGTATCTTGCATGAAGGGTGCTGTCCAGGGGATGTCAATTCCCACTAGCGATACCGGCCGTCTGCTTTCTATGCTGCAGTCGGTATTCCCAAATCTCGCCGCCGCGAAAAACTTCTTTGAAACAGGTTTTAAATGCGGAGGCGCTATATACACCCCATTCCCAGCCTAATGAACCTTGCCTTGGCAGAACACCGGGGCCCTATGATTGTTACAAGGAAGGAATCTCTTCCGGTGCTGCGGGGATGACTTCAAACGCGAAAGACGAACGGTTGAAAAGCCTGGCCTGTCTGAAAAATTTTGGCGGATATCTAGAGTATGGTCTCATAGCACAAGATCCGTGACCCTAAAAATTCCATTTTTTAATCTATAAGGGAGGATGATCAAATGAATGTTTTTAGTGAGGGAAGAATTGGAAATCTGATATTAAAGAACAGATGGATACACTCAGCCACTCATGAGGGCAATGCAAATCCCGATGGCTCCTGTGGTCCGGACATCATTGAACTGAATCGAAAAATCGCCGCCGGCGGCGTCGCCGCCAACATTGTCAGCTTCGCCTTTGTACATGATACGGGCCACAGTCTGCATGGACAGATCGGTATCCACAATGACGGCATGATCCCTGGGCTTGCAAAGATGGCAGAGGCTATCAAAAAAGAAAATTGCAGGGCTATCATCCAGATTGGACACGCTGGCTGCCATGCAAACGAATCACTGTCCCACGCACAGTCTATCGGCCCTTCTCCTATGGTAAATGTGAAGGGTGGCGTTACCCGCCAGATGACCAAGACAGAAATCGAAGATTCCATTCAATGGTTTGCCGATGCCGCAAGGCGCGCTAAAGAGGCGGGGTTCGAGGGTATTCAGCTGCACATGGCACACGGATACCTGCTCTGCTCCTTCCTTTCTCCCCACTATAATCATCGAGAGGATGAGTATGGAGGATCTATTGAGGGAAGAATAAAATTGCCTCTGGAGGTTATTCAGGCGGTCCGCCGTGAGGTCGGTCCCGATTTCCCACTGCTGGCTAAACTGAATTGCGAAGACGGTCTGGATTCCGGTATGACTTATGACATTATGGGGCACAACGTCGAAATTTTACAGCGTGCCGGCCTGGATGCCATTGAGATTTCCGGCGGCTGCAGCGCAGATGGTGCCAAATGGCCATCCTCCCGCGGTTTTAACCCGCAGACACCGGAGGAGGAAGGCTACTTTAAAAAAGCCGCACCCTATTTCCGTGCGAAATGCTCGCTGCCTTTGATCCTGGTGGGCGGAAACCGCACTTTGGAAGCTGGTGAGACAATGATTGCTGATGGAACTTGCGATTTCCTTTCCATCTCAAGGCCCCTTATCCGAGAACCCGGCCTGATTAACCGGTGGGCCGCTGGCGATACCTCCCGCGCAAAGTGTATTTCGTGTAACCTATGCCGGGATCAACTGTTTGCGCAGAAGGAAACTAGCCTGTTCTGCCCATTTGCCGCATTGGATTGATGGCCTATGAAACTGACAGACCGGGAAAAAAGGCTGTTGAACGGCGAAAAGGGAAAAGTTCCACAACAGGCCATGGCACTGCTGGTAAAATACGGAGAGGCCCTCGGCGCGGAGGAAATGGTTCCAGTCCAGCACATTTATGCATCCTCTGCATTCTGTGCCAATACGGATTTGACCCTGGCCACCGTTAAGCAATGCGGTGGAATCAAGGAATATTTTTCTGAATTCGCACTCTGCGGAGATGCCGGTTGGGAGATTCCCAGGATGGAACATTTTGCCACATGCTTGGCCAACAACATTGACCTGGATATGTGGGAGGAGCAGGAGGCTTCTCGGGAAATCTATGAAATGGGCCTGCTGGCCGATGAGTTCGAGCGTGGTATCGACCATCTGTCCGCCCCTTCATGTGCTCCATATTTGCAGGGCATTTCTCCAATTTTTGCAGAGCACATCGCCTCTATGGAGTCCTCGGCTGTGTCCTTTTTCAACTCTGTTATTGGCGCGAGGACCAATACCGAGGGAATCGAGAGTGCCACCGCTGCCGCATACACGGGATGCATCCCGAAATGGGGCTTGCATTATACGGAGAACCGGAAGGGGACACACCTGGTTCGTGTTACCGTTCCAGTGGAAACGATTATGGACTGGGGGCTGTTGGGCTTTTATTTCGGACATGTCGTTCAAGAAAAGATCCCCGTGGTGGATGGGATTTCCCACCGGCCTTCCGCGGATATGCTAAAGCACTGTGGCGCGGCAGCAGCGTCCTCCGGCGGGGTTGAGTTGTATCATGTGGTCGGTGTCACACCAGAGGCCCAAGATAGGAACATGGCGTTCCAGAGAGGGGCACCATTGGAAGAATTTGAATTCGGTGAAAGGGAGAAGCGCTGGAGTTATGAAATGCTAAATTCCGGAACAAGTCCCTATATTGACCATGTGATTTTGGGCTGTCCCCACTATTCCATAGAGCAGGTCTTTCAGTTTTTACGCTGCCTGGGACGTCGAAAAATTCATTCTGATGTACATTTGTGGCTCATGGTCCCATACACCGTAAAAATGCTGGTGATTCGGCAGGGCTATGACAAGCTCATGCGCGAAGCAGGCGTTCATATCATCGCAGGCGCCTGTCCTATATTAGGCGGAGTTTACCGCAAAAGCGCCCAATCCATTGCCACGGACAGCGCGAAGCAAGCGAAATATTTCCGGGATATGACCGGCAAGCCCGTCTATTTCGGCAGTATGGAGCAATGTATCGAGAGTGCTGTTTCTGGAAAATGGATCGGAAGCTTTTGCTAGGAGGACCGGCGATGAAAACCATCATGATTCGCGGCCGTAAGGTGGTCGGCGGCCACGCAAAGGGCACTGCGATAGTATCTCAGAGAACGATTTCCGGTTGGGGAGGAACGGATCCTTACACCGGAGAAATCATTGACGGATTGAGCGATATACATGGTGAAAATTTTGCCAGCAAAATCCTAGTATTCCAGGGGGCGAAGGGTTCTTCTGGGTGGTCCTGCATATTCCACCTGGCCAAATTAAATGGCAAAGCTCCCATGGCATTGATTTTTAACGAAGTGTCGACCAAGGTCATTCTGGGCGCTGTTGTAATGGATATCCCCGCGATCACAGATTTGGAGCAGGATCCTCTGGATGTAATCGACAGCGGTGATATTGTGGAAATCTTTGCAGATGAAGGTTATATTGTAGTCCAGAAAAGAGAGGAGAACAATTATGAAAAACTTACGTAAAATTTTAGGGATGATTTTGACGGTGGCCATGGTGTGCGGCCTGCTCACAGCCTGCGGAAATGGCAGCAGTAGTACAGGACCCGCCACTGGCGACGGGGATGTTTCCCCCTCTGATGATACGGTGTATCAATGGAATCTGGCCAGTATCTTCGCCAATCCTGAAACCTCCAGCGATTTTAACGGAAACGGCGTTGTACAGGCGTTGTTTGTCCAATACGTAAACGAGCGCTCCAATGGCCGTCTGGTCATTACGCCTTACTATGACAGTATTTTGGGAGGAAGCCTGGAGCAGTTCGAGCAGGTGCAGCGCGGCGAGCTGGAAATGGCACTGCTGCAGCCTATGTCCAGCTATGATTCCCGCTTCGGCGCTTACAGCATTCCTTATCTGTTTGAGGATATTGATGAGGTTCAGGCTTTGGCCGGTGAGCCTGACGGTCCGATTTTCAAGCTGTCCGAAGAATGGTTCGCTGACCACAATATGGTCTTTCTGGGAGCCGGTTGCGCGCAGTTCCGTGGTATTTTTAACACTAAGCATGAGGTTACTACCGTCGACAGCGTCCGCGATTTGAAGCTGAGGACATATCAGGACACCTTGGTCAGCGCCTTTTGGGATGACATCTGCAACGCCGTTCCTATGTCTTTCTCCGACGTGTACACCTCTCTGCAGACCAAAGCAATTGATGGCCTGGAATTCAGCGCCCAGAACACCTATGTTTATAAATATCCTGAGTTAGGCGGCTACTATACGGATATCGACTGGCAGTGGTGTTCCGCAACAAACTTGGTTGTCAATGCGGATTCTTTTAACGCACTTCCCTCCGATTTGCAGGCGTTGGTACGTGAATGTGCTTATGATGCCCTCTCTCAGTATGCTGTTCTCGAAAAAGAGGGCAATGAGCAGGTCTACAAACGCATGGAAGAGGAGTTCGGGGTTCAGGTCCATATCCTGACTGACGAAGAACGGGCTACCTGGCAGGAATACGCCAAGTCCAAAGAAGAAGAGTACCGAGAGTTTATCGGTCCCGAGATCTATGACCAGATGGTCGCCATTGTGGAAGAGTACCGCAGCGGACAATAACCCACTCAATTGACTTGAGAGGATAGAAGTCCGGATTACACTGGACTTCTATCCCAAATTCACAGCGGGAGGTTTTTATGTTCAAGTTTTTTAAAGCATTGGATAAGTGGCTGGCAACCGTCATCTCCTACTTTTTGGGATTTGTAGTTGTCGCACTGTTGGTCCTGACATTAATCCAAGTCGCTGTCCGGTATGTGTTCAATGTTTCCCTCGGTGGGTGGGAAGAGGTGCCCATGTATTTAATGCTGGCTGGTATCTGGCTGGGTGCAGCAAATTTATCCAGAGACAACACGCATTTGAGCTTGGATGGCGTTGGCTTATTGATCAAATCCCCCAAAATTTTGAAGCCAATCAGTCTTATTATTGATTTAATTTCCGCAATAGCTGTCTCCATACTGGCCAACTATATGTTTGAGTATACACAATATTGTAAAAATCAGGGAATGACGACTCCCGGCATAAAGCTGCCAATCTATGTGGTCGCGGCTATGGTCACTATCTGTCTTGTGTTAATGGCCATTTACAAAGCCGCCAGGAGTGTCCGGCAGATAAAGGAGCTTGCACATGGAAATTTTAATTAGTGTCATCGTGATTTTAGCGCTCATGTTCCTTGGGTGCCGGGTTTTTGCCAGCTTTTTAGTGGGCTCGCTGGTCTATATTTTTATGACTGGTACCGGCCAGGCCACTGTAGGCCCCTTGGTTTTGAACGCAATCAGCAGCAGCTCTTTGCTGGCCGTCCCTCTGTACATGCTGGCGGGCGGGCTGATGGAGGTTTCCGGAATCGCGGGAGACTTGGTGGACTTTGCTAATCACCTCTTGAAAAAGGTCAAATACGGCGTAGGTGCTACCATCCCTTTGGCCTGTATGTTTTTTGGTGCCATTTGTGGTTCCGGCCTCGCAACGGTTTCCGCCTTGGGCAATATTATGGTCCCCAAGCTGGAAAAACTCGGATACGACCGCCGCTATGTAGCCGCAATGCTGACAGCTGCGTGCCCTCTAGGCTATATGATCCCACCCAACATGAATGCCATCATATTCGGCGTTGTGGCCAATGTCTCCATTGCCGGGCTCTTCTCCGCTACGATTATCCCCGGTATTATTTGGGGTGTGCTGCTAATCGTCCTAAACCGCTTTATGGCGCCCAAATGGGTTACGGAGGTCACTTCGGAAGATGCTATGAAATACGGCGCAGAAGCGGAAAGCTATTGGGGAGGCCTTCGTAGCAGCTTTTTCCGGGCATTTCCGGCTATTCTGCTGGCGGTCATTATCTTGGGCGGTATCTATGGCGGTATCTTTACTCCCACTGAAGCCGGTGCTGTGGGCTGCCTGTATGCGATTCTGACTGGCCTTTTTTACTACAAGAAATTAAAAAGAAAAGAGACATTTCAGGAATTTATCAAAGCCGGTAAATCTCTTGGCTCTATTTTCATCATATTCCCCATGGTCGCTTTGTTCAGCCGGTTTTTGATTTTGAAAAATGTCCCGCAGATCGTCGTCACACTTTTTACCTCTGTCTCCGAAAATCCATATGTGATCTTATTGCTCTTGGGTATCATGTTGCTGATTGCAGGCATGTTTTTTGACGCCAACATTCTTATGCTGGTGCTGACACCCATGATTATGCCGACCTGCAACTATATTGGCCTCGATCCACTGCAATTAGGAGTGATCATGATGGTAGCCGTCGGCATCGGCGCGTCCACACCGCCTATGGCTATGCATTTGTTCGTGGCCTGCCGTGTAGCCAACACAGATATCAACGAAACGGTCAAGCCGCTGATACCGATGCTGCTGCTTGCGTGCCTGCCGATCATGTTGCTCGTCATGTATGTGCCCGTGTTGTCCTTGTGGCTGCCTGGCCTTTTGATGGGATGAGGCGTGCCCGGTGGTCAAAAAATGTATCTGGGAGAGTATGCTTATGAAATTCAAGTTTTCAACCTTGGAAAAGATGAAACAGTACCGTCTGATGGCAGTCGTAAGGGAATACTCAGAGGAGGCCATTTTGGCCCGTGCCGAGACCTATATACAGGCGGGAATCCACACGCTGTCTATTGATTGCCCTATTAACTATCACATTGTCCTTAAAGCGGCCAAAAAGCTCCGCCAAAAGTACGGAACCGACTCCTATGTTTTCGGCATTGCTTCGGTGCGGGACTGTGTCATGGCCCGAGAAATCATTGCCGCAGGCTTCGATTTTATCGCAGCGCCGAATTTTGATTCAGACATTGCTGAACTCTGTAGCCTTTATCAAATCCCTTACCTCCCAGCCGGTTCTACCTGCAACGAGTTTGCGGAAGCTTTCCGGCTGGGCGCCGACGCAGTCAAGATTTACCCTACGATCGGCTATACGCCGGAGTTGCTGGCGATGATGCGTTCTCTATTTTCAGGGGCCCCGTTTATGTTTGTATTCGAGGCTGGCGAAGTTCATAGGAATCTGGAGCCATGGCTTGAGGCTGGGGTCTTTACGGTGGCACTGTACTTTCCCTCTGAGGACCTGGAGCTTGCGGCCCGGGAGTCCAGGGCATATGTGGAAGATCTGCGCCGTTATGCAGAAAGAGGCAGGAAAACAAATTGACCACTGCCAAAACGACTTATGGAAAACGTATCGGCTCCTCGGTTCGATGCGTCCAAAGGAGACAGTTTTATGAAGCACAAAGCCAATATTCAGACCAAAGCCGTCCATGGCGGCGCCCGGAGAGATGATATCTTCGGCGCTATCAATGAACCAATCTATATGACTTCCAATTACCGCATTCCTACGGACGGCACTCCGGTAGACTGGAGCGGTATCCACAGCAACATCTATGCGCGCAACCGCAATGTGAACCAGATGGTCCTGCAGGATAAACTCTGCGCCCTCACCGGTGCGGAGGACTGTGCGGTATTTGCCAGCGGCGTCGCGGCGCTGGCCGGTGTATTTATACCTTTTTTGAATAGCGGTGATCACGCCGTCGTTTCCGAAGTTTGCTACAGCGCCACCAATCTGCTGTTCCGAAAATATCTGCCAGAAAAGTATCATGTGGAGGTATCTTTTGTCGACACTACAGATACAGAAGCGGTAAAGGCCGCAGTGCGCCCCAACACAAAGTTGATTCACGTGGAAACGCCAGGCAATCCCACTACCGGCATCAGCGATATCAGCGCTATCGCGGATATCGCTCACGCTGCGCACGCTCTGCTGTCTGTGGACGCCACCTTTGCCGGACCTGTCTGTATCTTTCCGTTGGAGCTGGGGGCAGATTTAGAGATCCACAGTATGACCAAGTACATTAACGGCCATGGCGATTCACTGGGTGGCTGTGTCCTAGGCCGCACCGAGCTTTTAGAGCAGGTAAAAGAAATGGCTATGGTAAACTTCGGCGGTATCCTCAGCCCCTTCAATGCCTGGCTAATCACTCGAGGACTCATCACCCTGCCCCTGCGCATGAAGCAGCACAGCGCCGTGGCTTTGGCTGTAGCGGAATTTCTGGAACAGAGCCCCGCTGTCCGTTTTGTTTGGTATCCGGGCCTAAAAAGCCATCCCCAGCATGAACGGGCCGCAAAGATGATGAACGGCCAGTATTCCGGTATGATTTCCTTCGACATCAACGGTGACGAGACTGCACACCAACAGTTTCTAAATGCTCTGAAGCTGGTAACACACGCCGTTTCTCTGGGAGATGTAGAGAGTTTGATTGTTTATTATGATCAGACAAGCGATAAACTCGTTCATTATCCTGCCATTTATCGAAAGGGTTTTTTCCGCTTTAGTGTGGGCTTGGAGGATGCCGAGGATTTAATTGATGACCTGCAGCAGGCTTTTGCGGCCAGTAGATTGGTATGAGGATATCCCTGGCCATGCCAGGGGCTGTTCGCATAAAGGTGTTGGCCCCCTTTAACCGGTTTATATGAAAACAAGGACAGGAGACTGCGGAATCTTCCAATGTCGCCTGTCCTTGTTATATCCGATTGAGTTAGCTGCGGGTCAGGCTTACGATTTTTTCTGTCCCAATGGAGTTGTTCAAAGTCAGCACACGCTGATCAGTGTCTCCCCAGTCCTGGCCGGAGACACTTTTATAATAGGCATTTCAGATGGTGTAGGAATGCTTGACGCTTTCACTGATTGACCACGGTAAAGCTGTTATTGGTGAGATTCTTGAAATTAAGGAGATAGACAAAGGCAGTGCTCTTTCCCATTGGCAAAATATTTCACTGGTACACCGAAGCAGATATAGATAAAACAATCTTTCAAAGTTCCAATCAATTGAGCAGGATTAGCTTGGCGGTATATTTGTCCTCAGGACCAGCACGGGCAGCCTGAACAGCTTGATTCTCCTCCACTTTGGCAACGGCAGCGATATTGACAAGATGGATGCCTGCCCAGAGATTCTGGGGGATGGTATTGGGCGAACTGCCCGTAAAATTACACAGTTCCAGTTCGTTTTTCAAAATATCATATTGGTTTTCACGGACCAGAGACGGAAGTATATGGCAGGCAGGATATACGGTCCAGATTGCGTTGTTAGGATACACAAGAAGTTGCTGAAAAGGATGAGGACCAAAGAACATATCTGCTTTCACGACTTGCGGAGAACTTTCGCCACCCTGATGTTCTGGAGTGGCGCAGAGCCCAAAACGGCCTCCGAGATGCTGGACCACTACCCGACAGAGCACACATTGGCTTATGCGAGAGAGGAAACTTCCATTAAAATTGTTAGAGGACAAACACCTGTACTCAAATAATAAAGGGATGCTTCTTATGGAAAGCAAAATTTATGGATATGTTCGCGTATCTGCGAAAGAGCAAAACGGCAATATCTCGCCCTACGGGATTTCCTGTACTGGATCAGAATATCTACATGAATAAGCTCAGTGGGAAGAATTTCGGCAGACTGCAGTACCAGAAGTTGATGAGGAGGCTCTGCTCCGGCGACGTTTTGGTGATAAAAGCAGAGCCGCTTTCTGTGGAATCCTTTGACGAGGCCCGTGAGGGCGGCGCGCGGATCGTGTATGCCGTCGGCAGCGGCTGGCGGATCGTGCCTGTGGGCGAGACCGGAAATGAAGGCACCGTTTTGCGGGAGGTGTTTCAGGGACAGCTTTCGGATTACGAGTTTGTACCGGCCAATGTGGTCCGGATGCGTGTGAAATACCAGTATTCCAATACCGGCGGTCTGGCGGGCATCGACGCGGCGGCGCCTGGGATCGTGGAGGCGGAGGCGCGGCTGGAGAAAACCAGCGGCAAATACGAGCTTGAGTTTCCCCTGCCCGAGGTAAAGGGCTTCCGCGTCGTGCTGGCCCCCGCCCCGCTCAACAAGTATCTGGTGACCCAGCCGACGGGGAACGAAACGGCGGAGGAGCTCCGGGAGATGCTGGAGCGCGGGGACTTCAGCGTGGATATTGCCAACCACAGCGTCTATGCGTATCAGGAAAAGCATGGAATCGATTCGGCGCCTGACTATACTATATTAAGCGAAACCTACGGAAACCGCTATTCTACCGAGTACAATCGAGTCTGGAACGACGCTCGCATTCTTCAAACGGAGGACTACACCGCTCAGGCATATTGCGGAAGCGATACGCATGCTGGTCATGAAATCGGCAATCATGGCGCGAATGCTCTGGTAAAGCCTAAGCTGAAGGTGACGCTGACTGAAGAACAGCTAAAGAACGCACTGGAAAATGGCCTGAATATCAATGTCAGCTACCGCCGAAACGCCACCTGGTACACGGTGAACCACTGGGTTCCGAAAGACCTTTCCGGTCTGACGGAAGATGAACTGCAGAACAGAAAAATCAAGGAGGAAAACGGCGTTCCATACGTCCTTCTGAATACCGAGAATTTGCAGGGCCGCGTGGGCGGCTTGACGAGAGCTGCCGCGAAAACCGAGGGAGTATACACCCTGCTTGCACCCCTGGTATTCAATCAGAAGCTCATTGAAAACCGGGTGTCGAATGACGGCGTCATTGGAACAGTGGTGGATATCTATTACAGGGCGGCGGACTCCTACCGGGTCATTTTCGACACCGATTACACCTACATCCCAAGGCAGCAGGTCCCTCTGGGGGAGTATGTGAAATTTGCGGGGATGGCCGAACCCCAGCGGAAGGGCTATACCTTTGCCGGCTGGCAGTATCTGAACCAGGGCGCTCAGCCGGATGAGAACGGGGAGTATGACGAGACCGCCTATACGCCGCTTGAAAAAGATGGAAGCGGTGTTTATACGCTGAAAATCACTTCCGAACTGCTTACACAAAACGCCAAGCTCCAGGAGACCGCCGGCGTGCTGGCCCTGCACCTGTATCCCAGGTGGGAACCGAATACGACCCAGATCACGGTGATCCTCTGGACGGAGGACCTGGACGGACTGACCGATGTGCAGGCAAAAGTCACCGGCGGGACGAGCGAATATTACACGGAGAAATATAAGCCTTTTCAGGACCCAGTAACATCCAAGGAACCCCAGCTGGGCAGTGTCGGCTCAAATTCCAATTACAGCAACGTGGGCAGCTTCACCATGACGGTGGACACCGACTCGTCCCTGGAGGGAACACCTGACGGAGACAGGAAAAGCCTGCGGGAGGATATCCAAGCGCAGGTCACAGAGCATTTCAAAACATCCGCCAGGGATATCAACGGTACCGATGCCAGCCAGTTCTATGCTCAATACGGTTTTTAGATTCTCCATGAGAGCGACAGCAACGGGATGGAGTATCATACTACCACGGCCAACGCCGACGGCAAAACCACCATCTATGTGTATTTTACCCGGAATATTTATACCCTCAAATTTTACTATTACGGCACAGCCAACGTTAATAACGTAGTGTCTGACTACTATGTAGCGCGTAACACCAACGGCTTCAGCTATTCGAAAAATTTGGCCGAATTTATTCAGGATGGCAGCTTAATATTTGATTATAAAACAGTACACGTATCTGGTAAAGATAATAGATACATGAGGGCGCTGACAAGTGCAGGGGGAGATATAACCGCTCCCGAACAAATGCCGGTCCCGCAGACACTCACCATTTGTGCCAAATACGGCGCGGACCTAAGGGCGGTCTGGCCAGCGGCACAAGTGGAGGAACATTTAGCCAAAGTAGAGATAGACGGTAGCAAAAATAAGAGCGGCGATATGATCTCCTGGGCCACCACCCAGGGGAAATACCGTGATGATGCAGTGGTGAATTCCAGTAGCAGTCACTATGGCGAACCCACCATCATGGGTCTTTATGCAACCATGGACGAAGAGATCATCGCTGACCCGCAGCATCCGGAAACAGCACATCACCTGGTCGCCTATTGGACCGAGTATTCGATCAGCTATTATCGCTATACCCACTGTTATGAAGTGCCGGGGCTGGAGATTGATTCCACTGGCGTGGAGACCTTTAAGCTTCACGGCGATTCCACAGACCTGAAAGACACCCTGTATCTGGTACCGGCGGACAATGAAGCAATCACAAAATTTGGATTTACCGATCTGATGGAGGTATCCTTCCAGAATGGCGAAATCAAGTACGATGTGAAAGGCGGCGGGTATTACGCCGTGCGCGGGTATCAAGCCAGCGGTGAAACAGCGCCCAGGTATTATGCCGTTGGCCGACAATTAGTTACAACATCCACCAATAGGATCGACAAGCAGAATCCCAGCGCCCGGGCGCATATGACTAGGGTCAATACTGCTGCTGATCACACCACGGAATGTCAGGACAACTGGGGCCAAACTTGGGATGGAGCGGGAAATGCCCCGCACCCAGTCGGCACCAAGGATGATCCCTACGACCTCTATTTCTACTATAACCGGCAGCGGTATACGATCAGATATATGGCGGCGAACACAAAAGCGGATGTTGAGGAAAGCGAGACAGAGCTGGGGCACATTGAACTGCCCTACAACGCCCATGTCACCCAGGAGGAATACGCGTTCCCGCTGTATTTCAAAGACACGAACCAGGAAAAAACGGTGGACGGTGCGCCCAAATATCTCTGGACCTATCCCGAAAGAGACCCGGTGGCTGTCTGCCCCGACCGGAATCCGGATGGCCCCGTGGAATGGAAGTTCAAAGGCTGGGGCCTGGGTCCGGCGGGCGTCAATATGCTGTGGAAAGCGGAGAACAATGCTGATCCCAGTGAACCGCAGGCCCAGATAGACGGTGATTTCTATATTGGCAGCGACCTGCTCCTGTATGCCATTTGGGAGAGGCCCATGCTGAAGGTGACCTTCCATCTGAACGGCGGCGAGGTGGGCAAAGCGAGTACCAATATCGTCGAGGAGGTCCCCGCAAACAGCAAGATCACGGATGCTGACGCAGAGATCCCCCGTCCTGTGAGAAGCGGCTATACAATGAAGGGGTGGTATAAATCCGACGCAGATGGAACGGCGACCGGAGAACTTTTTAATTTTGATGAGGTCATCATAGAAGACCAGCATGTTGCCGCTGTATGGACGGCGACCAGCAAGGAGAAGTATCGCTACACCGTCTACTATGTGACCGAAACGCTGCGGGATGGTGACAAGCCTGAGGACTTTACTGCCATTCAAATCAACGACGCTGGAGAAATCGTTGAAAGCGGCGGGAAAACCTACTATGTGCTGGCAAAGGACGTGCGGAAGGATCAGCCGTACGCACCCGGCACCGTCCTGAATCTGACGGCAGAGCTTCAGACTGGATATATCCCGCAAGAGACAAACAAGACTCTGGCGCTGGCAGGCAGCGGAGGGGACTATAACGCTGTCTTCTACTACGACCCCCAGACTACCGGCAGCTACATGGTGAACTTTGTGGAGGCCGGGACGGAGAAGAAGCCTGATCCCACCATTGTAAAGACGATCCAGGCAGAAGCGGACCAGACTGTGGCAACGCCCGATGCGGATGCAGTCAAGGCGCTGACCGGAGAAGGCTATCAGCTGGTCAACAAAGGTGCTGATGGGACATATGCGGCAGTAACAGACTATGAGAAACTGACCTGGCTTGATGCGCAGGGCCAGCCGCAGCCGATGAGCGCCCTGGCCGGGAATGCCATTCCCGAAGTCATCACCTATCTGGTGCAGCCCATCGGGTATACCATTGCCTATCAGAATGCCGACGATTCTCCGGCGGAGTCAGCCAGCGCACTGGCCGCGGTGACGGCGAACCCCGCGCGGTACACAGTGAAGGATAGCTTTACGCTGGTAAATCCCGGCCCGGTATCTGCCGCTGACGGCTGGTATGAATTCTCCCATTGGAGCTTGGGAGAGCATACGACAGTGACGGGAAATGCCGGTCAGGGGGGAGCGTACCCCACGCTGAAAGTAGATGCGGGAACAACTGGCCGTCTTACCTTTGTGGCCAACTGGAAAAAGGCTGAAGATCCGGCTGCTGAAGGCGGTTTGACGGTTTCCAAGACCGTTGCCGGAAGCGGGGCGGATACCAGCAGGGAATTCCGATTCACGGTGGCCCTTGATTCTCCTATCAACGGACAGTTTAGCGGGATGACCTTTACAAATGGTTCCGCCGATTTCACCCTGAAGCACGGACAAAGCATAACCGCCGCAGGACTGCTCGCCGGGATCAAATACACGGTGACCGAAGCGGCGGTGAGCGGATACACCACCACGTCTTCCAGCGCAAACGGCACGATCCAGAAGGACATGAACGCCACTGCCGCCTTCACCAACACCAAGAGCAGTAAGCCCGATCCCACCAGGCCGGACCCCGATGATGACGATCCCAAGCTGAATACCGACGACCATTACTCCTACATCATCGGCTACAAGGACGGTACAGTTCGGCCCTACGGTACTATTACCCGGGGCGAAGTGGCCACCATCTTCTTCCGCCTGCTGACGGACAAGGCCCGGGACAAGTACTGGAGCCAGACCAACGGCTACTCCGACTGCGGCTCCGACCTGTGGTGCAACAACGCCATCTCCACTTTGACCAATATGGGCATCATTGACGGCTTCCAAGACGGTGCCTTCCGTCCCTACGGTAAGATCACCCGCGCTCAGTTTGCCAAGATGGCAGTGGGCTTCTTTGAGACGACTAAGGAGGAGTATGGGGGCTACTTCTCAGATGTGGAGCCGGATGCATGGTACACCGATTACGTGGAAGCGGCATCCCGTGTGGGCCTGGTCCAGGGCTTTGAGGACGGCACCTTCCGGCCCAATGCCCATATCACCCGGGCCCAATCCTGCGTCATCGTGAACCGCGCCCTGGGCCGTAAGCCAGACGAGGACCATCTGCTGCCTGAGCGAAAGATGATCACTTGGCCGGACAACAACCCCGGCGACTGGTACTATGCCGACATGCAGGAGGCCACCAACAGCCACGACTATAAGTGGTTGGCCAAGGGCAAGGACAAGAAGTATATGGAGGAGTGGACCAAGAAACTGGAACAGAGGGATTGGGCGGCCTTCGAGCACGCCTGGTCCACGGCCCACTCTGCCCCCGGCGGCGAGGTTGTGAAGTAAACATATTTTTCACAGCAGGGAGAGGATAGATTGCCGCTTGTATTCGGGAAGGCAATCAGGGAAGCCATCTATATACTGCGCCGCATATACAACGAAAAGCACCCCAGGCAGTTTGCAACTGCCTGGGGTGCTCTGCTGTTGGTAGTATCAAAGTCACCCACTTTGTGGTGGCTTTAACTGCAATATTCCTCATACAGCGCCACATGGTCGAAGATACAGCGCCAGCTGCTGCCGGCGTCACCTGTGACGCAGATATATTGACCGCCGTCGGCATTTTCCCCGCAGCTGGCGGCGCAGGAGCCGGATTGGACCACATAGCCCGTCTTGGCGCCGATGACCTCAAACGTGCTGGGGACATGGTCCTCAATGCGGCGCAGGAACCAGTTGGAGAGGATCTGCCCTTCGGGATGCGCCGTTGTGGGGGCCGTCTCGTAGGTGCGGGCCCGCAGGACCTCCCGGCACAGCTGGTTGTCCATGGCGGCTTTTAAGATGATAGCCATGTCGTAGACCGTGGAGGTGTGGGCCTCGTCATAGATGCCCACGCAGTTTGTGAAGTGGGTGGTCTCCGCGATACCGAGCTCCTCGGCTTTTTGATTCATCAGCTCCACAAAGGCCTCGTGGGAGCCGGCCACGTAAACGGCAAGGCCCAGAGAGGCGTCGGCGCCGGAGGGGAGGATGGTGCCGTAGAGCAGTTCCCGGATGGAGACCGTCTCGTCGATGTCCAGACCCACCACACTGCACCCGTTGACATAGCAGTAGTCCGTGATGTCGATGGTCATGGTGAAGGTATCGTCCAGGTCGGTCACATGTTCCGCCGCCACCAGCAGCGTCATGAGCTTGGTCATGGAGGCGGGGCTGATGACGGTATGCGCACCTTTTTCCGCCAGAATGGTATTGGATTGCAGGTCGATCAGAACGGCGTAGCTGCTGTCGATCCCGTCGCCCAGCTGGACGGTGGCGGCGGTCTCCGCGGCGGAATAGGGCTGATCCGCGTTTTCCTCCGGCAAAGCGGCGGATTCCGCGGCTGGGACAGAGGGGGGAGGCTCCGGCGCTGTTTCCGGCTGCTTGCCAAAGACCAGAAGCAGGATCACCAGGAGCAAAACCAATGCGGCCGCCGCCAGGAGCAGCTTCAGCCGCCTGATCCGCCTGGCCCGCTGTTTCTGCCTGCGGAGCTTGGCTCGGCGGGCCCGGCGGGCGGCCCGTTCTTCTTCGGTGAGGATGGGTGTATATTGATCGTCCATGGGAGGCTCCTTAGGAAATTAGACATTTTTTTTATTATACCAGAAAGCTCCACAAATTTCACCATGATTTTTCAACAGGAAGAGATTCCCTCCCCATATTTCAGATTTTCTGGAAAGACAGGCCGAAAACGCTGTCAGGTCAAGGCGTTTTTGCATAGTCTGAAAATGAAACTTGGATCTGGAGGGACCGTTATGGCTCAGGTGACAAACTTTTTCGCCGGTGCGAACAGCGGCGAGGGATTTCAAAATCTGTTCCCGGAGATGGTGGACATTGAGGATACATACGACTTCATGGTGCTGAAGGGCGGCCCCGGCGTGGGGAAAAACACCTTCATGCGGGAGGTGGGTCGTTCCATGGAGCAGGCGGGCACCAAGGTGGAGTATCTGTGGTGCTCCGGCGATCCGGACTCCCTGGACGGCGTGGTCATGCCGGAAATCCGGTGCGCCGTGGTGGACGGCACCTCGCCCCACGTCATAGAGCCCCAATATCCGGCGGCTGTGGACCGCTACGTGGATCTGGGCCGATTTTATGACCTGACCGCCGCCAAAGCCGCCGCAGACGAGGTAAAGGCCCACACCCACGCCTATAAGGCCGCCTATGTGCGGGCGTACCACAGCTTGAAAGCGGCCCGTCAAGTGGAGCTGGACGCGGTGGCGGCGGTTGGAAAAAACTTTGACACGGCCCGGGCGGCCCGGCGGGTAAACGGTATCATCAGTCGGGAGCTGCGGGAGAAGGGCGGCGAGCAGGGAAGGACCACCCGGCGTTTTCTGGGGAGCATCACCCACAAAGGCTATATCTGGCGATACGACAGTGTGGACGCCCTGTGTCCCAAGGTGTATGAGTTTGCGGACAGCTGGGAGCTGGCGGGGGAGAGTCTGGCCCGCCTCCATCAGGCGGCGGCGGAAAACGGCTGGAACACCATCGCCTGCCTGTCTCCGGAGGAGCCGGAGCGCATAGAGCACCTGCTGGTGCCAGGGCTGGGGCTGGCCTTTGTCACCTCCCGGTCCGGCATGGACTACGGCAAAAAGCCCTTCCGCCGTATCCGGCTGGACGCCATGGCGGAGCCGGAGGGAAAGGCCCGCCTGCGGTTCCAGACCCGGATGGCGGCGCTGCTCCGGGAGGAGGGGATCGCGGCCCTGAAGGACGCCAAAGCCAACCACGACAAGCTGGAGGCGGTCTACAATCCCTATGTGGATTTTGACGGGGTCCGGGCATTGGCAGCCATGGAGACCGGGCGGCTGCTCAGTTATTTGGGATAAAAGAATGGAAACAGGGGGCGTGCTGCCGTATGGCAGTGCGCCCTCTGTTCTGCATGGGAAAGTGTCCAGCATTCAAAAACCGCCGGAAAACTGCTCCTTGGTGGTTTGAATCCAGGTCTCGATCGCCTGGGCGAGGATCATTTGCTGACGCAGGACAGCCAGACCGGCCTCGGGGATCTCCGGGGCGTGTTCCTTGGCGGCGAGATTTTCAGACAGATAGGCCTTCAAAACACCGATATTTTCCGCAATATGGTCCAGACACGCCTGCTGTTCCGCCGGTGGGAGGCTGTCCAGATTGACGATGACCGCGTTGAGATCCAGAAAGATGTGGACCGGCCTGCGGGAGATCTCCAGCATCAGGCTTTCAAATTCCTGCTCGCCCGCGTCTGTCAGGGAGTAGACCACTTTTTCCGGCATTTTCCCCTCCCGTATGGCCATGCCCGCGATGAGGCCCTTTTCCTCCAATTGCAGGACCTTCTTATAGATGGATGGCGTACTGATCTTCACCCACTTTGAGATATTGCGGTATTCCACCAGCTTTTGAATGTCATAAGCGCTTAACGGCTCCTTTTTCAGGATACCCAGCACGATCAGATCAATAGTCGCCATCATATGCCGCCTTTCGTCCGTGTTTCAAGTTTGTCAAACCAGATGATAGTTTTTGCTTGACAGATACTCTAAATGATAGTACAATATCACTCGTTGCGCAACTACTATAATTTATATTACTGTAAAATAAATTTGAAGGGAGATTTATGATGACAGGACCCAATCAAAAAATGGAATTGCTGGGGAGCACGCCGATCCCCAAAGCGCTTTTGGCACTGGGACTTCCCACCATGGCGGGGATGCTGATCAACGCGCTGTACAATCTGGCGGACACCTATTTTGTGGGGGGACTGGGAATGGTTCCAATGGCAGCTGTCACCGTGGCCTTCCCCCTGGGACAGGTCGTCGTGGGCCTGGGACTGCTGTTCGGCAATGGAGCGGCGGCCTATCTCTCCAGACTGCTTGGCCGGGGAGACCGGGAGACTGCAAACCAGGTGGCTGCCACAGCCCTATACGGCAGCGTCCTGACCGGCGGGGCGGTGATCCTCTGCTCCCTGCTGTTTCTGCGGCCGATTTTGAGACAGCTGGGGGCCCTGGAGGAGGTGCTGCCCGACGCCCTCGCCTATACGGGTATCTACATTGCCTTTTCCATTTTCAACGTATTCAATGTCACGATGAACAACATCGTATCCAGCGAGGGCGCCGCCAGAATGGCCATGCTGGCGCTGGGGTCCGGCGCGGCGCTGAATGTGCTGCTGGACCCCGTATTCATCTACACCATGGGCCTGGGCGTGACCGGCGCGGCCATCGCCACCGCCGTCTCCCAGGCCGTCTCCGCCTTGCTCTACCTGGGATACATCCTCCGGGGAAAGAGCGTGTTCCGCTTCCGCGCCGGGGACTGCTGTTTTTCCAGAGCGATCCTGTCCGAAATTTTGAAGATCGGCGTTCCGACCCTGGTCTTTCAGCTGCTGACCAGCCTCTCCATCGCCATGGTCAATGCCGCGGCAAAGGACTATGGCGGCTCCGTCCAGGCAGCCATGGGGCCGGTCGCGAAGATCATGTCCATGGGGACGCTGGTGGTTTTTGGATTTTTGAAGGGATTTCAGCCCATTGCCGGGTTCAGCTACGGCGCCGGGAGGTATGACCGGCTCCTTGCGGCGATCAGGGTGTCGCTGATCTGGTCCACGGCATTTTGCGTGGGATTTGGCCTGACGGCGGCGTTTTTTCCCACACAGATCATGTCCCTGTTTACAAAGGGGGACTGGGAGATGGTCCGGATCGGACAGGCCGCGCTGCGGGCGAACGGCCTGTCGTTTCTGCTCTTCGGCTTCTATACGGTGTATTCCTTCCTGTTCCTGGTCATGGGCAGGGCAAGGGAGGGATGCATCCTGGGTGCCTGCCGCCAGGGCCTCTGCTTTGTGCCCGTCATGCTGCTCCTTCCGAAAGTCTGGGGGCTGAACGGCATCCTGTATGCCCAGCCGGTGGCCGATGTGCTGTCCGCAGCGGTCACAGGATGGATGGCCCTGCGCCTTCACCGGGAATTGGCGGCGGAGTGGGCGGCTGCTTCTGGAGAGACAAAAAACGGCGCTGACCACAGCACCGCCTCCTGACCGGACCGCAGCCTCTATGCAGGGCTCCCCGCCGCTGTATCATCAATCCCTGTGCGCAAAGCGCACAGGGATTGATGATGAAATTTCAATCAAGGCCGCGGTCTGCGGCCTGCCACAGCGCACATGCGCTGTGACACTTGAAAAGTGGATTTGCCGTTTTTTAAGTTATTTCATTATAAAAGCTGCGGGGACTTACGCATAAAGATGGTTCGACAGCGCCATAAGGGACATCCAGTCCGGGTAAGCCTTGCGTATGCCGCATCTTGAAAAAAGGGGGAGCATTTCGGCGGGATCTGTGGTATCATGGAGATAGTGTTTTAAAAAGAGAAAGGAACGGGACCCCCATGACCAAAGAGGAGGCCTTAAAAACATATTTTGGCTATGACGCCTTCCGGGGCGGGCAGGAGGCGGTCATCGACGCCCTGCTTGCCGGGGGGAACGCCCTGGTCATCATGCCCACCGGGGCGGGGAAGTCCGTGTGCTACCAGGTCCCGGCCCTGCTGCTGCCGGGTATCACCCTGGTGATCTCGCCGTTGGTGTCCCTGATGCGGGACCAGGTGACGCAGCTGGTGCAGATGGGCGTGCCTGCGGCGTTTTTGAACAGCAGCCTGACCTTCAAGCAGTATCTCCTGGCGCTGGACCGGGCCAGAGCGGGCCGGTACAAGATCATCTATGTGGCGCCGGAGCGGCTGGAGACGGAGGGATTCCGGAGCTTTGCGGAGCACGCGGACATCTCCCTGGTGGCGGTGGACGAGGCCCACTGCATCTCCCAGTGGGGGCAGGATTTCCGGCCCTCGTACCTGAATATCCCCGCGTTTGTGGCATCTCTGCCAAAGCGCCCGGCGGTAGGAGCCTTTACCGCCACCGCCACGCCGGATGTCAAGGAGGACATCGAGAGGCTGCTGGCCCTGAAAGAGCCCCTGCGGATCACCACGGGCTTTGACCGGGAGAATCTGTACTTCGAGGTGCAGCAGCCGGACAGCAAAAAGGCGGCCCTGCTGGAATTGGTGAAGGGGCGCCCCGGTAAGTGCGGTATCGTCTATTGTGCCACCCGGAAAAACGTGGAGGAGGTCTGTGGGTTTTTGCGGGAGCGGGGCGTCTCCGCCACCCGCTACCACGCCGGATTGGAGGCGGAGGAGCGGCGGCAAAATCAGGAGGACTTCCTCTATGACCGGGCACAGGTGATGGTGGCCACCAACGCCTTCGGCATGGGGATCGACAAGTCCGACGTGCGGTATGTCATCCACTACAACATGCCAAAGGATATCGAGAGCTATTATCAGGAGGCGGGCCGCGCCGGGCGGGACGGCCTGCCCTCCAGTTGCATTCTGCTGTACAGCGGGCAGGATGTGCGGACCAATGAATTCCTCATTACCCACGGCGAGCTTCGGGAGGGGATGGACGCTGCGACGGCGGAGCGGCTGCAGGAGCGGGACCTCCAGCGCCTGCGGCGGATGGCGGGCTACTGCCGCACCCGGCACTGCCTGCGGCAATACATCCTGCAATACTTTGGGGAGTCCGCCCCGGACTGCTGCGGCACCTGCTATAACTGCCTGCACAACTTTGAGGAGGTGGATGTCGGCAGGGAGGCCCGGACCATCGTGGCCTGCGTGGCGGAGCTGAACCAGGCCTTTGGCGTGGGCATCGTGGCCGAGACCCTCTGCGGCGCGGAGACCGACAAGGTGCGGAAATACCATCTGGACCGGGAGCGGAGCTATGGCGCGCTGCGGGAGCTGCCCCAGAAGGAGGTCCGGGAGCGTATCCGCTTCCTGCTGGACGAGGGGATACTGACTCTCAGCCCCGGGCAGTATCCGGTGGTGCGCCTGGGAGAGCGGGCGGAGGATATCGTGCGGAACGGCCCAGCCCTGTGGATGAAGACCGTGCGGGATCAGCGCCCCGCCCCGTCCCGGAAGGAGGCTCCGGGCGAGCTGGACGGCCCGGCGGCGGAGCTGTTTGGCCGCCTGCGGGCGTTGCGGGCGGGGATCGCCCGGCGGCAGGGGGTGCCCGCCTATGTGGTGTTCACCGACAAGACCCTGCGGGAGATGGCATTGTGCCGCCCCGGTTCCCTGCAGGAGCTCCAGGCGGTCAGCGGCGTGGGCGCCGCCAAGGCGGAGCGGTACGGCCGGCAGTTCCTGGCGGAGATCAGCGCGTTCGAGTCCGGCGGATATTCATGACCGGGCGGAGCTGCTTCAAAGACAGAAAATTATAGGAGGTATCACCATGCGCCTGAAAGACAGTTTTCATCCATATGCCGCTACCACCATTGTGTTTTGGTCACTGGCCTATGTGATGACGAAGTTGGCCCTTCAGCACTTTTCGACCTTTGCCCTGGGCTTTTTGCGCTATTTGATCGCGTCTGCCATCCTGCTGGTCTTCATGGCGATCAACAGGATGAAGCTGCCGAAAAAGGCGGACCTGCCCTGGTTTCTGGCCGCGGGAGCCATCGGCTTTTTTGTATACATGATCGCCTTTAACATGGGGCAGGCCCAGGTGACGGCGGCCACCGGCAGCGTGGTCATCGCCACGGCGCCGATGATCACGGCGCTGCTGGCCTGGGCGGTCTACCGGGAATCCCTGCGCCCTATCCAGTGGGCGGCCATCCTGCTGGAATTTGTGGGCGTGCTGGTGATGACGCTGATGACCGGCGTCTTTTCCATCAATTCCGGCCTGTTCTGGATGCTGCTGGCGGCCCTGTCTCTAAGCGTCTATAACCTGCTCCAGCGGCGGCTGACCCGGACCTATACCGCCATGCAGACCTCTACATATGGCATTTTTGCCGGAACTCTGCTGCTGGCGGTGTTTGCGCGGGGGTCCTTCCAGGAGGTGGCCAGCGCCCCCCCGGTGCAGCTGGTGTATTTGGGCGTTTTGAGCGTTGGCTCCAGCGCTGTGGGGTATGTGGCCTGGGCAAAGGCGTTTTCAAAAGCGGAAAAGACCTCCCAGGTCAGCAATTATATGTTCGCAACGCCCTTTTTGAGCAGTCTCATGGGCTTTCTGCTGGCAGGGGAGGTCCCGGACCGGGCCACGCTGGTAGGCGGCGGGATCATTTTGCTGGGCGTGTTCCTGTTCAACTTCGGAGAGTTAGCCTGGCGGTCCCTCACAGACCGGAAGGGCTGACGCACCTCTCTTTTTCTGCCCGCGAAACGCGAGAACAGGCGGGCGTGGGACGTGGTATCCTGGCAGACAGAAAGGAGCGGTGCGGATGGAATGGCTGGACAGGTTCAATGACGCAATGACATATGTGGAGGAAAACCTGACAGGGGAGATCACCCTGGAGGGCGCGGCTCGGCGGGCGGCGTGCTCCGCCTATCATTTCCAGCGGATGTTTTCCTACGCGGCAGAGTACGTCCGCCGCAGGCGAATAGCCGCGGCGGCCATGGAGCCAACTTGATATTTACCGATTAGATGAAACGGGCGGCTGCGTCAGCGGCCGCCCGTTTCCTTGATACAGCGGAGAGCTGTCACTGGACCTCCCGCAGCAGCTCCTCTGCGGAGATGCCGAACAGCTTTGCAAGCGCGAGAAGATTGGAAGTGCTGGGTTCGGAGGTCCCCAGCTCCCATTTGGAAACGGCCTGTCGGCTGACGCCGACGGCCTCCGCCACAAATTCCTGGGACATTTTACAGCGGGCGCGGTGCGCCTTGATCGCCTCTCCCAATGATTTTTTGACCGTGGACCGTTCCTCGCGGATGTCCTTTGTATAGATGTATTTCAAGAGGGCACGGGCGATAAGAACGAGAAAGAAGATCAGCAGACCCAGCATGACCAGGCCGAAGATCGAAAAGATCATTGTGTTGAGCACGGTAGTTCACCTCCTCGTATAATAAAGTCGTATTTTGGATTGCCCCAGAGGGGCAGCTAAGGTACAATGCAAGCAGCGGATAGAGGTCGGAGTTCACCTCCTTGGGTTTAATACCCGTTCGTAAGGGTGCCGCCTCTACCTTTGCGGTGGTCTACGAATAAGCTGGATGTTGGTTTCTCTCCGAATATCAAACGAGGCTGTAGTCCGCAAAGAGCTGTGAGGACTATCCGCAAAATACCTGGAGGGATATACTATGCTTATTTGCAGAATCGATATCGGAAAAAATTATCATGAAGCCTGTGTCATTGACGAAACTGGACGGCAGTTGGCAAAAACACTTCGTTTCCCCAACACGACTGCCGGAGCCAGCACACTCATGGACTATTTTCATGGATGCAACCCGGAAAAGCAAACCATTGTTTTGGGTATGGAGGCCACAGGCCACTACTGGCTGTCGCTATACTGTTTTCTGTTCGACCAGGGCTTTCAGGTGAATGTCATCAATCCGCTGCAGTCTGACGCCGTGCGCAATTTGTTCCTCCGCAAAGCTAAAAATGATGCCAAAGACAGCTTTCTCATTGCCGAAACGATTCGCATTGGCCGTTTCAGCAACACAGAGCTTGCAGATGAAGATATCCTCGCTCTGCGCCAGCTCTGTCGGCACCGCATGGATCTGGTAGACTATATCGCTGACCAAAAGAGGAAGATCATTGGCGTCATGGATCGCGTTTTCCCAGAGTATCAGCATTTCTTTACCAACATGTTCGGTAAAACCTCAAAAGAACTTTTGGATATTGCTGTTACACCGGAAGAACTGCTTGCTGTCCCAACGGAGGAGCTTTGTGCCATACTCAAGAAAGCAAGCTGTGGGCGCTTTGGTCAGGCAAAAGCAGAGGAAATCCGGGCTGCGGCGAAAAACTCCTTTGGAATTACCATTGCTACGTCAGCATTTGCTTTGCAGCTGCGGCAACTTCTGGAAAAGATAGATTTGTTGGAGCGGCAACTGGATGAATTGGACTTTGAGATCGAGCAACGCATGAATAAACTGGATACCTGCATTACCACCTGCCCCGGCGTAGGCAAGGTACTTGGTGTGGTCATTCTCAGCGAAATTGGGGACATTTCCCGTTTTCCAGAGCCAAAGAAGCTGGTTGCTTTCGTAGGCATCGATCCTTCTGTCCATCAATCCGGTGAGTTTACCGGGACTCAGAACAAGATGTCCAAGCGCGGCCCCCCGCATCTGCGCCGTGCCATTTGGCTGGCGGCCACGGTATCCGCTTTCCATGATCCCGTCCTTTCTGCCTTTTATCAAAAGAAACGGGCAGAGGGAAAGCATCACTACACAGCCATTGGCGCTGTCGCCAGAAAACTCACGCTTATCATCTACGCCGTCTTACGGGATAAAAAGCCCTACGTGCCAAACTGTTGAACCTCATATCCCAAAGGCTTCTATCTTTGACATAGTTTTCTGCTGTTCCCAGCGGAATGTTCAACTAATGTGGGGCATCCTATTTTAGGGGTGCTATGATGCGTAAAATCACTATGTTTGCTGCTGGAATCATGGTTACCGCAGCTGTCTTGCTGTCAACAGGTGCCACGGCAGAATCCCAAAAAGAAATATCCATGGATGCGTCGGAACAGGTCATCTTGCGGCTGTTGTATCAGCCGACTACTACGGCTGTTGATGACTACTATGGAGAACCCAGACAATATTGGCGGCAAGAAGTCCTTAGCGTCCAAAAAGTTCCAGAATCACCCTATTATGAGGTCGTCATACGGGTAGAGACCTTCCATGGTGCGCATAACCCACCGAATGGCCTTGAAACAATGACTTTCTATATTGGTCCTCTTGATAAAGTTCAGTTAATCAGCTTTGACCACCAAGACGAGCCGGACTAAATGAATGAATCTCAGCTCAATCCCTCCTTCAGGCGGCCTTGGTCGCCTGCTTTTTTGCTGCCCTTTTTCCATATTTGCTTTTTCAGATGACCTCTTGACTTTTGATAGCTGGTCTTTCCTGATGGCGCCGGTTTATAGTCGGCACAGTGGAAAAGAATCCGGTGGATTCTTTTCCATGCAGCGCTGCTGTGCAGCGTTGCAGACCGTATATGCGGCCCTCTGGGCCTGACTTCATAGGAAACGCACAAGCTCCTTTTCAACTGCGTTGACTATACCAGAAATGTCCGGTTGCCGCCACCAACTATCGCGCAATTTGGCGTTGCGCTGTGTTTTTATAGAAGAAAAGCAGGCCCGCCCACGGCAATGCGCTGTGAGCGGGCCTGTTTTTTATCAATTCAGAAAATCCTTCAATTTTTTGCTCCGGCTGGGGTGGCGCAGCTTTCTTAGAGCCTTGGCCTCGATCTGCCGGATGCGCTCACGGGTGACGTTGAACTCCTTGCCCACTTCCTCCAGGGTGCGGGTGCGGCCGTCCTCAATGCCGAAGCGCAGCTTCAACACCTTTTCCTCCCGGGGCGTCAGGGTGGAGAGCACGTCCATCAGCTGCTCCTTCAACAGGGTGAAGGAGGCGGCCTCGGAGGGCTCGGAGGCGCCCTCGTCGGGGATAAAGTCGCCCAGATGGGAATCCTCCTCCTCGCCGATGGGAGTCTCCAGAGAGACGGGCTCCTGGGCGATCTTCAAGATCTCCCGGACCTTTTCCACGGGCATGTTCATCTCGGCGGCGATCTCGTTGGGGGAGGGATCGTGGCCCAGCTCCTGGAGGAGCTGGCGGCTGACACGGATGACCTTGTTGATGGTCTCCACCATATGGACGGGGATGCGGATGGTCCGCGCCTGGTCCGCAATGGCCCGGGTGATGGCCTGCCGGATCCACCAGGTGGCGTAGGTGGAGAACTTATAGCCCTTGGTGTAGTCGAATTTCTCCACGGCTTTGATAAGGCCCAGGTTGCCCTCCTGGATCAGGTCCAAAAACAGCATCCCACGGCCCACATACCGCTTGGCGATGGACACCACCAGGCGGAGGTTGGCCTCCGCCAGCTTCTGCTTGGCGGTCTCGCCCTTGTTGAAATCCTTTTTCCAGGCGGCCTCTTCCTCCGGCGTCACCGTTACCGCTTCACCGGACTCCCGGCAGCGCTCCAACTCCTCCAGCTTTTGGGAGGCCTCATTTCCGGCGGCCATGGCCTGGGCCAGGTCGATCTCCTCATCGGGGGAGAGCAGGGGGACCTTGCCGATCTCCTTCAGGTACATGCGGACGGGATCGTCGATGGAGAAGTTGTTCACCAGGGTGTTGGGGTCCACCAGCTCCTCTTCCTCCACGTCGGCGATCTCCTCGGCGGCGGGTTCGTCATCCGGCAGCTCCGGCAGCAGGTCCTCGTCCGCGCTGATGTCGATGTTCAGCGCCTCCAGAGAGTCGTAGAGCTGGTCCATCTGCTCGCTCTCCAGATTCAGCTCGTCCACGGCCTCCATTAGCTCGGCGGATTCCAGCTTGCCCTTTTTCTTGCCTCGGGCCAGCAGCTCCCGCAGCTTTTCGCTGTTGATCAGCCAGCTGGCGGCGGGGAGAGCGGCCACCTGCTTGTCGTCCAGACGGACGATGCCGGCCTTCTTCGCCTCCTCATCGGTCATGACATGGGGGGGCTCCTGACCTGCCTCCGCCGTGCCCTTTTTATGGGAAGCCTTTTTCGCGGGTTTTGCGGCCGGTTCCATATCTTCAACAGACTCTTCCGCCTCGGCGGCAGCCAGAAGCGCGTCTGCCTGCTGCTCCAGCTCCTCGGGGGTCAATTCCTTTTTATTAGACATGCTGCTTTCCTCCAGTACCCTTTTTGTCTTTGTATTTTTCTGTTGCCGCCAGCAGCGGGTCCATGGCCGCGCCGGTCCGTTTGTCAGCTTCTGTTTGTACGATGCGTATGTAATCCGCCAGCGCCTGCCTGCCGTTTTGGATGGATTCCGGCTGCTGGCAGACAGCGGTGATGTGGCTGATCTCCTCCGACGACAGCAGATCGGCCAGACTGGCCAGCGAAACGGGGCGTCCAGACTCCCTGGACTGCCAGAGGAGCCCGAATACCTTCCCCAGCAGGGGGGAGGAGAACTGCTCCGGCTTGAGGGGCGCCTCCGCGGGGAACAGGCTCTCGTCCAGCAGAAGGAGGCGCAGGACGCCCTCCTCCGCCCGGGCGGAACGGAGATTTTCGTACCGCAGGGAACGGTCCTTGGGTTGCAATTGCGCCGCGGGGTTCAGGTCCTTCCGCAGCTCCGCCCGCTTTTCCCGGGCGATGCGGCGCTTGAAGGCCCGCTGGACCTCCAGCTTCATGGCCACCGGCGTGATCTTTGCGGTCTCGGCGGCCCGGACGGTATAGATCTCCCGCTCCACCGCGCTGGACAGGGAGGCCAGCAGGTCGCTGATCTCCTCGCAGTAGGCGATGCGGGCCTCGTCACCGGAGAGGTCATATTTTCCGGCCACCTGGGCCATGCGGAATTCCACACCGTTCTCGCTGCCGTTCAGCAGCCGCTCAAAGGCGTCCGGCCCCTGGAATTTGATGAAGTCGTCGGCGTCCTGCTTGACATATTCACCGTCCACCAGCCGCCGGGGCAGCTGGAGGACTTTGACGGAAAACTCGGAGTTATTTAAAATCTGGAGCGCCCGCTCCGTGGCGATCTTTCCGGCATTGTCGTTGTCGTAGCACAGCACCAGCTCCTTGGTGAACCGGGAGAGGAGCCGGGTCTGCTCCACGGTCAGCGCCGTGCCCATGGAGGCCACCGCGTTGTCGAATCCCGCCTGGTGCAGCGTCACGATGTCCAGGTTTCCCTCACAGAGGATGATGTTGGGGCGCTGCGTCTTTTTTGCCAGGTTCAGGCCGTACAGCACACGCCGCTTGGAGTACACCGGCGTCTCCGAGGAGTTCATATACTTGGGCTCGGACTTGTCCAGCACCCGGCTGCCGAAGGCCACCACGTCGCCCCGGGTGTCGATGACCGGGAGCATCAGGCGGTTGCGGAATTTGTCATACAGGCCGCCGTTCCGGTTCTGGACCACCAGGCCCGCGTCCAGCAGCTCGGACTTCGTGTAGCCCTTTTTGGTCATGGCGGTCAAAAGGGCGTCCCAGGAGTCCAGGGAGGCGCCCATACCGAATTTGACAGCGGTCGCCTTCCGGATCCGGCGGCGGTCCAGGTATGCCTGCACCGCCCGGCCCTCCGGCTGTTGGAGCATCTGATAATAGAACCGGGCCGCGTCCCGATTCAGGTCCAGCAGGCGCTGGCGGCGTCTGCCCGCCTCCCGGTCGCCGGTCTCCTCTGGGACCTCCATCCCCGCCCGTTTGGCAAGAAAACGCACCGCGTCGGGGAAGGTGAGGTTTTCGATATCCATGACGAAATTCACCACGCCGCCGCCCTTTTTGCAGCCAAAGCAGTAGTAGATCTGCTTGTCCGGGGAGACGGAGAAGGAGCCGGTCTTTTCGTTGTGAAAGGGACACAGGCCAAACAGGTTGGCGCCTTTGCGGGACAGCTGTACGTAGCTGCCAACCACGTCCACGATGTCGCTTCTGGCAACCAGCTCGTCCATAAAGCTCTGGGGGAATGCCACAGCCGCTGTCCCTCCTTTCGGTCAGTTTAGCCAAGATATCCGCTTATCATACCGAAAAAACAAATCGGTACAAAAATGCGATATTTAAATATACCCCGCGGTTTCCGGATTTCCTCTTTTTTTTCACAAATTTTTTGAAAAAAATTCGTCAGGGTGATGACTTTACAGGATGGGCGGAAATCCCGTACAATATTACTACCTATATCTATGGACAGGGAGGAGCGGGAATGGCGATCGAACTCTGGGCGGCCCGGCTGGAACGGCCTTTGACGCCCCAGGAATTCAAAACGATGCTGAAACTCCTGCCTCCGGAGCGCCGCGAACGGGTGCTGCGCCTCAAACAGGCGGAGAAGCGGCGGGAGCCGCTGTGCGCCTATCTGCTGCTGCGCATGGCGCTGTGGGAGCAATATGGGTGGAAGCAGCTCCCCGGGATCGCCTGTTCCTCCTTTGGAAAGCCCTATTTTCCAGACCATCCGAATGTTCATTTCAACATCAGCCACACGACGGGCGCGGTGCTGGTGGGGCTGTCGGACCAGCCGGTGGGGGTGGACATCGAAAAGATCCGCCCAGTCAGCCAGCGGGCCATGGAGCGCTTGGCGGATGCGAAAACGGAGCGGGCGTTTTTTCAGAGCTGGGTCCGGCGGGAGGCCCGGGCCAAGCGGGGCGGCACCGGCGTGGGGACCATGCTGGCGTCGGAGACGCCCATGCAGTACGGAGAATATTTTTATGCGCTGGACACCTTCCCGGGCTACGCTGCGGGCGTAGCCACCCGCGGCAGGGAGGCGCCGGGAATGCTCCGGCGGTATTCCCTGGACGAGATGATATGAGAGAAGGGGGGGGGGAGGGCTGTATCCATGGGACTTTTGCTGTTGATCCCCTTTTTCCTGGTGCGGTTCAGCCTGCTTGCCCTATTGAATAAGGACGCGGTAAAGCGCGCCGCCCATTTCGCGCCCCTGGAGGGTGGGGAACGGGCGGCATACTGGCTCTATCAGGGGGCCACCGCGGCGATCATAGTTGGACTGGGATTCTTGGAGATCCCGTCCGCCCAGGGATGGCGCTTTGGGGCGGGGCTTGCCATATATGTGCTGGGATTGGTTCTGCTGACGCTCTCTGTGATTGCTTTTGCGGCCCCAACGGAAAACGGCTTTCACCAGAATGGAGTTTACCGTCTGTCCCGCAATCCCATGTATGTGGCCTATTTTGTGTTCTTTACAGGCTGCGCGCTGGTCACACGGTCCTGGAAACTGTTCAGCTTTGTTTTGCTGTTTCAGGTCACGGGCCATTGGATCATCCTCTCGGAGGAGCGGTGGTGTGTACAGCAGTTCGGTGAGGCATATCTGCGGTATCAAGAGCGGGTCCGGCGCTATCTCTAGTCCGTCAGGGGAAGTGTGGGACATATGGAGAAAGGTCTCCGGCTCCGCATGGAGGGCGCTGGGTAACGAAAGCATTCGGAACGCCGGACATGAGCGCCGTGCCTTGGGCGAGATTGCCTATGGGATGGAAAGCGGATGTTCCTGTGGATGTGTCCTTGACTTTTGCTGTATAAAATGTATAATATTTTCGGAAAAACATGACCCTGGTGGGGATTTTTTGAGGGAGGCATATCATATGACCTATACCATGAATGTGGCAGGACTGACCCGGGAGCTGCCGATCTGCAAAGTGACGGATGACCTGTACATCGGCGCGTTTATCTGCTTTGGCGACGCAGAGCTGACAGTGGCCTGCGCCCGGGAGCTTTTGAAGCTGGTCCCCGCCGGCAGCTATGACTATATGTTCACCGCCGAGGCCAAGAGCATTCCCCTGATCCATGAGATGGCCCGCCAGTCCGGCGCCAAGAAGTATTTCATCGCCCGGAAGGGACCCAAGGCCTACATGCCGGACCCCATCCATGTGGAGGACCAGTCCATCACCACCGCCGGGGTGCAGAAGCTGTATCTGGGCCGGGATGACGCGGATCTGATCCGGGGCAAGCGCATCATGATCATGGACGACGTGATCTCCACCGGCGGTTCTCTCCACGCCATGGAGGAGCTGGTGAAGATGGCCGGCGGCACCGTGGCGGCCAAGGTGGCGGTCCTGGCGGAGGGCGACGCCCAGAACCGGGATGACATCAAGTTCCTGGCGCCTCTGCCGGTATTCAACGCCGACGGCACGGTCAAGGGATAAGTCTACATATGGAACGGCACGTTGTTCTTGAAACGGCGTGCCGTTTTCAATGAATTTGCCGGATCATGGGGGTATTATGAAAAAGAGGACGGTTTATTGGCTGCCAAAGACCGGCGTGCTGGCGGTATTGTCGGCGGTGTTCATGGTCTGCTCGGCGGTGGTGCGTATCGTGTGGGCCGCGGGAGAGGAAGCGCTCTCCCGCTCCACGCTGTGGTTTCAGGTCCTTCTGCCTTTGGCGGCAAACGGGACCTTTGTGGCGATCCTGTTCCGGGACGGCAGGGAGCGCCTGTACCGCTCCGCCATCCCGGTGTGGCTGGGCTGCGTGTTCTTCGCTGTAAAGGCATTAGGCTTCTCATCTATGATCCACACAGTGCTTTGCCTCTGCCTGTATGCGCTGGTGGCGGTGCTGTACACCGCCACGGTGACGGGATATGTGCCCACCCAGAAGCTGCTGTGGCTGCTGTTCGGACTGCCCATGCTCTACCACATTTTTGTGGAGGACACCCAGAAGGCCGACTGGCCGGTCCATGACTGGCTGCCGGAGATCAGCGTGCTGTGCTGCATGGCGGCGCTGCTGTGCATCTCTCTTGCCATGAAAAAGCGGCCGGTGGAGGAGGGAGCGCCGGTGCGCCGCTTCGGCGACCGGAACGACGGCCGCCGCCTGCGGAGCCTGTCGCCCATCTTTGCCGTGTCCCCCTATATCATGAAGACCCGCAACACCTCCCAGAACTTCATTGAGGACCACATCGAGGTCACGGAGATGGAGCGGTATATCGTGGAGAAGCGGAAGGCGGGCATGAAGAACTTCGGCGTGCTGCATGTGCTGCTGGCGGCCTACGTGCGGACCTGCGCCCGCTATCCGGGACTGAACCGCTTCATCGCGGGACAGAAGATCTTCACCCGGGACCGGGAGATTGAGGTCAACATGACCATCAAAAAGGAGATGTCCACGGACTCCCCGGACACGGTCATCAAGGTCACCTTTGACCCGGCGGACACGGCGGAGGCGGTTTATGAGCGCTTCAATGCCAAGGTCCAGCAGGTGAAGGACGCGCCGGAGGACACTTCCTTTGACACCCTGGCAGGGACTTTCAACCTGATCCCCGGCCTGCTGCTGAAGTTCTTTGTATTTCTGCTTCAGGCTTGGGACTATTTCGGCCTGCTGCCCAGGTTCCTGACAAAGCTGTCGCCCTTCCACGGCTCCCTGTATATCACCTCCATGGCCTCGCTGGGCATCCCGCCCATCTATCACCACCTGTATGACTTCGGCAATGTGCCGGTGTTCTGCTCCTTCGGCAAAAAGCGGCGGGTGTTTGAGACCCAGCGGGACGGCACGGTGGCGTGGAAGAAGTATATCGACTGCAACTTCGTCACAGACGAGCGCATTGTGGACGGCTTCTATTTTGCCTCGGCCCTGCGGTATCTCCACAACCTGCTGGGGGACCCCTGGCAGCTGGACCAGCCGCCGGAGGAGGTCCTGCGGGATCAGGCGTGAATGAAAAAAGGAAGCGGCAGCGCCGCTTCCTTTTTCAATGGTTCTTTTTATAGGTGAGATATCCCTCCAGGATCAAAGAAGCCGCCACGGCGTCCACCACTTTTTTCCGCTTCTTGGCGTTTTTGCCGCTGTTGAAGAGGATCTGATGGGCGTCAATGGTGGTGCGGCGCTCGTCCCACAGGACGACGGGCAGGGAAGTGGTTTCCCTTAACAGCTCCGCCATGGCCTGGGCTTTTTCCGAGCGGGGGCCACGGGTGCCGTCCATGTTGATGGGATGGCCCAGCACCAGCTCCTCCACGCCGCGCTCTTTTACCAGGGCGGCGATCCGCTCCGCCACAACTTCTGGGCGATAGGCGTCGATGGTGGTGGTGTACCCGGCCAGGAAGCCGGTGGGGTCGGAGATGGCGATGCCGGTGTGTGCGTCGCCGTAGTCAATGGCCATGATGCGCATGAAGATGCCTCGCTTTCTGATTCAGGAATAAAGATCTCCTCCACGGGATAATCGTCGGTATCGGAAAAGTGCCACCATTCACGGTCATAGGGGCGGAAGCCGCAGTCGGTCATCACGTCCTCCAGCAGCTGGGCGTGGGAGGCGGCGGGCTCCGGAACATCGCTGTAATCCCGGTCCGCCAGGGTCGAGAAATCATCAAAATCCGTGGGCATCTCCACAGCTTCCCCCTCCAGCGTCACCAGGGTCAGGTCCACCGTATTGCCCCGGCTGTGGGAGGAGAACCCCTTTTCAGGGTTTGCCACATAAACCGGGTCCGGGCAGGCCTCCCACAGGCGGAACTGGGCCGCCGTGGGGCGGAAGGCGTCCCAGACCAGCAGGGAATAGCCCTGGGGCTCCAGCGCCTCCAGGGCGGCGGAGAGCTTTTGGACCGTGCCGTACCGCAGATAGGCATCTGTAAAATCATAGATGACCTGTCCCGTGAAGTTGTCCGCCGAGGCGTATTTCAGGTCCACGGCGATATCCGGCAGATAGTCTGTCACCCGCACAAAGTCCGACGCCTCCAAAAGGGGTTCGGAGACCGGTAGGGGGGACGCTTCAGGCTCCGGCGCGGGGATGGCCTCCGGCTCCGCAGACTCCTGGACCGCTGGCGGCGGGGCGGGCGTCTCCGGCGGGCGGACGCCGCAGCCGGAGAGCAGTAGAAGCATCAGTAAAACCAACAGACGCCGGTTCATAGACTGTCCCTCCCATGTGAGATAACTGCATGATACCATATCCGAGAGACCGGCGCAAGAGGCGGCCCAAGGGCTGAAAGAACGGAGCGCGGACGACACCCCATAGAACGTGTGCTTTTCCTATGAAGTCAGGCACAGAGGGCCGCATATACGGTTTGCAACGCTGCACAGCAGCGTTGCATGGAAAAGAATCTTTCAGATTCTTTTCAACTGTGCCGACTAGCCGACTATAAAAACAGCAGTATTTTTTGGAAGAAAATGATTGACGGCGGATAAGAGTTGTAGTATAATCTCTCTTACCTGTGAAAAAGGGCTTTTGTCGTCGTGCGCATTTTTCGCTTTTCGGCCGCGGCGGCGATGTCCCTTCCAAAAGGCAGGGAGGCAGTCGGTATCCCCGGCGTTGCCGGGAATGATACCAATAATAAGGAGGTGCCGTTAGATGCGCGTTAAAGTCACTTTGAGATGCAACGAGTGCAAGCAGAGAAACTACAATACGATGAAGAACAAGAAGAACACCCCGGACAAGCTTGAACTGAACAAGTATTGCCCCTTCTGCAAAAAGCACACGCTCCACAGCGAAACCAAGTAATGGCGACGAATTTAAGAAAGGGCGTGTAACAACATGGCAGAAGAAGCGAAGAAGAAAAAGGACCGCGGTCAGTGGTTCCGTGAGATGAAAAGCGAACTGAAAAAGGTCGTCTGGCCCAACAGGCAGACCGTGGTGAAAAACACCGGCACGGTGCTGCTGTGCTCCCTGCTGATCGGTGCCTGCATCTGGATCTTCGATTTTGTGGCGGTCTCTGCCGTCCAGATGATCCTGAAGGTGTTTGGCGCTTAAGGGGTAACGGATATGTCAGACAGCGCGAAGTGGTATGTGATCCATACCTATTCCGGCTATGAAAACGCCGTCAAGACCAGCATTGAGAAGTTCGTCACCGGCCGCGGCATGGAGGACAAGATCCTCCGCATGGAGATCCCCATGGAGACCGTGACGGAGGTCACCGAAGCCGGCACCACCAAAGAGGTGGAGCGGAAGGTGTTCCCCGGTTATGTGCTGATCAAGATGATCATGACGGATGATACCTGGCATCTGGTGCGGAATGTCCGCGGCGTCACCGGCTTTGTCGGTTCCGCCAACAAGGCCATCCCCCTGACGGAGGAAGAGGTCCTTGCCATGGGCATGGAAAAGCACGAGATCGTCGTCAGGTACAAGGAGGGCGACCACGTACGGATCGTGGACGGCCCGCTGTCCACCTTCACCGGCGTCGTTGAGGAGATCGAACCTGAGAAGAACCGTGTCAGCGTCATGGTCTCCATGTTCGGCAGAGAGACGCCCGTGGAACTGGAACTGGACCAGGTCGAGGTCCTGGACTGAACAAAAAGGCCCGCATGGGCAGCGCCGCGCCGGGCGTCTCCGGCGCAAGTGGGAGGGACCCGCAGGGCCCCGCCAAGGACGGACGGAAGAGACGTCCGCACCACATTTATAATTTAGGAGGTGCTACTCCGTGGCACAGAAAATTACTGGTTATGTAAAGCTGCAGATCCCCGCAGGCAAGGCGACTCCCGCTCCCCCCGTTGGCCCCGCTCTGGGCCAGCACGGCGTCAATATCGCCGCTTTCACCAAGGAGTTCAACGAGCGCACCAAAAATGACATGGGCATGATCATCCCCGTCGTCATCACCGTGTACGCTGACCGTTCCTTCTCCTTCATCACCAAGACCCCCCCCGCGGCCGTCCTGATCAAGAAGGAGTGCAACATCGAGTCCGGCTCCGGCGTTCCCAACAAGAACAAGGTCGCTACCATCTCCAAGGCGTCCATCCAGAAGATCGCCGAGATCAAGATGAAGGACCTGAACGCCGCCAGCCTGGAGGCTGCCATGAGCATGATCGCCGGCACCTGCCGCTCCATGGGCGTTGTCGTTGGCGACTGACATACCATAAGCCGAGCGGCTGAGAAGGCCGCTCCATACAGTGGGAGGATTTGATTCCGAAGAACCACTATGAGGAGGAAGTAACATTGTTTAGAGGCAAGAAATATCAGGAAAGCGCCAAGCAGATCGATAAGAACGTGCAGTACGAGGCTGCCGAAGGCTTGGCTCTCATTTGCAAGACCGCCAGCGCCAAGTTCGACGAGACTGTCGAGCTGCATGTGAAGCTGGGCGTTGACTCCCGGCACGCTGACCAGCAGGTCCGCGGTGCCATCGTGCTGCCCCACGGCACCGGCAAGACTGTCCGCGTGCTGGTGTTCGCCAAGGGCGACAAGGCCGACGCTGCCCGCGAGGCCGGTGCCGACTATGTGGGCGATATGGATCTGGTCGAGAAGATCCAGAAGGAAAACTGGTTTGAGTTCGACGTGGTCGTCGCCAGCCCTGACATGATGGGCGTGGTGGGCCGCCTCGGTAAGGTCCTGGGCCCCAAGGGCTTGATGCCCTCTCCCAAGGCCGGCACCGTGACTCCCGACGTGGCCAAGGCCGTGAAGGAAGTCAAGGCCGGTAAGATCGAGTACCGTCTGGACAAGACCAACATCATCCACTGCCCCATCGGCAAGGTGTCCTTCGGCGCCGAGAAGCTGACCGAGAACTACAACGCTCTGATGGGCGCCATCGTCAAAGCCAAGCCCGCCGCCGCCAAGGGCCAGTATATCCGCAGCTGCGTCGCCGCGTCCACCATGGGCCCCGGCGTCAAGATGAGCACCGCGAAGCTGGTCTGAGTCTGAGAGGGAGACCGGTGGGGTTTCCCGCTCTGTTCCCCGCCGCCGGCAGGCGCGAGGGGAGACATGTGCGCGGTTTTCCGTGAAAAGCGCGCAAAATAGATATTTAAGGCTTGACTTTTTGCCATGCTTTGAATATAATATCAGATGCGTTCCAAAGACAGCAGGTGGCCTTGAGCCGTAAATCCTGCCGAGGGCGGCTAATCGTGAGATTGCTACTCCGTCCTTATGTCTTTGCGGCATAAGGACGGTTTCCTTTTTTGAACGCACCTACAATTCCTATGGAGGTGAACACAAGAATGCCTAACGCAAAGGTCTTATCCGAAAAGCAGGCCATCGTCGCCGAGCTGACCGAGAAGATCCAGAAGGCGACTGCGGGCGTGATTGTCGACTACAAGGGTATTACCGTTGAAGAAGACACCGCGCTGCGTAAGGAGTGCCGTGAGAACAGCGTGGATTACGCCGTTGTCAAGAACACCCTGCTCCGCTTTGCTTTCAACAACACCGGTCTGAACGAGCTGGATGATCTGCTGAACGGCACCACTTCTCTGGCCCTGTGCGATGACCCTGTGGCTCCCGCCCGCGTCATGGCCAACTACGCCAAGAAGCTGGACGGCAAGTTTGAGATCAAGGGCGGCTTCATGGACGGCAAGCCCGTCGATCTGGCCACCATCAACTCTCTGGCTTCCATTCCCGCGCTGCCCGTCCTGCAGGCGCAGGTCCTGGGCACCATGCTGGCTCCCATCACCGGCCTGGCCGTCGTCCTGAAGCAGATTGCCGAGAAGAACGGTGCTCCCGCCGAAGAGGCTGCCCCCGCAGAGGAGTCTGCTCCCGCCGCCGAATAATCCGGACGGCAACCAACATTTTATAAAATTTACTATTAGGAGGCAAATACAATGTCTGAGAAAGTTACCGCTATGATCGAAGAGATCAAGGCTCTGACCGTTCTGGAGCTGTCCGAGCTGGTTCACGCTCTGGAGGAAGAGTTCGGTGTTTCCGCCGCCGCTATGGC
This sequence comes from uncultured Dysosmobacter sp., assembly GCF_947631635.1. GTDB lineage: Bacteria > Bacillota > Clostridia > Oscillospirales > Oscillospiraceae > Oscillibacter. The sequence continues at coordinate 125,651 of NZ_CANRMB010000004.1, forward strand.
CGCTCCCGCTGCTGCTGCCGCTCCCGCCGCTGAGGAGAAGACCGAGTTTGACGTGGTCCTGACCGGCTTCGACGCCGCTGCCAAGATCAAGGTCATCAAGGTCGTCCGTGAGATCACCGGCCAGGGCCTGGCTGACGCCAAGGCCACTGTCGAGGGTGCTCCCAAGACCCTGAAGGAGGCTGTCTCCAAGGACGAGGCCGAGGCTCTGAAGAAGCAGATCGAAGAGGTCGGCGGCAAGGTCGAGCTGAAGTAATCGACTTCCATATGACAAAAAAATTCCCTGTCCGACCCGGACAGGGAATTTTTTTGTCAAAACCACCTCCATGTGGGATATTTTGAAGAGAACCAGGGTTTTTCCTGTGAAGAGCTTTTCACACGATATCCCTTTAGACCCTGCGCTTTGGAGAGGCCGCGGCGCACAGCATGCCCCCAAATGGCAGCACAAACGGATCACAGGCCCTTTGGTGTTGTGACATGCGGTCTGATTTCCCGGGATTTGAAGATCAAGGAGAACGCCCTATGCTGACAGAAAAAGAGTTTACAGCGGCAGCAGAACAGCATTTGGACATGGTGTACCGCATTGCGCTGAACTGGTTCCGCAGTCCACCGGACGCGGAGGATGCGGCCCAGAACGCCATGCTCCGGCTGTGGCGGGCGGAGAAGCCCTTTGCGGATGACGAACACCTGCGCCGCTGGCTGGTGCGGGTGACGCTGAACGAATGTAAGCGCATTTCCGCCAATCCCTGGCGCAGCCGGACGGTGCCGTTGGAAAACTGCCCGGAGCCGGTGTTTTCCGACCCGGCCCGACAGACGCTGTTTCACGAGGTCATGACATTGCCGGTGAAATACAGGGTACCGCTGTATCTCTACTATTATGAGGGCTATGGCGTGCGGGAGATCGGAGAGATGCTGGGGATAAAGACCTCCACGGTCCAGACCCGGCTGGCAAGAGCGCGGGCGAAGCTGAAAACACAATTGGAGGAGGAATGAGCCGTGAAAAATCTGTACAGGGAGACTTTTGACGAGGTACACGCCTCCGACACACTGAGACGGGAGGTTTGGAGCATGACAAAACAGGAACAGAATACACCGAAGCGGTGCCGCGTACCGGCAGCGGCTCTGGCCGCCGCGGTGCTGGTGCTGGCCCTGACCGGCACGACCCTGGCGGCCAGCGGCCTTGTACCCGGGAGCATGAAAAACTGGTTTATCCAGCAGTGGGCGGGGACCTCCGGCGGCGAGGGCATCAGCGCGGAGCAGGTAGCCCTGTTCGACCGGCTGATCCAGGAGGTGGGCGTCAGCGACACCTGCGGCGGCGTGACGGTGACGCTGGACTCCATCACCTGCGGCGACAGCGCGCTTTGGCTGCTGCTGAAGGTCAGCGGGGACCTGGACATGGTACAGGGAGAAGCCGCCACGGCATATTATTTCCACGATACGGAGGTAGTGTTCTCAAGGGAGCCAGACCGTGAGGATACCCCCGGCGGTTCCGGAATGGAGTATCCGTTCAGCGGGACCTCGGAGGACGGCGTCCAGACCATGCTGATACGATACACCATTACCTTGACGGGGACAGACTCCCTTCTGGACGGGTATGACGCGGTGCTGCACCTGGGCGACCTGATGTACGGCGACTCCGTGGCCCAGGAGGGCGAGTGGGTTCTCTCTTTCAAAATCGAGCCGTCGAAGCAGGAGGTGCTGACCCTGGAAAGTGCCGAGGTGCCCGCACATGACCATGAAAACGGCAGCGAGGCAGTCACTACGGAGCTGCGGGATATCCGGGTCTCCGCCACCGGGATCCGCTTTATCCAGATCGCAGAGCAGCAAATGTTTGCTCCGGATCAGGGGGGCGTGGTCCTGGCGGATGGCACAGAGGTGTCCCGCGCTGGCGGCGGTTCCAGGTGGACTGGTGAGATCTCTACCGGAGAGTGGGCCAGCGATTACTACTGGAAGCTGCCGGTGGACCTGTCCCAGGTGGTGGGCATCCGCTTCGGCGGCACGGTTATCCCGCTGAACTGAATCAAAAAAATCCGCCTGTCATAAGACAGGCGGATTTTTTTGTGCTATGCTGTAACCATTGAGAGGCAAATTCCTTCTGATAAAGTAAGAACAAGGCAGGAGGTGCGGGAATGGAGGACCGGGAGATCGTGGCGCTGTTCTGGGACCGGGACGGCGGCGCCATTCCCGCCGCTCAGGGGAAGTATGGGACTCGGCTGCTGCGGCTGACGGAGCAGCTGCTGCACAGCCGCCAGGACGCGGAGGAATGCCTCAACGACGCCTGGCTGAAGGCATGGAACGCCATCCCGCCGGAGCGGCCGGACAATTTGATGGCCTATTTGGCCCGGATCTGCCGCAATCTGGCGCTGGACCGGCTGGACCGCCGGAATGACCAAAAGCGTCAGGCCGAGGTGCTGGCCCTGACGGCGGAGCTGGAAGGCTGCGTGCCGGACAGCCTGCGCCAGCGGCAGACGGCGGACAGGGAGGAGCTGGGAACGCTGCTGACGTCGTTTTTGGAGAGCCTGCCGGAGGAGCCGCGGCGGATGTTTCTGCGGCGGTACTGGTTCGGGGACTCCATCCGGGACATTGCCCGGCGGTATGGATGCGGCGAGAGCCGGGTGAAGGTGACACTGATGCGGACACGGAATCGTCTGCGGGACTATCTGGAACAGGAGGGAATCACCGTATGAACGGACGGGATTTATTGGATGCCGTGGGCTGTGTGGACACGGCCCTGGTGGAGGACGCGGCGGATCCGGCGGGCCGACGGGGCCCTTTTAAGCGCATGATGGCCATCGCGGCCTGCCTATGTTTGCTGCTGGCGGGCTGTTCCCTGGCGGTGGGGACCATCTGGGGCGTTCAGATCGGCGATCTGTTCACCGGTGAGGAGGAGTCCAGCTACTCCGTGTCCGGGACAGTGCGGACAGTTCCGGACGCGGAATTTTCCCAGGAGCTGCACGAGATTTTGGAGGAGGACTGGGCGGCATGGTGGGCCAAAAGCGAGATGGAGCGGATGATCTCCAGCACGCTGCCTGGAGCGTCTTACCGGGAGTATGAGACCTGGGCGGAGGGCGCGGAATTTTTGGGAGTCGGCCTGGCCAATCCCCTGGAGACGGCGGAATGGTTGGAAAGAGCCACCTATACCGGGACGCTGGAGGGGAAGCAGGAGCTTACCAGACATTGCCGGACATCCTTCCGGGGAAATGCGGACGGCAAGGTGGAGAGGGCCGCGTTGACAGCGGGCTACCGCACCGGGGAAATCCGGGTCATGCTTTGGGCGGAGCTGCGGACGGAGTACGCCGGGGAGACGGCGGCAGATGGAGGCCAGAAGGTGGAGACCGGCGCGGTGTGGCCGGAGGCGGTGAACATGTACGCAAACTCCATCGCCATGCCTGACGGCCAAGAGGCGGCGCTGGTGGTCTCCCAGCCCCGGCGGGAGGACTCGTATGTGAGTATTGACGCCTACTTTATCCAGGACGGCCTGCTGTATACGCTGAACGTCGTGGGGCCTGACGGCGGGGACGAGGCAGTGGCGGCGGTCCGGGACGTGCTGGAACAGGCGTTGGACTGCTTTGGGCAGGAGTGACCGGTATGAGGAGAAAATGGATCATCTGCGCCCTGGCGCTGCTGTGCGTCTGCGCGCTTGCGGCCTGGTATGGGACGCGCTCCGGCGGTTCCGGCCTCCCGACCCCAGAGGAGGCCGCCGCTATGACGGCAGAGGCTGCCACCGAGGCCCTGGCGGGAACGCTCCGGGAGGAGCTGCTGAAGGTCTGGGGAGAGCCGGAGGGATGTCTCTCCGGCCTGTTTGGAAACGTCTATAAGGCGTCAGGGGAGCGGGCCGTGACCGTCTACTATGACGCTCCTTCCAACGGCGGGCCTTGCGTCAGTGCTGTGAATATCACGGAGTGGTAGAATGATAAGCCCTCTTCCGCCGCAGGCGGAAGAGGGCTGCTTTTACTTTACATCACCATACACAGCAGGATCGGCAGGAAGATGGCGGGGACCAGGTTCATCACCTTGATCTTGGTCAGGCCCAGCATATTGAAGGAGAGGGCCACGATCAGCAGGGAGCCGACGCAGGTCATCTCCGCGATCACCGCGTCGCCCAGGAAGGGGGCCAGGAAGGAGGCCAGCACCGCGATAGCACCCTGGTACAGCAGAACGGCCACCGCGGAAAAACACACGCCCAGGCCCAGGGAAGCGCCGAAAACGATGGAGCTGATGCCGTCCAGCAGAGACTTGGCGAACAGGGTGGAGTGGTCTCCGGTGAGTCCGTCCTGCAAAGCGCCCACGATGGCCATAGCGCCCACGCAGAACAACAGACTGGCGGTGACGAAGCCCTCCGAGATGGAGGCGCCGCCGCTGCCAAGGGACAGCCGATCCGTCTTTTTCTGCACCCAGTCGCCCAAGGCCCGCATCCGTTTGTCCAGGTCCAGCAGCTCGCCGATGATAGCGCCGGCGACCATGGACAAAATGGTGATCAGGCTGTTCTGACCCTTCAAGCTGCCGCTGACGCCCAGATACATGACGCACAGGGCCACGCCCTGCATGATGATGGTTTGGAGACGCTCTCCCAGCTTGGCGCTGCCGGCGGGGAGGAGGGTGGAAAAGTGCTTTGCCAGCCATGTCAGCAGCATACCGGCCAGGGAGCCGGCCAGAACTGCCAGAGCATTGACGATAGAACCTGTCAGCATATGGAATCTCTCTCTTTCTTGATCTGCTCGCGGGAAATTGCAAGTTTGGTGATTTCAAAAATCGGATGTCCGGCACCGCCGGGAAAATTATTTGGATGAGGGGAGATATTCGCCCAGCAGGTCCCGCACAACGGCGCTGCCCAGCAGCAGTCCGGCGGTGGCAGGGACCCAGGGGTTGCTGGCCGGGACGCTGCGGCGGCCGGGAGGCGGGGCCTCCAGCTGCCGGGCCGGAACAGGCTCCTCCGGACTGAACACCACCTTTTGATGGTGAATGCCCCGGTTTCGCAGCTCCTTCCGCATGACCCGGGCCAGGGGACAGCCATAGGTCTCGGAGATGTCCGCCAGCCGCAGCTGGGTGGGGTCCAGTTTGTTTCCGGTGCCCAAGGCCATGATGAGGGGGATGTTTGACCGCCGGGCGGCCTCCGCCAGGTCCAGCTTGCAGCTGACCAGGTCGATGGCGTCTATGATATAATCATACCGGCGTCCTGTGGGGAAGAAATCCTCCCGGTGGGCGGCGTCATAGGTGGCCTGCATGGGGTGCAGGACGGCGGCGGGGTTGATATCCCGGATGCGGGCGGCTGCCGCCTCGGCTTTGGGAAGCCCAACCGTGGAGTGCAGTGCCTCCAGCTGCCGGTTGATGTTGGTGACGGAGACGCTGTCGCTGTCCACCAGCGTCAGCTCTCCAATCCCGGCCCGGGCCAGGCACTCGGCGGTATAGCTGCCGACGCCGCCCAGGCCGAACAGGATCACATGGGACGCGGCCAGACGCCGCTGGCCCTCCCGGCCCCACAGCATCTCATTGCGCAGAAACTGGTTTTCCATCAGGCGGTCCTCCATAAAAAAGCGTCGGCTTTGAACAGGCAAAGCCGACGCTCCGTTTGTTTGTTGAGATCAGCCCACGTACTTCATGCCGGAACCCTGCTCGATGGTATGGTCCTGGGTAAAGGTCTCGCTCCACTGGGCGACGGCCTCATTTTTCAGATCACTGGTGACCTGGACCTGCCAATAGGGGAGGTCGGTGTCCACAAAGTACATGATGTGATAGCCCTTGTAGCTGGTGCTCTCGCCGTAGACGATGCCGGTGTCGCCGCTCTTCCGGGCGGGGTCGAAGCTCCAGTCGTTGAACTCTTGCACCATGTAGCCCTTGGGGAACTGGCTGTACAGACCGCCGCTGGTATTGGAGCCGCCGTCCTCGGATTTCTCGTTGGCCAGGGCGGCAAAGGAGTCCTCGGTGGCCTCGCCGGACTTCCACTGGGCCAGCAGCTCTTCGGCCTCGGCCTTGGTTTCGTCCTTGCGGGCCTGGAGATCGGCCTCGTAGGTCTCGGACTCCGCGTCCAGCTCGCTCTCATCGACCATCAGCAGGATGTGGCGGACGGAGACGGTGTTGTAATCCTCCCGGAAACGGCTGTGGAACACGACCACATAATAGTTGGAACCGCTCTCCAGAACAGTGGAGTCGCCCTCCTTGCGCGCATCGTCAAACAGCCAGTCCATCAAAACGCTGCTGGCATAGGTAGCGGCGTCCATGTTGGTATAGGAGGCTTTATCATTGTCCTCGGCAAGGGCCTCCAGGCTCTCGCCGGCCTGCCAGGCGGCGTAGATGCTGTCGGCAGCGGCCTTGGCGGCCTCCTTCGCGGCAGCCTCCTCTTCCTCGGTGGGCTCCACGGTGTTGCCCTCATCGTCGGTGGTGCTTTCGGCGGAGCCGTTCACCAGAACGGATTCATAGGCGACCTTGTCATAGCTGTTCACATCGGCGCTGTAAGCGTCCTCAAGCTCTGCGTCCGTATAGGTCAGGCTGTCCTCATAGGCCTGGGAATAGGCGCTGTACTGCAGCATCCGCATCAGCTGGTCGCCGTAGACCTTCTCGGTCATGGTGCCGCCCAGGTTGGACGCCAGGTACTGGGACACGGACATGTTGCTGGAAACAGCGGCGGCCTTCAGAGATTCCATGGAGGAGGCATACTCGGTCTGCACGCTGTCGGGATAGGTGAAACCCTCCGCGTCAGCGGCCTTCAAAGCGGCCTGAACGGCGGCCATCTGGTCCAGAGCCTGGGCGGTGAAGTAATCCTTCCAGCTCTGGCCCTCTTCGGCGCCCACCATGGAAGCGGCGGCGCTGCTGATGGTCTGGGATTCCAGGGGCGTGTTCATATCGATTCCCAGATAGCTGAGGAAATAGTAGTTGTTGTTCAGGAAGCTGCGGTAGACGTTCTGATAGTAGAAGGTCACCTCGGCCGCATTGTACTTCTCACCGTCAATGGTGGCGGCGGTAGCGGTCTTTTGGATGATATTGGACCGCCAGATGATGGCTGCCGCGGCAACGACCACAAAGACGACAGCGATCACCGTGTACAGAACATTGGTGCGCTTTTCCTCCTTGCGCTGCTGGGCCTCACGGGCGGTCTTGGGGTCAGACCAACCGGAGCTGACCTGATCCTGACGGTTTTTCTTTTCTCTAGATGCACTCATTTGTGTTTCAGTCCTCTCAAATATTCAGATGCAATGCGCACTTGTTCATTATAATGGATACTGTTCCATTGTGCAAGTGGAAAATCCAAATCCTGATTCTAAAGCAGAAGTCTGAAAATTTCCTAAACACATGATACATAAAAAAGCAGAGCAGACGTCTGCCCTGCAAAAAGATGCCCCGCAGCGGCCGTGTAGACCTCGTTATAACCTGCACCTTTACGGACAGGTGGGTCGCCTCCAGCACGCTTTATCGCTTCCAACTTCCAGCCGCAGACGGCAGCCGGGAGGCCTGCGAACCACGG
>NZ_CANRMB010000005.1 GCF_947631635.1 uncultured Dysosmobacter sp.
GACTACGGCATCTGCGGCGACCTGTTCAAGGTCACCCCGCTGCTGATCGAGGCCATCAAGGCCGCCAAGGCTGCGAAATAAGAACCCCCAAATTTGGGAAAACTGGCCCCCGGCGCTTTTCAAAAGCGCCGGGGGCCATTGGCTGCCTGATGGATGTGAAGATCCCCCGGAGGACGACAGTCCTTCGGGGGATCTTTATCATGCGGGGGAGACCGTGGGATTTCTTATTTCCGTGGAAATGGATTTGGAATATCGCTGACACCGCAGATATAGTCCATGCTGACATTATAATATTTTGCCAGGATGATCATGCTCTCCAAAGGAATGCGGCTCTTGCCAAGTTCGTAATCAGAGTAGGTTTTTTGACCAACCTTCAAAAGTTCTGCGATATATGTCTGACTTACGCCTGCTTTTTTCCGCAGATTTTGTATCCGTTCCATGTACTGCAAAAACATCACCTCAAGATAAGTATACAACAGAGTTTATAACTCTAAAACCACCGTTTGAATCAAAGAACGTATTATCATTTGAGATGACAGAGATATCACAGAGAAGAGACAGGGGGAGGTGATTCGATGGAGTCCAGCTGTGAGACCTGCGCCTACTTTGTGCGGCATTATATCAAAATCGGGGAGAAGTATAAAACGGCATCCGGCGGGCACTGTTTTTATCCCCGCATCAAACTGCGCTTTGAGGATACGCCGGCCTGTGATCACTATCAGGCGCAGGAAAAGCAAAAAGCTGACTGACCCAAAGGTCAGTCAGCTTTTTGCTGGATGTCCGTGACGGTCAGCCTGCCGCCGTCCACGGAGAATTTCACCTCCATCCCCGCGAACCCAAAGCCATAGACCCGTGCGGGGTCGTTTTGGTAATGGGGCCGGGGGTCCTGGGCCAGCACGCCCCGCAGGGCCTCCAGCCGTTCCGCCGGGACGCGGGGCAGAAGGGCGTCGGGGATGACCACCTCCAGCGTCTCCCCGGCGGGGACGGAGGCAAAGCCGCCTAAGGCGTCGGGGTGGCAGTCGGCGTAGGGGATGTAGGGCTTGATGTCCAGAATGGGCGTGCCGTCCATCAGGTCCGCGCCCCGGATGCGCAGGATGGGGCCGTGCTCCGCCGTCTGCTGGATGCCTGCCAGCTTCACGGAGGACAGGGCGATGGGGTTGGGCCGGAAGGGGGAGCGGGTGGCAAACACCCCCATCCGCCGGTTGCCGCCCAGCCGGGGCGGCCGCACGGTGGGGGACCACTCCCCGCGGATGGCCTGGTCAAAGACCCACACCAGCCACAGGTGGGAGAAGTCCTCCAATCCCCGCAGGGCGTCGGCGTTTCGGAAGGCGGGCTCAAAAACAACGGTGGCTTCCAGGGCGTCCACCAGGCCGCTCTGCCGGGGAACGCCGAATTTGGTGGAAAAATCGCTGTGGATGCGGGCGATGACCTGCATGGAGAATTCCTGGGGCATGGGGCGTGCCTCCTTCATCGGTTCTGGTTTCAATTATACAGGATTCTGGGAAAAAAGAAACCCCAAAAAACGCGGGACCCCAGCGGTTGCCGGAGTCCCGTACTAGTCAGGGGGCGGTGCGTTAAAACATGCTGCTGGAGCTGTTCTCCCAGTCCGTCAGGTCGCCGTCGCGGTCATGGACGCGGGCGTTCCTGAGCATCTGCTCATAGGATGTGCCTCCCGTGGTGCCGCGGGTGCGGCTGGCGGTGCCGTTCTTGGCGGTGTCGCCGGTGAGGGCGTCGCCGACATCGTCGATGCCGTCCTTGACGTCATCGGCGCCGTCGGTGATGGCGTCTCCGACGTCCTCCATCAGAGAATCGTCCTTGCCGCCGTTGGTATTGCCATTGGTGTTGGCGCTGCCGTTGTTGCCGCCGTTGTTGCCACCGGTGGAGTCACTGCCGGTCACAGCGCTGCCGTTCTGGTTTGCGCTGTTGTCCTGCTGCTTGTCATTGCCGCCGCAGGCGGTCAGGGAAAATACCAGCAGCAGGGAGGCCACTAAGAGCGTTAAGCTTCTTCTCACGTTGTCTCCTCCTTTTGCGCGGGTCAAAGTGTGCGATACCCAATCGGGACCCCAGTAAACAAGGGGCAACACGCCTGGCGGCGTCTGCGATCAACGCCGCCAGCCGCTTGCAATGCCCTGAAAAACCGTGTTGTCCGTTGTTCACTGAGGGTATTGTCTCCGAAAATGCAGAGCGGAGTCATGGGAGTTTCTGCCGGAAAATCGATTTTTTGAAAAAAAGAAAACTTTGCAGGCAGCCGCGGCGGCGCTGTCCGGGACCATCCGGCCCAGGATTTGGGCTTGGGCGCTGGAAAAAGGCGCAGGGACCACAAAAAAATTTACTTCGCCGGCAAAAGGTTGGAGAGACATTTTTTTCCCGCGAAGGTTTGCAAAAATGCCCCTTAAGTGGTATAATTCCCGGTATCAGTGGTGTAAACTACCAAAAAGGGTTTTTCCATGCAGAGGATTTCCCAAAATGTTTGTGAAAATCGCCGTTGACGAGATGGAAAAAACCAGTTATGATGATGTTAGAAATATGACTTGCTATGCGAAGCTGTTCAATCTGACTTGGTATAGAAAAGGAGAGCTGTATCATGTATACACAGGAGATCACCATTAACAACGAAGTAGGCTTGCACGCCAGACCCGCGACTTTCTTTATCCAGAAGGCCAATGAGTTCAAGAGCGGCATCTGGGTGGAGAAGGAGGACCGCCGTGTCAACGCCAAGAGCCTGCTGGGCGTTCTGTCTCTGGGCATCGTGAAAGGCACCACCATCACCCTGATTGCCGATGGCTCTGACGAGAAGGAAGCTGTCAGCGCGCTGGTGGACCTGGTCAACGACAACTTCGGCGAATAAAAAAACAGATCCAGACCCTTGCGGCCCTGCCTGCGCAGGGCCGCCTTTTTTGCAAGACCGGGAAGAGGAGGAGCGCACCGTGACCCATGACGAGCTGAAGGAAAAAGCCAACGACCTGCCGCTGCTGCCCGGCGTCTATCTGATGATGGACAAGACCGGCAGGGTCATCTATGTGGGCAAGGCGAAAAAACTGAAAAACCGGGTGAGCCAATACTTTCAGGACAGCGCCTCCCACACCGCCAAGACGCGGCAGATGGTGAGCCAGGTGGACCACTTCGACACCATCTTCGTCTCCAGTGAATTCGAGGCCCTGGTGCTGGAAAACTCTCTCATCAAGCGCCACATGCCCCGGTATAACATCCTGCTGAAGGACGACAAGGGCTATCCCTTTGTCCGCCTCTCCAGGGAGACCTATCCCCGGTTCAGCATGGTCAACAAGTGGGCCAACGACGGCGCCAGGTACTTCGGCCCCTTCGGCGGCCGGTATGAGACCCGGCAGGCCCTGGACGCGGTGCTGGCCGCCCTGCGCCTGCCCACCTGCAGCCGCCGGTTCCCCCGGGACATCGGGGCGGAGCGGCCCTGTCTGAACTTCCACATGGGCCGGTGCGACGGGTTCTGCCGTCCGGAGATGACGGCGGAGGAGTATAACCGCCGCATCCGGCAGGTCTGCCAGATGCTGGAGGGAAAGAGCAGGCAGCTCCTGCGGGAGATGACCGCCGAGATGGAGGCGGAGGCCGAGGCCCTGCGGTTCGAGCAGGCGGCGGCCATCCGGGACCGCGTCAACGCCATCAGCGCCCTGGCCAACAAGCAGACCGTCATTGCGGGCCTGTGTGCGGACACGGATATCTGGGGCATTTACCGGGGGGCCGGAAAGTGCTGCTATGCCATCCTGCACATGGAGAACGGCAATCTGGCGGGCCGGGAGACGGAGCTGTTCACCGCCCCCATCGAGGAGACGGAGGCGGAGATGCTGGCGGCCCTGACGGCCCAGTATTACCTGCCCCGGGCCATCCTACCCCATGAGATCCTGCTGCCCACCGAGACGGAGGGGTACTGCGGGAACCTTGCGGAGGTCCTCACCAAGCGGGCGGGACACAAGGTCTGGGTCCATGTGCCCCAGCGGGGGGAGAAAGCGGACCTGCGGGACATGGCCCGCAGGAACGCCGCTGAGGAGGCGGAGCGGGCCACCACCACCGAGGAGCGCACCGCCCACACGCTGGAGCTGCTGGGCAAAATGCTGGACCTGCCCGCCCCGCCCAAGCGGATGGAGTCCTTCGACATCTCCAACACCGGCAAGAGCGACATCGTGGCCTCCATGGTGGTGTACAGCGGCACACGGCCTCTGAAGAGCGCCTACCGCCGCTTCCGCATCAAGGAGCTGGAGGGCCATCCCGACGACTATGCCTCCATGCAGGAGGTGCTGCGCCGCCGCCTCCAGCGGGCCGCCGACGGGGACGAGAAGTTCCTGCCCCTGCCGGATGTGTTCCTCATCGACGGCGGCGTGACCCACGCCAACGCCGCCCTGGCGGTGGCAAGGGAGTTCGGCGTACAGGTGCCCATCTTCGGCATGGTGAAGGATGACCGCCATCGCACCCGCGCCCTGGTGACGCCGGAGGGGCAGGAGATCGGCATCGTGAACAACCAGGCGGTGTTCTCCCTCATCGGGCAGATCCAGGAGGAGACCCACCGTTTCGCCATCACCTACCACCATGAGAGCCACACCAAAAGCGCCATGAAGTCCGCCCTGGATGATATCCCCGGTGTGGGACCCAAGCGCCGGGCGGACCTGCGGAAGCACTTCGGCACCATCAGGGCGATCAAAGAGGCGGATGTGGAGGCCCTGTCCGCCGTGGTGCCCCGCCCTGCGGCAGAGGCGGTCTGGAAGCATTTTCATGGGGAAAAGCCTTAAAAAAGTCTCCTGTCTGCATCGCAGACAGGAGACTTTTTTGCAGTTAAGTGCGGCATGGTATCGGGACCGCCCCAAAACAATGTTTTACAGCGTTTTTTCAATGAACCGGTGTCCGCTGTGGGCGATTGTGCCGCCTGCGTTCATGGATGAAATGCTCATGATATCCCCCATCTATGCACGAGCATCCAGTACCGCTTCCGCGAAGAGCTGTCTCACGAAAAGAACCGCCTCCGCAGCTTCCGCCGCCACAGGTTCGTCAGCCGGGCCAGCACCAGGTCCAGCAATAAGAATACCAGATTCCCCATGACCAGCAGGGCCGCGTTCATCAGCCGGGACGCCTCCATCAGGTCCGCCGTCAGCCCCAGCAGGCGCAGGAGCAGGCCGTACAGCGCCGCGATGACCCCGTTGCAGACCGCCAGCCTGACGGCCAGCCGCAGAAGCCGGGAGGGCATGCGGGCCACATGGGGGCGCAGGAGGGGATACCATCCGAACCCGATATATACCAGCGCCAGCTCCCGGTCCGGCACCAGCAGCAGGGCCAGAAGGGACACCGTGCAGAAGGCCGTGGCTGCGGCCCTGGCGCCGTATTCCTCCAGCACCGGGAGCAGGACCGCCATGGCCAGCACCGGCGCGGCAAAGGTGCCGATGCCGATGGCGCCTCCCAACAGCAGGACCACCACCGCCAGGGCGGACAGCATGCCGCACAGGGCGATTTTCCGGCTCTTCATCACGCCACTTCCTTATACCGCAGCTTGTAGTAGCTCCATTTCCGCCATTTCGGCAGGCTTTCCAGCAGGCTCTGCCCCCGGCTGTCCTTTTCCAGCTCATCCAAGAAGCACAGGCCGGCATCCGGCAGCAGGCAGGCGTTCTTCTGCACCACCGGGGCTGTCCGCCGCAGCTCATTCAGGAAGTCGAACCAGGGGCTCTCTCCGGCGCGGCCCGTCAGCTCCAGCACCGCGGCCCCCAGGAAGGCGGCGGAGATGGGATCGTTTTCCGGCAGGTCCAGCGCCTTTACAGCGGACTCCCAGTCCAGGGTTTCCGCGGCGGCGTCGTTGGCCCAGATCACATAGGGCGTCTCATAGGAGGTCAGGGCGTCCCAGGCCCGGTCCTCCGTCATGCCCAGCTCCCGGTAGCCCAGCTGGTTGTCCCCCAGATAGGGCAGATGGTCCCCGAAAAACACCAGCACCACCGGCTCCTCCTGGGCGGCGAAGTAATCCCGCAGGCGGCCCAGCATGGCGTCGGCGTCCCGGACGCCCTCCACATAGACCTTGAGCAGGATCTCCACCTGTTCTGTGACTGCCGCTGTCAGCGGTACGTCGGGGAAATCGTATCCCTCGCCGTATTTGTCCGGGGTGTAGGACATGTGGTTCTGAATGGTGGTGGTGTAGTTGAACAGCGGCTGGCCCTGGGCCAGGGCCTCCTCGAATTTGCCCTCGATAAAATCCGCCATATAGTCGTCCGTCACCCAGCGGCCCTTGTATTGGAGGGATTCCATCTCATCCGCAAACACGGTCTCCTCCGCGCCGAACCAGCGGTACACATTCTCCCGGTTGTAGAACCAGTCGTCGCCGGGGTGGAAGAAGGAGGTGTGGTATCCGTCGCCGCCGAACACCCGGAACAGACTGTCCAGGTCCCGGTTCACCACCCGGAAGGCGGAGGTGGTAGCGGCGGAGAGGGCGTTGGTCTGCATGCCCGTCAGCACGTCGAACTCCGTGTTGGCGGTGCCTCCCGCAAAGCCGGGCACCACGATGTGGCCGGAGAGGGCGTGGGGATCGTTTTGCAGGGCGTGGAGGCTGGACAGGGGATCATTGCTCTCGTCAAAGGCAAAGGCTGGACCGTCTGTGATGTCGGAGAAGGCCTCGTTCATCACCATGATGACATGGACCGGCTTGCCCTGCCCGGCTTGGCCGCCGGTCTCCCAGGCGGCGGCCTCCGCCTTGCTGAAGCCCTCCGGCCTGTCGATGGGATAGGTGGTGAACTGGTGGCAGAAGCAGTAGGGGAAGCCCAGCTCGTTGAACACCGAGGGGATATAGTAGGCGTTGGACACCCGGAAGGAATTGTACAGGTCATTGGAGGCGTACACGGTCAGGATCAGGGCCGCCAGCACGCCCAGGCTGGCGGCGGCCCCCAGCAGACTGCCCAGCCAGCCCCGCAGCTTTTCCACAGGGAATGGCCGGCACCCGACAAACACGCCCAGGACCAGCAGCAGAAAGGTGACCAGCACCACCACGGCGATGACCTTGATGGGGAAGTGGATGTCATAGCTCCCCATGGCGCTGCCCACCTCCTTCAGGAGGCCAAGGTCCCGGGGAAACACCGGCTCGTCCCGGACCTCGATCTTGATGCGGTTGGCGATGGACAGGCCGCACACGGCCAGATTCACCAGCGCCGCCCCCCAAAACACATTGCGGAACAGGCAGGTGCATACCAGCAGCAGCAGGCCGATGGGCATAGCGTTCAGCACGATCAGCAGGGGCTGGGCCTTGAGATGGGCCAGCACGGTCCGCAGGGCGTTGGGCTGGCACCACAGGGCCAGCAGGGTAATGGCGCCTGCCAGCAGCACCGCCGCCAACAGCGTCAGCGGCAGGGACAGGCGGTATTTGGGAAATCGTTTATGAATCTTCAAAGGCGGCAGGTCCTTTCCGAAAAAATACAAAGAATACCTCTATTATATGGATTTTGGCGGAAAATGCAAGAACAGCGGAGACGCTACGGCTCATGGGGGCATTTTTGCCGGGGCTGTGCTATGCTTTCCTGCCGGAACCCCTGGGCCCCAGGCACATCATTTTGACAAAATGCCCCTCTGTTTGAAAACAGAGGGGCATTTTTCTGTAAAAGATTACAAATGGTAAAAGAATTCGACGTGCTCCGCCGCCGGAAGCGGGGCGCCGCAAAGCGAGAACAGACCGCTTAGAACGTGACCACTTCCTGGGCGGGCTTCTCACAGGGCGCGATGGAGATGACATGCATCACCGGCCCCTTGCCGTTGTAGGCCTTGTGCTTCTCCACAGCCATCCGGGCGGTGACCTCGATCCAGTCCCGGTTCTGATATTGGTTTAGGTTCATGCCCTTGGCGATCAGCCCCAGGAACTGCACGTCGTTCTCGCAGCACACCATGGCGAACCGGCCGGGGCAGTGGATGCCGGGGTACTTTTTGGAGTGGCACATGATGAGCTTCATATGCACCGTTTTGCCCGCCCAACGGTCCGGGTGGTCCATCACATCCACATACCAGACGCCGAAGTCGTCGTCAGGGATGTCGATGATCTCCTGGTCCAGGTCAAAGGGGCACTCGTCGCCGGTGAGGTAATCCTCGCTGGTGCCGTCCACGTTTTCCAGATAGATGTCCGCCCGGCGGTTCACCATCCGCAGGTTCCGCTTCCGCAGGGAATCCCGCAGCTCCGGCGTGCAGCGGTTGAACACCAGCATGTCCGCGTTGGTGATCTTCTCCATCATCAGCTGGCCCATGTTCTTGGCGTACACGTCGAAGGTGGAGGCCTGGACGAAGGTCATGATCTGGTACAGCACCCAGTTGGCGGGCAGGACCTCCCTGTAAAGGCGTTCCATCTGCCACATGCCGTTGTATTCGATGAGGACCTGCTTGGGATGGTACTGCGCTTCCCACGCCTTGAGCTGGGAGCATTTCAGGTCCTCTTCCTCGTCAACAGTGACGACGCTTACATTGTCCAGGGCATTTTTCTCATATTCCAGCTCGCCCTCCTCGCAGCAGATGAGGAGCGTCTTGTCCTGCCGGGCAAAGCCGTCCTCCAGGATGCCGTTGATAAAATCGGTCTTGCCGGAATCCAGAAACCCGGCGATCAGATATACAGGAATATCAGCCATCGTAAAGTTCGTTTCCTTTCCAGCTTATGGAGGCGTTCTCAAAGGACTGTGTCCGTTGCCGGGCATAGGATCTGAAGGGAACGGCAGCCTCCGCAGCGCGCTAAAATTCTTTTGATACGCTTTTTCTCAAGAAAGGTATCACAGGCCGAACAGCTCCGCCAGCTTGTCTTCCTTCAGCTCCGCGCCGATGACGCACAGGCGGCCGGTGTAGTCGGGATGGCCGGTGCGGATGTCATGCTCCTCGGGCACGTAGTCGAACTCGATCCACGCGCCGTTTTCGCCGCCCACGATGCCCTTGGCCCGCAGGATCTTGCCGTATTCGCCGGAGTCCAGAGCGGTCAGGATGCGCTGGATATCCGCCTGGGAGAAGGTCTTGGGGGTCTCCCTGCCCCAGGAGGTGAACACCTCGTCGGCGTGATGGTGGTGATGGTGGCAGGAGCAGTTGGGGTCATCGCACTCATGATCGTGGTCGTGGTCATGATGGTGCTCGTGCTCCTCATGATCGTGGTGATGCCCGTGTTCATCGTGTTCATGTTCCCCATGATCATGGTGGTGCTCATGTTCCTCATGGTCATGATGGTGGTGGGTGTGCTCCGCCTCTTCGGCCTCGTGCTCCGCCCGCATTTTGGCCAGCAGCTCGTCGGCCAAAGACACCTTTTCAATGGCGGAGAGGATGACCTTGCCGTCCAGCTGGTCCCAGGGAGTGGTCAGGATGGCGGCGCCGGGGTTCTTCTCCCGCAGCATGGCCACGGCGGCCTCCAGCTTCTCCTCCGTCAGCTTCTGGGTGCGGGAGAGGATGATAGTGCCGGCGGATTCGATCTGGTTGTTGTAGAACTCCCCGAAGTTCTTCATGTAGACCTTCACCTTGGTGGCGTCCGCCACGGTGACGAAGCTGTTCAGCTTCATGTCCTGCACGTCGGCCACAGTGTTCTCCACCGCCACGATCACGTCGGACAGCTTGCCCACGCCGGAGGGCTCGATGAGAATGCGGTCGGGGTGGAACTGCGCCGTCACTTCCTTCAGGGCCTTGTTGAAGTCGCCCACCAGGGAGCAGCAGATGCAGCCGGAGGACATCTCGGAGATCTGGACGCCGGATTCCTTCAGGAAACCGCCGTCGATGCTGATCTCACCGAACTCATTTTCGATGAGCACCAGCTTTTCACCGGGATAGGCCTCCGCCAGAAGCTTTTTGATGAGGGTGGTCTTGCCGGCGCCTAAAAAGCCGGAGACGATATCGATTTTTGTCATATGATCAAGTCCTTTGCTAAAAATTTCTGAACAGAACTTATCATACCATTAAAATGAGAAAATGCAACTCCGTCACAGAAATTTTACGATTTTCGACTTGAATTTTGTGCCTTTGGGCGGAAAAATCCCGGAAAGACCGGCGGCGAGACCCGCCGCCGGGAGCGGGCGACCTGCCCCTGAAAGGCCCGGATGTCATGGGCCACGGTGCCGGAGAGGAGCAGGAGGGACAGCAGGTTGGGGAGGCACATCAGCGCGTTGCAGATGTCGGACAGGCGGAACACCACATCCAGCTGTTCCACAGCGCCCCAGAACACCGCCAGGATGAACAGAACGCGGTAGACTGGCAGACACCGGGAGCCGAACAGGTATGTAAAGGCGGTTTCTCCCTGGTACTCCCAGCCCAGGATGGAGGAAAAGGCGAAGAGAACGACGGAGATGCTGACAAAGCCGCCGCCCAGAGGTCCCAGCACCGTGCGGAAGGCCAGGATGGTCAGAGCCGCGCCATCCACCGGGGCCCCGGCGGCGTCCAGCGTGCCCAGCACGCCGGAGGAGCAGATGGCAAGGCCCGTCACCGTACAGATCACCATGGTGTCGAAAAAGGTGCCGGTCATGTTGATGTATCCCTGCCGGACAGGACTGCCGCTGGCGGAGGCGGCGGAGATCGCGGCGGAACCCATGCCCGCCTCGTTGGAGAACACGCCCCGGGCGATGCCCCAGCGGGCGGCGTCCAGCATGGAGGCGGTCACGGTTCCTGCCGCGCCGCCCGCCATGGCGCGGGAGGAGAAGGCGCAGCGGAGGATGGACGCGATCCCGGCGGGCAGATTTTCCCAATTGCCCAGGATCACGGCGAGGCCGGAGAGCAGGTAAAACACCGCCATGGCGGGCACCACGGCGGTGGAGACCCGGGAGATGCCGCGGATGCCGCCCAGAATGACCAGAAGGGACAGTCCGGCCACCACCAGGCCGATGACCTTGGGAGAGACGGCGGACACGCCGCGCAGAGCGCCGGAGATGGCGTTGGACTGGGTCATGCCGCCGATGCCAAAGGAGGCACAGACGGCGAAAAA
Organism: uncultured Dysosmobacter sp.; assembly: GCF_947631635.1. Taxonomy (GTDB): domain Bacteria; phylum Bacillota; class Clostridia; order Oscillospirales; family Oscillospiraceae; genus Oscillibacter. The sequence continues at coordinate 10,916 of NZ_CANRMB010000005.1, forward strand.
GGCGAACAGGCCGCCCATGGCGGCGCCCAGCCGCCCCAGCCCCAGGCCGTCCCGCATGACGTACATGGGACCGCCGGACCACTGGCCCCGCCGGTCCCTGCGCCGGAATTTCACCGCCAGCATACATTCGGAAAATTTGGATGCCATGCCGAAGAGGGCGGAGAGTTCCATCCATACCAGCGCGCCGGGACCGCCGGCCACCAGGGCTGTGGCCACACCCACGATATTGCCGGTGCCGATGGTGGCGGCCAGGGCCGTCATCAGGGCGGAAAAGGGGGAAATCTCGCCCCGACCCGCCTGCCGGGCATCCCGGCTGAGGACGCTCCGCAGGGCGTACCCCAGGTTCCGCCAGGGGAGAAAGCGGGTGCGGATCGTCAAAAAAATGCCGGTGCCCAGCAGCAGGGTCAGAGTGCCGGGTCCCCAGAGAAATTCATCGATGGTTTTCAGACAGTCTGTCATGGTGACACCTCCGCTTCCAGCATACGGCGGCGGAGACGCGGCTATGCGAAAAAAAGCGGACGCCCGTGCAGGACGTCCGCGTGAAGCGCCGGTCAGCCCTCCATGTGCCGGCCTAAAAAGGCGGCGATGGTCTGGGCTAGCTTGTATTCCGCGTCTCCGGTGGCAAGGCCGGGGGTCGTGCCGATAAACAGCACCAGGCCCAGCAGATCGCCCTCGGAGAGGATGGGGGCGGCCACGTTAGTGGTCAGTTTGTCACTGCTGTCTGTGACGGGAATGGGCTGGCCGTCGCCGGTGTACTGATAGATGCGGCGGCTCTCCATGATCTGTTCCAGCTCCGGGGTGATGCGCTTGCCCATCAGCTCCCGCTTGCCGCCGCCCGCCACGGCGATCACCGTGTCCCGGTCCGTGACGGCGCAGATGCTGCCGGTGGAGCGGCTCATGGTCTCGCAGAGCTGTCCCGCGAAATCCTCCACGCCGCCCAACAGGGAATATTTTTTAAAGATGACCTCCCCGTCGCGGCTGGTGTAGATCTCCAGGGGGTCGCCGTTGCTGATAACTTTGACAGTGAAAACTTTGCTCCGGCGGCGGTCGCTCTCCTGGATGATCTGGATCTCGTAGGGACGGGCCTCCGCGCCTGTCCGTTTTCTCGGCGCCTCCAGAGGAATGGAGACGGGTGCCATGGCTGCCACGGCCTCATCCGCTTGGGACAGGCCGCCGCACCGGAGGATGCTGTCGATGTCGGCCTTCAGCTGGATTTCCAGGTGATCCTCATAGACCTTGATCTTCTCAATGATGAGCTGGAGGTCGTTCCGGTCCAGCTTGGGCTTGTTCAGAATATCGTCAAAGACCTCCATGGCCGTCTTGGCGGCACGGTTTACCCGGATGATAGTGCTGCGCTTGTCCAAGGTCATTTGAATCTGGTTTTGCAGGCCCTCGATCCGGCGGAGCAGGTCGTTTTCCAGCTCGTCGTAGGTCTCCTCCAGAATAGTCTCCCGCTCCGGGTGCTTCATAATGTCCCGCACCCGCTGGCGCTTGGTGGCTTTCAGCTCCTCCTGCAAGTCCGCCAGCACCGCCTCCAGATTGGCGGCGCTCTGCTCTGTCTCCCTGATGTCCTCGGTCTCCCGCGCCAGGTCGGCGTTGAGCCGGTCCAGCATGGCGGCGGAGTTGTCCTTCACCTTGCGGACGTAGATTTTCAGCAGCTCGTCCAGCTTGTCCACCCGGATGTGGTGGCTGGTGCAGCCCTTCAGCCCCCGGCGGTGGTACTCCCCGCAGCGGTAGGCGTCCCGCAGGTCGGCCCGGCTCATGGCGAACATGGGGGAACCGCAGTCGCCGCACTCCAGAAAGCCGGAGTAGACGTTGTCGTACTTTTTCTGCCCCCGGTAGTGGGCGGTGGAGCGGCTCTCCCGCAGCGCCTTCGCTGTGGCGAAGGTGCGGTAGTCGATGATGGGCTGGTGATGGCGCTCAATGACGATGTGCTCCAGCGCGTCCCGTTTCATGTCCTTGCCGTTGATCTTCTTCCGGGTATATTTGCCCTGCCGCAGGGTGCCAATATAAAAGTCGTTGTCCAGGATGCCCTGGACGGTGACGATGGCCCAGACAGGCTTTGCCCGGCGCTTGCAGTCCTCCCCGGCGGCTTCCTTCCGCTGCCGCTCCGCCATACGGGGGGTGGGGATGCCCTGGCCGGTGAGATAGCCCGCAATTTTCTTATAGCCCCAGCCGTCGATGTACAGCCGGAAAATTTCCCGCACCACCTCCGCCTCAGTGGGGACGATCTCAAATTCCTGCCGCTTGTTGACAATGTACCCGTAGGGAGCGGCGCAGATCCACCTGCCGTCCTGCTGGCGGCGCTTGATGACGGACTTCACCTTTTTGCTGGTGTCGGTGACAGGCATCTCGTTGATGAGGAACTGGAACTGAATCTTCAGCCAGTCGTCGTCGTTGGGGAAGTCGATGCCGTCGCCGATGGAGATGATCCGCACCCCAGCGTCCCTTAGATCCTCCAGCTCCACCAGCCCCCGGCTGTTGCGGCGGGAGAACCGGGAGAAGTCCTTGACGATGAGGATGTCTTTCTGATGGCTCATCAGCTCCCGGCGCATGGACTGATAGCCCTCCCGCTGCTCAAAGGTGTAGCCGGAGCGGTCCCGGTCCTCGTAGAAGGTCAGGGTGCTGTCCGGGAATTTTTGTTTTATAAAATCCTGAATGATGGCTTTTTGGTTTTCAATGGAGGTGTTGTCCCGGTCCAGCTCCTCGTCCACCGAGATACGGGCATAGCCCGCGATATCAAATTTTTCAATCATCGGCCACACCCTTTAAGTATTTCGCGGTCTAGGCGTGCGCTTCACGCTGCGTCCGCCCTCATTTTGAACTGTTTCCATTTTGGAAACAGTTGCATCCCGGCTGAGTTCTTCCTCCTCATAGATATTTTGCAGATGCTTGGAGATGGCGGAGGTATTCACATCGAACAGCTCTCCCATGGCTTTCTGTGTCAGCCCCAAATTTTCATCCTTGAAGATGACGCTGACAAATTCCTTGCTGTTGCCGCTGTCGTAAAGCAGGATCTCACCTGTTTTTCCAATTCCCTTGTCCAAAGTCAGCCCTCCTTTTCTATCCACTTTGGCTTTGTATTTTACATATAATTTCAGATAATATTGTATCACGCAACAGGGCCAATAGCAACTGGATTTTTCTTTATGTGATCCGCGGGCAAGGCGGCCGCGGCCATCAGCGCTGCTGCCCACGGTTGGTCTCTTGTTCTGTCAGATATCAAATGCACTTACGTCCCCAGAACCACGCCTGTCTGCCGCTCCTGCTCCACTTCCGTCTGGGCGATGCGATTGCGGTCATAGCACAACAGATCACTGGTGGCGTCGGCCAGATTTTGGCTGCCGGACTGAAACACCGCCACCAGATAATTCTTTTGCCTGTACGCCCGGTACAGCGGCTTCAGCTTTTCCCGCACAGACTCGTCCCGCCTTTCAGCGTTGGTGAGCCAGACCTCCACAAGTTTGTTTTCATCTCTGACATGGATCTCCAATGGGCTGCCACTCCTTCCTGTGGAAATAGTTTCCTCTGTTTTGATCCGTTTATTCACATGGACAGGATTGGCCCTTGTTTCTCATGGCCATCCTCCTTCTGGCCCGGGGCAATTTTTTCCCCCTCCCGTTTGAGGACTTTGCGGTGGCCGTGTCCGGGGCGTATAGTACCGTCGGCCACGAGAGCAGGGCGCTGAGATCGTTCCAGATCGCGCCCAAGCTGTATCACGCCAGCCACAACACCGCCAGGAACACCGGGACCGGCAGCCCCCACAGACGCGGCCTGGGCGGCGTGAGCTGTGATGCATTTGTGTCTGCGCGGGTGCGGGACGGTCCAGCGCCATGAGCCCGTCCATAGACAATCTCCGCGCTGTATTCTTCGCTTTACCGCAAGCGGCGAAGTTCACGCCCATTGCCGGGCATCCTCTTCCTATCGGACCCGCTGACGCCGGGCTTCGGCGGGAGCCCTGTTGACGCCTCCGGCCCCTCTCGCAAACTCGCCGCAAAAGCGGCTCAAACCGGGGCCTTACTCCACAGGTGGTAGGAGTCGCCCCAGAGGAAGTATATCCAGGAGCAAGAGAAACAGGATCAGATAAAAGATAAGGTAAGCCCCCAGGAATACGAAAACCCTTTTATGGGGCAAGCGGGGCAACCGGCCCACAATGGCCCGAACATAGTACGGCCAGCGTCTTTTAGACGCTGGCCGTACTTATGCCCCTATAGGGCCTTTTCAAGGCGGCCCCTGAAAGGAGTCGCCTTGACTTCCGCCGATATTCTTTTGTATAGAATTGCTGAAAGGAAGGAACGACAATGATGAACCAGTTCTATTGCCGTAAAGAACAGTTCCTTTTGGAGGCTGTTCCCGCGGTGGAAGCAGCGCCATCCAAATTCGACATTGCAGCATTGCGCGCCGCAGCGCCTGTGGCGCCAGGAGATGTATTGACAACACGCTTGGCAGCTGCACCGCCGGGCCGCGTCTTGCCGTCCCCATAAAACGAATCGACCGTTTTATGAAGAATGGATATAAAAAGACGGTTCAGCGTGTCGAAAAGTCTTTTCGACACGCTGCGGCCCCCGCCCTCAACAGAAGAGGGCAGGGGCCTGCGCTGATCAGAAGCAGATGACGGGTCCCCGGATCATGCCATCATCTGGCAGACGGCTTGAACGATATTCTGCGGCAGCACACGGCACTGATCCTCCAGATGGGGACTTACGGGAATGGGGACAAAGGGAGCGCCGATCCGGACCACGGGGGACTTTAGGGAGGAGAAGGCTTCTTCGGAAATGGTGGCGGAAAGCTCCCCGCCGAAGCCGCCGTGCCGAACGGCCTCGTGGGCCACGACCGCTCTGCCGGTCTTCCGAACAGAAGCCAGAATCGTCTCCTTGTCCAGAGGGGTCAATGTCCGAAGGTCCAGGACCTCCGCATCGATCCCCTTGGCGGCCAGGACCTCCGCCGCTTCCAGCGCGCGGTTCACCATGACGCCATAGACGACCAGAGTCACATCCCGGCCCTCCCGGGCAATGCGTGCTTTTCCAAAGGGGATCGTATAATCCCCCTCCGGCACGTCGCCCTCTGTTTTGAACAGGGTTTTATGCTCCAGAAAGATCACAGGGTTGTCATTTCGGATGGCGGTCTTCAGGAGACCCTTTCCTTCGGCGGGGCAGGAGGGGACCACCACCTGCAGACCCGGAATATGGGCGAACCACGCCTCCAGACAGTCTGTGTGATGGGCACCCTGCATTTTCACGATCCCGTCCGGGCAGCGGACCACCATGGACACCTTCCCCTGGCCGCCGAACATGTAGCGCGACTTGGCGGCCTGATTCACAAGTTCGTCCATACAGGCGGGAAGGCAGTTGGAAAACCGCATATCAATGACAGGCCGCATGCCTGAAAGGGCGGCGCCCACTGCGCTGGAGACGATGGCGGTCTCAGAGATGGGCGTATCCAGCATGTGGCTGGTGTCTCCGTTCAAAAGCTCCTTCAATCCAAGATAGTGGCTCAGTCCGCCGCCGCGGCCATGAAGGTCTTCAGCCATGACGAATACAGAGGGATCCCGGCCCATTTCCTCGGCCAACGCCTCCAGGGTAGCATCCTTATAGCTTTTCTTCTGCATGGAACCCACCTCCTCAGTCGTACAGGTCCGCGTAGAGTTCATCCGGCTCGGGATACGGACTCTCCACAGCGAACCGGCGGGCGTCCTCGATCAGGGAATCCACATGGGCGCTCACCATATCAAAATCCTCTCTGGTCAGCACACCGTCCGTCAGACAGCGCCGCTCAAAGTTCTGGATGGGATCGTCCGCCTCCAGCCTGGCCCACGCGGCTTCGGCGTCCCGATAGGGCTGCGAGTCGCCTACGTTATGCCCCAGCGCGCGATGAGTCTGGCATTCCAAGAAGCCGCAGCGGTTCCCCTCGCCGTTTCTGGCTCGCTGCACCAGCTTTTCCATGGCGGCCTGGACTGCGAAAAAGTCGTTGCCATTGACCACATAGCTGGTCATGTCGTAGGAGTCCGCCCGCTTGGAGAGGTTCAGCACAGCCTGCTGACCGCCTGTGGCATGCTGCGTACTGCAGGCAATCCCATTGTTTTCGCACACGAAGATCACCGGCAGGTGCCAAGCCGCGGCCATGTTGGCGGACTCGTGGAAGGGACCGCGGTTGATGGCGCCGTCTCCGAAAAACACGACGGAGATCGCATCGGAATTCTGGAAGCGGGCGGCCAGAGCGGCGCCCACGGCCAAACCGAAGCCTCCGCCGACGATCCCGTTGGCTCCCAGCATCCCCACCTGAAAATCCGCGATGTGCTGCGACCCACCCTTGCCTTTGCAGCAGCCGGTGGCCTTGCCGTACAGCTCTGCCATCATGGGGCGCAGGTCGGCACCCTTGGCGATGGTGTGCCCGTGTCCGCGATGGGTGCTTTCAATGCGGTCGTGGAGGGACAGGCAGGCACAGACGCCGGTGGCAACGGCCTCCTCCCCAATGTAAAGGTGGACATTTCCCAGAATGTCCCCGGATTCACGCGCGCGTTTTGCCTCAAGCTCAAATTTGCGGATTTTGACCATGGTCTCGTAATGCCGCAAAAGTTCTTCTTTGGAAAACATGATCCATCTCCTATCATGTGTATTTGCGGCGTAAAAAACAAGGACGCCGCAGGAACCTTGCCAGTCCGCCGCAGTGGGTATCTGCGGCAGGGCTGTTCAGGGACTGCCGGGCCGCCGGGACAGATATTGCACTGTATTTTCCAAGAGACCCAGGCTTCTCCGATGGATCAGATAACGCCCTTCTCTTTCAGTTCCGCCAGCTTGGCCTCGTCAAAGCCCAGCATGGTCTTGTAGATCTCAACGTTATCCTCGCCCAGCAGCGGCGCAGCCTTGCGGGGATAGGACTTGGTGCGGGTCAGCTTCTGGGGCATCGCGGTGATGTGCAGCTTGCCGATGCCGGGCTGGTCGATCTCGGGGAACATGTCTCTGGCGCCGGCGATCTGGGGGTCCACTACCATGCGGTCGATGGTGTTCACGGGGCTTGCGGGGCAGCCGGCACCGTTGAGCAGCTGGTCCACCTCGTTGATGGTGTGCTGCTCCGTCCAAGCGGAGACGATCTCACGCAGCACCTCATGGTTGGCGACGCGGTCTTTCACCGTCAGGAAGCGGGGATCTTCCTTTAGCTCCGGCTGCTCCATCACGTCGCACAGGATGCCGAAGAGCTTGTTGTTGCCGGTGGCCACGATCACATCGCCGTCCTTGGTGGGGAAGGCATCGTAGGGATAGGTGGACTCATAGCGGTTGCCGATGCGCTGGGGGAGACGGCCGGTGGACTGGTAGATCATGGTGATATTCTCCATGGCGGAGGCCACGGAGTCCACCAGGGCCACGTCCACCTTTTCCCCTAACCCTGTCTTCTGGCGGTTCACCAGAGCGGCCAGCACGCCGATGGTCAGGTTCAGGCCGCCCAGAACGTCGCCCATGGGCGTGCCCACGCGGGTGGGTTTTCCGCCGGGCCAACCGGTGGTACTCATCAGGCCGCCCATGGCCTGACCGACAATGTCATAGCCTGCCCGCTTGCTCAGGGGGCCGGTATGGCCGAAGCCGGACACCGCGCCATAGATGATCGCAGGGTTGACCTCTTTGAGCACGTCGTAGCCGAGGCCCAGCTTCTCCATGGTGCCGGGGCGGTAGTTCTCAATGACAACATCCGCCTTTTTCACCATCTCCTTGAAGATCTCCTTGGCCTCAGGCTCTTTCAGGTTCAGGGTGCAGCCGGTCTTGCTGCGGTTGAAGTTTGCGAAATACACGCTGTTGTCGTTGATGAAGGGACCCATGCTGCGGCTGTCGTCGCCGCCCTTGGGGTTTTCCACCTTGATAACCGTGGCGCCCATGTCAGCCATCAGCGCACCGCAGTACGGACCAGCCAGCACGCGGGTCAGATCCAGGACCACGATGCCCTCCAGCAAACCTCTCTCATTTTCCATGTTATACAGCTTCCTTTCATATGTGGATTTCCTGGCAGCGGCCAGTTAGCTTTGAAAAGGTATTCTAGCAAATTATGTGCCAATAAATTTGCCACACAGATCCGACCACAATTGACACATATTTGGCACATTTTTTGCTATAAAGATTTGACATAGAGAGGAAGTACGACATGTTTTTACAGAATTTATTGTTCAGCGCGAACCTGATTTTGCCGATATTTCTGGTCATCGGGGCAGGCTGCGCGATCCGGCAAAAGGGTCTTTTCACCGATGACTATGTGAAGCGGAGCATCAAGCTGATCTACTACATCTTTCTGCCTGCAAAGCTGTTCCTGGATATCTCCGGCACGGATATCAAAGCCGCCTTTTCCCTTCCTTTCCTATGCGTGATCGGTATAGGCAGTGTGGTGCAGTTTCTGCTGGCTTGGCTGAGCGGTAACCTGCTCTGCAAGGATAAAAGGAAGCAGAGCGCCTTTTCCCACGCCTGCTTCCGAGGAAATTTCGTCTATATGGGCGTCGCGCTGCTGCAGGATATCTACGGCGGCGTGGTGCCGGAGACGGCGATGATCCTGGCGCTGCTCATGCCGCTTTACAACATTCAGGGCGCGATCCTGATGAGCGTCAAGGAAGGCCGCGGGAGCGTGCATATCTCCAAAATCCTGCTGGATATCCTGAAAAACCCCATGATCCTGGCGCTTCTGGCGGGTATACCCTTTGCACTGCTGGAGATCCCGCTTCCGCACCTCGTTACAAAAACGCTGGAATACTTCCGTTCAGGCACCAGCATCATGGCGCTGCTGGTGGTGGGAGCCAGTCTCCGGATGGACACTGTGCGCAGAGATTTCCGGCTCCTGCTGAAGATCAGCAGCATCAAGCTGCTGCTGATGCCGGCGATTTGGGTTGTTATGGCGATGATGGCTGGACTGACGACGGTGCAGACCGTGGTCCTGGCAATGGTGGGCGGTATGCCCTCTGCCATCAATGTGTTCGTGATCACAGATCAGATGGGCGGCGACGGTGAGCTGGCCTGCGGCGCAGTGGTGATGACACATCTGGTGTCGCTGTTTACCGTTACCGGTATGGCTCTCCTGATGCGGAGTATTGGATGGATATAGGGCGAACCGTTTCTGAAAAAACAGACAGTTATTAAATATTCGCTATTTTAAGGAGGCCGACACAATGGAAAACGCAATGGCACTGAGCAACATCCGGGTTCTGGATCTGACCCGCGTGATGGCGGGTCCGTACTGTACGATGTATCTGGCGGACCTCGGAGCGGAGGTCATCAAGATTGAGATCCCGGGCAGCGGAGATGACACAAGAAAGTTTCCGCCGTTTCAGAATGGGGAAAGTCTCTACTATTGTAACGTTAACCGTAACAAGAAGGGCGTTACATTAAACCTGAAACGGCCCGCAGGAAAGCAGCTTTTTATGGAGATGGTAAAGCAGGCCGACGTGGTTGTGGAGAATTACCGGCCGGGCGTCATGGACAAGCTGGGGCTTGGCTACGATGTGCTCAAGGAGATCAATCCTCGGATCATCTACGGCGCGGTGTCCGGCTTCGGCAGCTACGGCCCGCTGCATCAGCGCCCCGGCTATGACATCATCGCTCAGGCCATGAGTGGTCTGATGAGCCTGACGGGCGAATGCGGCGGCGGTCCCATCCGGACCGGCAGCGCCATCGGCGATCTGGTGGGCGGCCTGAACCTGACCATCGGTATTCTGGCGGCGCTGAATGCGAGACAGCTCACAGGCAAGGGCCAGCGGGTGGATATCTCTCTGGTGGACGGCCTGGTATCCTTCCTGGAGACCAACACCCAGCGGTATTTGGCGAACGGCGTGCAGCCGCCCCGGATGGGCAACCGGTACCCCTCCGCCGCACCTTATGACTCCTTCAAAGCGAAGGACGGCGAGTTCGTGATCGGCTGCGGGAATGACAAGCTCTTTGCCCTCCTTTGCAGCCAGGTCCTCCAGCGCCCGGAGCTTTCCTCCGATCCCCGGTATGACACGCCGTCGAAGCGTTTGGACAGACAGGAGGAGCTGAAGGTCATCATTGAGGCGTGGGCGAAGGACCACACCATAGAGGAAGCGGTGAATTTGGTGCTGGAAGCCGGCGTCCCGGCGGCGCCGATCTACGATATCGCAGCGGTCATGGCCAACCAGCACATCGCGGAGGCCCGGGAGATGTTCCTCAACTGCGACCATCCCACCGCAGGCCACCTGCGCATCAACGGAAACCCCGTCAAGCTGATGGACAGCATGCCGAGTCTGCGCCGGCCCGCCCCCTCCCTTGGGCAGGACAACGAGGAGGTCTACGAAAACATCTTCGGCGTCAGCGCCCAGCAGCTGGAGGAGCTGAAAGCGGAGGGCGCCATCTGACGCTTTTTTAGAAGCGGGGCCCTCCCGGCAAGGAGGGGCCGTCTGAATACATGGAAACGATCTGCTGTATACACAAAACAGGAAAAAGAAAAGGAGATTGCTATGAAACTGCCCGAAAAAGTAGAAGTGATTGAAGTTTGCCCCCGGGACGGATTCCAGAACATCCACGACCTGATCCCCTTTGATGCCAAGGTCCGGATCATCAAAAAGCTGGCGGAGGCCGGCTTCAAGCGGATTGAAGCGGTGTCCTTCGTCAGCCCCAAGGCGATCCCCCAGATGGCCGACGCGAAGGACGTGATGCTGGCGGTGAAGGAGACGCTGAAGGAACACGGCGTCAGCTCCGTGGCGCTGGTGCCCAACGCCCGCGGCGTTGAGACCGCGCTGGAGTGCGGCGTGGATGAGCTGACCTACGTGATCAGCGTCAGCGAAAAGCACAATCTGGCCAACGTGCGGCGCACCCCTGCGGAGTCTCTGGAACAGTTCAAGGCCCTGATCGGGGAGTATGGCGACAAGATGCGCTTCCGCCTTGCGCTGGCGACCGCCTTGGGCTGCCCCTTTGGGGAGGAGATCCGGACAGAGCGGGTGGCTGAGATGGCCCGCTTTGGCCTGGAGCTGGGCTGCCAGGAGATCATGATCGCCGATACGGTGGGCATGTCCAACCCGGCGCGGACCCATGCGCTGATGAGCGCGCTGGTCAAGGAGTTCGGTGCGGATACCTTCGTGATGCACCTGCACGACACCCGGGGGCTGGCCCTTGCCAACACGCTGGCCTGTATGGAGCTGGGCGTGCACAAATTCGAGTCCGCCGCAGGCGGCCTGGGCGGCTGCCCCTTCGCTCCCGGCGCCGCGGGCAATGTGGCCACGGAGGACGTGCTGAATATGATGAGTGAGATGGGGATCGAGACCGGGATCGACAACGATATCCTCCACGAGGCCATCGAACTGATCGAGGCGGACGTACACGCACCCATCGTCAGCCACATGGCGCACCTGTATCATAAGGCTCCCTGCCGGTAAGGGACGGAAAAGGCGGATAGCGCAGCCCGTCAAAACAGATAAAAAGCGCTTTCTCTGAGCACAAAAAGGAGGGCCTCGGTCCTCCTTTTTACGCTTTTGAAAAATTATCCGGATATTTATCTAATTGAGAAAAAATCCATCTATGAAAAGCCGGGTGGAATAGTGTATACTGGACACAGCATGGGCAAGGGAGTGAAAATATGTTCAAATGGTGGGACTCAACTCAGATCAAGAAGGTGAGCGATATCTGCCTGATCGCGCCCACAGAGCAGCTTGCGGCGCAGGCAGACAAGATCATTTTGAAGCAGAAGATGGACAACATCGAAGTTTTTGCTGTGGGCCTTGGCCGGAACGCCATTATAGACTGTGCAAGAGAGCTTTATGAAAGAGGCGCGAAGGTCATCATCAGCCGGAAGGGCTGCGCCCAGATCATCGAGGAGACCAAGACCTTCGACGTCCCGGTGGTGAACCTCAACAATTCCATCATGGACTACCTGATCATGCTGAAGAAATGCGATTTTCAAACAGGCGGTCTGGTGGCGTTTTTCTCCTATGGGCCCCTGAGCCATGAGATCATAGAGATATGCGACTTTTTGGGCTTTCAGGCGCGGAATTATGTGTTCAGCAGCTTTGAGGACTGCCATACCTGCGTGCAGAAAGCGCTGGACGACGGTGCGGCCATGAGCATCGGCGGCGCCTGGACCGCGCCGGTGGCGAGGGAGGCGGGGCTGGAGCACGTGGTCGTGGAGAACTCTGAGGAATCCATCCTCAGCGCCTGTATGACTGCCCAGCAGCTTCTGGAGGTCGAATTGAAGGAAGCTGCCAAGCAGCGGACCCTGCAGGCCCAGATGGAGACGTATCAGGCGGTGCTGGAGTTTACCCACGACGCGATTATGTCCATTGACGACCAGGGACGGATCCAGGTGCTGAATCCCGTTGCGGAGCGGATCATGGGGGTCCAGGCCGCGGAGGCCATCGGGCGGAATATCGAGGAGGTCCTCCCGAACACGATGCTGCCTGAGGTCCTGCGCAGCGGCGAGCCGCAGCTGAACCAGATCATGCAGATCCACAAGACCTTGGCCAACACCAACCGCATTCCTATCGTGGTGAACGGGGAGACCCGGGGCGTGGTGGCGACCTTCCAGGACGTCAAGCAGCTCCAGACCACAGAACAGAAGATCCGCCTGAAGCTCCATGAGAGGGGGCTGGTGGCAAAATATACATTTTCCGACATTCTTGGCTCCTCCAGCGTGATCAGGGACACGATCCACCGGGCCAGAAGCTATGCTTTTTCTCAGGCATCCGTGCTGATCTGCGGAGAGACGGGAACAGGCAAGGAGATGTTTGCCCAGAGCATCCACAACGCCAGTGAGCGATGCAACGGCCCCTTTGTGGCAGTGAACTGCACTGCCGTGGCCGCCAATCTGCTGGAGAGCGAGCTGTTTGGTTATGAGGCAGGGGCTTTCACCGGCGCGTCGAAAAACGGGAAAGAGGGCCTGTTTGAGCTGGCTCACGGTGGAACGATCTTTCTGGATGAGATCGGCGAGATCTCCAAAGAGACGCAGGTGGAGCTGCTGCGCGTCCTCCAGGAAAAGGAGATCCGCCGGGTGGGCGGCAGCCGCCTGATCCCGGTGGATGTGCGGGTTATCAGCGCCACCAATCTGGACCTGCTCCAGGAGATCGCGCAGAACCGCTTTCGGGAGGACCTCTATTACCGCCTGAATGTTCTGAATCTGGAGATCCCCCCGCTGCGGGAACGGGAGGACGATGTCAAGCTGATCGGGGAGCGGCTGCTGCGCCGCCTTGGCGGCGAGTCGCCGGACATCAGAAACCAGTATCTGCGGCTGCTGCACAGGATGCAGGGCTATCCCTGGTACGGTAATGTCAGGGAGCTTCAGAATTTTACAGAGCGGGTCTATATCCTTCTGCAAAACGGCGCCGATGCGGACAGTGTCGTTTCTGAAATGACCCAGCGAAAGCCCAACGCGAATCAGATGCAGAAGCTGGTGGAATCTGAGGAGAGGAACCGTGTGAAAGCCGCGCTGAAGGAGCATGACCGGGTGGAGGACGCGGCGGCCAGCCTGGGATACAGCCGGCAGACGCTGTGGCGAAAGATGAAAAAATACGGGATATATCGTTGAGACCGCCTGAATGTTGCGTAACACTGAAACGTGCTACGCAACATTTTTTCCTTTTTTTGACAGGAAACCTCCGAAATCGGGAATTCACTGCCAAATATTTGGTGAGTATCCCAAATTACAGAGGGGGAATTTGGACAAAAAGTTTGCGGCCCATCTCGGTAATTTGGCATGTTTTTTGCTTAATTATTTTGCATAAACTTTTAGGAGGAGGATTCTAAATGGGCAAATACAAAATTCGCAAAATCGGCTTCATCGTGGGTATTTTGCTGATGCTGATCATCGGCTTCATGCCTACACCCGAGGGCCTGACCGTTGTCGGCCAGCGGGTATTGGCGGTGACTGTGCTGATGGTGGTGTTCTGGATCACCGAGGCTATGCCGATCCCCTTTACGGCCTGGCTGCCGATCCTGCTGTTCCCGCTTATGGGCATCACCGGCGCCAAGGGACAGAACGAGATCAAGCTGTTCACCCACTATGCGTATCAGACCTGCTTCCTGCTGGTGGGCGTGGGCTTCCTGTCTGGTTCCATGGTCAAGCACAATCTGCATAAGCGCATCAGCCTGGGTATCGTCAGCAAGATCGGCAAACGGCCGACGACGCTGATTCTGGGATTCATCTTGGCTGTGGCTTTCGTCTCCATGTGGATGAGCAACACCGCCGCCACCGTCATGATGCTGCCTGTGGCGATGGCCATCGCCAAGACCCTGGGCGATGAGGCCCAGGGTCTGAAGAAGGCCATGCTGCTGAGTATCCCTTACGCCGCTACCATCGGCGGCATGGCGACCACTATCGGCACCACCACGAACCCCACTGGTATCGGTCTGATCCAGGAGACCATCGGCATTGAGATCAACTTTGTGGACTGGTTGAAGATCGGCCTGCCCTTCACCATCATCCTGCTGCCGCTGATGTGGGTCTACATGGTGAAGTTCTTCAAGGTCGACAAGATGCCCCCTGTGGACATCTCCATCGCACGCAAGCAGTATCAGGAGTTGGGCCCCATGAGCAAGGGCGAGAAGTGGACCGCCATCGTATTCCTCTGCTGCTGCGTCCTCTGGTGCACTCGTTCCCTGGTTTGGGGCAAGTGGATCCCCTTCGCCTCTGACGAGACCGTCGCAATGCTGGGCGCTTTCCTGGTCATGGCAATTCCTCTGGACTACAAGAAGGGCGAATATGTCTGCGACTGGAAAACCGGCTTCAACGACATCCCCTGGAATGCGTACATCCTGCTGGGCGGCTCCATGGTCATGGGCAACGCCTTCAAGGACGCGGGCGTCGCGGCCTGGGTCGCCAACATGCTCCAGGGCCTCGCCGGCATGAACGCTGTGGTCATCTGCATCATCGTTGGTATTGCCACCGCTCTGCTGACCGAGCTGACCACCAACGCAGTGGTCGTGGCGGCCTTTATCCCGGTACTGGTGGGCGTGGGCGAAGCTGTCGGCGTAAACCCCTTCGCCATGATGATCGCCTGCATGCTGTCCTGCAACTTCGCCTTTATGCTGCCTCCCGCAACTCCGCCCAATGCCATCGCCTATGGTACCGGCGAGGTTACCATGAAGGACCTGGTCAAGTGCGGCCTTGGACTGAAGATCATCGCACTGATCATATTCCCCTTCGTGCTGTATGGTATTACGATGGGTATTTTCAAGATCGGCGTTGTCTGATTACTACATAGGCTTTCCTGAAAATACCCGCTGTGCATTCCGCTGGTAACGGCGGACCACAGAAACAGAGGAACACAAAAAGAGGCCGCTGCGGAATGCCTTTTCCGCGGCGGTCCCTTTTTTCATATACAGAAGCCCCACATGAACTGCGTGGCTCAAGAGAATTGGGGCTATCATATTACTATGCCGCAAGGGAGCGGCGGCAGAGGAACTGGCCCGGCTCGTATAATTTTACATGAGCCGGGCCAGTTCTATTTGACCTGGATGGCACAAAATTTTTATGTATCGCCCCATCCCATCCGCTTCTCCAGCGCCAGCATTCCAAAGCAGAATCGCTCCCACCATGCCAATGTTGTCTGTGATGGGTCACCCTCACGGATGCGCATGGTGCGGCGGATCTCCTTGGGGATGACCACCCGGCCAAGGTCGTCGATCCGCCGCACGATTCCAGTTGCCTTCATATTGAAAACTCCTTTGTCAGTTTAAATTCTATGTCTGCTGGCAAAAGATAGTATCCACAATATTTCCTGCGTTATGCCGGGGAAAGCGTTGGAGAAGTTTGGGAAAATCATGCGGCTTTCCGCATGAAAAAGCGGCCACCGTTTTCGGCGGCCGCTTGCTTGAAAACGGATTATTTCTGTTTTTTGGATTCCCACTTGGTGACGCACAGGGAACAGGCGATGTCGCCGGTGACGTTGAGGCAGGTGCGGCCCATGTCAAAGATCCGGTCCACAGCCACGATCAGGCCGATATAGGCCACGGGGATGCCCAGGGCTTCCAGCACCATGGCCAGCATGATCATGCCGGCGCCGGAGACGCCCGCGGTGCCGATGGATGCCAGGGTGGCGGTGATTACCACGACGACCATCTGGCCGAGAGTCAGATGCATCCCGGCGCAGGAGGCGATGAACACGGTGGCCACGCACTGATAGATGGCGGTGCCGTCCATGTTGATGGTGGAGCCCAGAGGCAAAACGAAGGAGGCGATATCGTCTTCCGCACCCAGCTCATGGGCACACTCCTTGGAGACAGGGAGCGTCGCCGCGGAGGAGGTGGAGGTGAAGGCGAAAATCATGGCGGCGAAGGCACCCTTGAAGAACTTGATGGGGCTCATGCCGGCAAAGACCTTGGCGGACAGGGAGTATACCACCACAGCGTGGACGATATAGCCCAGATAGGCGCAGACGATGACCAGCAGCAGGGTGATCAGGATCTCGGAGCCCTGGGTGGCAACGACCCAGGCCATGTAGGTGAACACGCCGATGGGGGCTAGGCTGATGATAAAGCCCATCAGCTTTTCAATGACAGCGTAGAAGGAGGACACGATATCCCGGGCCAGCTTGCCGCGCTCACCGGCAGCCATGATGGCGCCG
Organism: uncultured Dysosmobacter sp.; assembly: GCF_947631635.1. Lineage (GTDB taxonomy): Bacteria > Bacillota > Clostridia > Oscillospirales > Oscillospiraceae > Oscillibacter. The sequence continues at coordinate 27,450 of NZ_CANRMB010000005.1, forward strand.
CCGAAGAACAGGGCGATGACGATGACCTGCAGCATGTTGGCGTCGGTGAAGGACTTCCACATGTTGGTGGGGAAGATGCCCACCAGAACGCTCATGAAGCCGTTGAACTCCTTGGCCTCATAGACGGCCTCCTCGGGGTTCAGCGGGGGGAACAGTCCGGCACCGTTGAAGATGTTGGCAAACACCAGGCCAATTACGCAGGCGATGGCGGTGGTGACCATGAAATAGGCCACGGTCTTGATGCCCACGGAGCCGACCTTGCGCATGTCATTCATGGAGAGGATGCCGTCGATCATGGACAGCAGGACCACGGGCACCACGATGAATTTCAGCAGGTTGACGAAGATATCGCCAAAGGGCTTGAGATAGTTCGTGGCGATATTCGCCAGATCGGCGGAGTAGAGAATGAAACCTACGACGATACCAGCAATCAAAGCGATCAGGATCTGCATGGGGAGACTCATTTTTTTCTTCATACACACACCTCAATTTCAATTTTTTTCTCTCTCGTTCTCCAAAAGCCGCTGTCTTGTGTTTTTGACAAAACAGCGCCCTATAAAATAGCCATATTATACCAATCCATAGGGGAATTGTAAAGAAAAATCAAAAAGACTGGAAGATATGTGAAGAAAATATAAACAAAAGCTTCCAGTTCGGTAAAAAATGCCGGACTGGAAGCAGGAGCAGGCAAGCGTTTACAGGATGGCCGCCGGATTTACAGGATAACCGCAGAAACGGATGGCGGCCCTGGCAAGCTCCGAGGTGGGGTCCACGGTAGGGACGGAAAGCCCCAGAAGGGACGCCGCCAGGGGCAGCTCCGTGCAGCCCAGGATGAAATAATCCGCGCCCTGGGCGGCCAGACGGTCCAGGACCATCTCCATGTCCGCCCGGTAGGACTCCGGGGGCCTGCCCGCTTTGACGCCGCCGTAGATGACCCGCATCAGGGCCTCCTGTTCCGCGCCGCCGGGAACCAGAAAGGGAACCTGCTCACCGGACAGGGCATCCTGATACAGTCCGGCGGACAAGGTTCCCTGGGTGGCCAGCACGGCGGCGGCCTTTCCGGGGAACTTCTCCCGGCAGGCCCTGGCGGTGGCCTCCAGCATACTGAGGAAGGGAATGGCCGTCAGCGCCTGGAGGTGGGGCAGAAAGTAGTGGGCAGTGTTGCAGGGCATGATGAGGCAGTCCGCACCGCAGGCCTCCAGCTTCCGCAGGGAGTCGGTCATGGCGGGCAGGGGGTCCGGTCCTCCGTGGAGGATGGCCGCCGTGCGGTCGGGGATGGAGGCGTTGTCGTCGATGTAGATGCGGATGTGGTCGTTGTCGCAGGCGGCGCCGGTCAGGAGCACGATCTTGCGGAACAGGTCCGCCGTGGCCAGGGGGCCCATGCCGCCCAGAATGCCGATGGATTTTTTCACAGGTGTCACCTCATGCCCAGAATTCCGGGAACAGCAGCTCACTGCCCACCTTGATGGTCAGCAGGATCAGCACAATGATGACCGTGGGACGGACGATCCTGCTGCCGTTTTTGATGGCGAGCCCCGCGCCGATGTAGTGCCCGGCGATGGAGGCCACGGCGGAGACCAGACCCACGCCGATGTACACATACCCGGCGGTCAGGGCGGTGAACAGACTGCCGAGATTGGAGGCCAGGTTGATGACCTTGACGCCGCCTGCGGCATGCCGGGTGTCCAGCTTGGCCAGGCGGATGAAGATGATCATCAGGAAGGTGCCGGTGCCGGGGCCGTAGTACCCGTCATAGGCGCCGATAAAGAGGGCGGCCGCCCACACGATCAGCGCCTGCGTGCGGGGATCGGCATCCCCCGGCTCGTCCGGCCACTGGCGGTTCCGCAGGGTGACAAAGGCCACCACCGGCAGGACGAACAGCAGCAGGTACTTCAATACCACGTCCGGCGTATGGAGCTGGAGCCAGGTGCCGCCCATGGAACCCACCAGGGCCAGGACGATGGCGGGGGCGAACAGCGTCCAGTGGACATAGCCGTTTTTGATGAACCGGGCGGTGGAGAACACCGTGCCGATCCCGGAGGAGAGCTTGTTGGTGCCCAGGGCGTAATAGGTGGGCAGACCGGTGAAGGCGATCAGGTAGGTGGGCACGGAGATGATCCCCCCGCCGCCTGCGATGGCGTCCATAAAGGACGCCAGAAACACGCCCACGCAGATTAGCAGAACGACCCACAGGGGGAATCCGTTGATCGTGAACCCGGTGAATAGAGAAGCGGCAGTATCCGCCATAAAAGGACCTCCTCATCCATGATCTTACAAAAGCCACTCCATTCTAGCAGGTGTTTTTCATAAAATCAATCGTTCTATGAAAAAGTTCCCGCCCAGGCTCCATGCGGCTGGAACGGACGGCGCCGGGCGCACGGAAAGCCTCTGCTGTGAACGGTTTGACCGCGTGGTAAAATGTGGTATCCAGCGGACTTGAGGAAGCTGGATATGGGAGCAAAGCGCGCCGGCATCCGTCCAAGATGCGGCGATGGAAAAGGAGCGCTTGCAAAGCTGAAAGGGGAGCCGTGAAACAGGGGGAGCGGGCCGTATGCAGGGCAAATGGGAGAAAATGTAGAATCTTGGAAAAATTTTATTTAATTTGACGAATAATGACAAAAAATATCGTGAAAACAGCGAAGAAACCGGTGAAATATACCAAAGGAGGAGGGCTTTTTCGACAGGAGCATCCTTGACGCTATTTCATTCAGGAAGTATAATAAATACAACATATTGTATAAAAGCGATACGTATCAAAAATGGCAGGAACGATCAGAAAGACCCGGCTTCGCGCGGCCGCGCCGGACGGGGAGAGGAGTTTTACATGGCGAAAAAGGAACAGAGCAGCCGCTTTCACGCAGGGACTCTGACCGACGGCTGGCGGTGGTTCGGCGCCCATCCGGCGGAGAAGAATGGAAAACCGGGATGGAGCTTCCGCGTGTGGGCCCCTCACGCCAAGGGCGTGTCCGTGGTGGGCGACTTCAACGGCTGGGACGAGCAGGCCCATCCCCTTGTCCGCAGGGGCGAGGTCTGGGAGGGCTTTATCCCCGGCCTGAAGGAGTACACCGCCTACAAATACGCGGTGGCCGGAGCCGACGGAAAGACGCATTTGAAAGCCGACCCCTATGGGTTCCACACGGAGACCCGCCCCGCCACGGCCAGCAAGCTGTACGACATCACGGGCTTCCGCTGGAGCGACGCCGCTTTCCGGAAAAAGCAGGCGGAGCATCCGGTGTATGACTCCCCCCTGAATATCTACGAGGTCCACCTGGGCTCCTGGCGCAAGCGGGACAATGGGGACTTCATCGACTACAGGGACATGGCCAGGGAGCTGGCCGCCTATGTCAAGGAGATGGGCTATACCGCCATTGAGCTGCTGCCGGTGACGGAGCATCCGCTGGACGACTCCTGGGGCTACCAGTGCACGGGCTACTTCGCCCCCACCTCCCGGTTCGGCGCACCCAAGGACTTCATGTGGTTCGTCAACTATATGCACAAAAACGGCATCGCCGTCCTGCTGGACTGGGTGCCCGCCCACTTCTGCAAGGACGAGCAGGGCCTCTATGAGTTCGACGGCGCCTGCTGCTATGAGTACAGCGACCCCAACAAGTGGGAGCACGCCGGCTGGGGCACCCGGGTCTTTGACTACGGCCGGCCGGAGGTCAAGAGCTTCCTGTTCTCCTCCGCCCGGTTCTGGCTGGAGGAGTACCATATCGACGGACTGCGGGTGGACGCCGTGGCGTCCATGCTGTATCTGGACTACGGCCGCCAGGGCGGCGGCTGGACCCCCAACCAATACGGCGGACATGAGAACCTGGAGGCCATCGACTTCCTGCGGGAGCTGAACGCCATGGCTTTTGGCGTGAACCCCAATGTGCTGATGATCGCGGAGGAGTCCACGGCCTGGCCTCTGGTGACCCGGCCCGCCGACGCAGGGGGGCTGGGCTTTAACCTGAAGTGGAACATGGGCTGGATGAACGACATGTGCCACTATCTGAAACTGGACCCCTGGTTCCGCCAGGACCACCACAAGGACATCACCTTCTCCATGATGTACGCCTTTTCGGAGAACTTCGTGCTCCCCATCTCCCACGACGAGGTGGTCCATATGAAGGGCTCCTTGGTGGGCAAGATGCCCGGCGATTACAGCAATCAGCTCCGGTGCACCAGGGGCTTTTACGCCTACCTCCTGGCCCATCCCGGCAAGAAGCTGCTGTTCATGGGCGCGGAGCTGGGCCAGTGGCACGAGTGGAACTCCAAGGAACAGCTGGACTGGTATCTGCTGGACCAGCCGGAGAACCAGAAGATCCACCGGTTTTTCAAGGACGCCAACGCCTTTTATAAAAAGACCCCGGCCCTGTGGGAGATCGACTTTGGCTGGGAGGGCTTTGAGTGGCTGGTGCCGGACGACAACCACAACAACGTGGTGGTGTTCCTGCGCAAGGACAAGAAGGGCCGCGACCTGCTGTGCGCGGTGAACTTCTCCCCCAATCCATATGAGGGCTACCGGGTGGGCGTGCCCGGCCACAGAAAATATGTTCCTGTGTTCAACACCGATGATCCCGCCTACGGCGGCGACGGCTTCGGCGATGATGCGCCCGTGATGGTGGAGGGCATTCCCTCCCATGGCAAGGAGCACTCCGCCGCCATCCGGATCCCGGCCTTCGGCGCGGTATTCCTGTGGGGAGAGGGCACCTTCCCGAAACCCAGGCAGAAAAAACAGGCAAAGGAGCTGGAGAAAGCATGAAAAAAGAATGTATCGCCATGCTGCTGGCAGGAGGCCAGGGCAGCAGACTCTATGTCCTCACGGGGGACATGGCCAAACCCGCCGTCCCCTTTGGCGGCAAATACCGCATCATCGACTTCCCGCTGTCCAACTGCACAAACTCCGGCATCGACACCGTGGGCGTGCTGACCCAGTACCGTCCCCTGGAGCTGAACAGCTACATCGGCAGCGGCCAGCCCTGGGATCTGGACGGCTCCACCGGCGGCGTACATATCCTGCCCCCCTACCAGGGCAGCAAGGGCGGCACCTGGTACAAGGGCACCGCCAACGCCATCTACCAGAACATCGGCTTCATCGACCTGTATGATCCTGACTATGTGGTGATCCTCTCCGGCGACCATATCTATAAGATGGACTACTCCAAGATGGTGGAACGCCACAAGGAGGCGGGGGCCGCCTGCACCATCTCCGTCATGGAGGTGCCCTGGGCCGAGGCGTCCCGCTTCGGCATCATGGCGGTGGACGGCAGCGACATGATCACAGAATTTGCGGAAAAACCCAAGGAGCCCAAGAGCAACCTGGCCTCCATGGGCATCTACGTGTTCTCCTGGAAGGCCCTGCGGAAGTATTTGACCGAGGACGAGGCCGACCCCAACTCCGAGAACGACTTTGGCAAAAACGTCATCCCCGCCATGCTGAACAACGGCGAGCGGATGGCGGCTTACCGGTTTGAGGGCTATTGGAAGGACGTGGGCACCCTGGACTCCCTGTGGGACGCCAACATGGATATGCTGTCCCCTGAGTCCGGCCTGGACCTCCACGACGAGTCCTGGCCCATTTACGCCCGGTCCGTCAACGCGCCCCCCGCGTTCCTGGGCACCCAGTCCCACGTGACACACAGCGCCTTTAACCGCGGCAGCGTGGTGGACGGCACGGTGGAGAACTCCGTTCTGGCCCCCAACGTGAAGGTGGGCGAGGGTGCGCGGGTCAGCTACTCCGTGCTGCTGCCCGGCACCGTGGTGGAGCCCGGCGCGGTGGTGGAGTACGCCATCCTGGGCGAGGAGTGCCGCATCGGCAGGGACTGCCGCATCGGAGGCACGCCGGAGAGCGCGGCGGAAGAGGCCTGGGGACTGACGGTCCTGGCTCCCCACTGCACAGTGGAGGCAGGCAAGGCGGTCCGGCCCGGCGTGATGCTGGACCGCAATGGTGAGGAGGTGTCCAAATGAAAGGCCTGCATGGTATTATCTTTTCCTATGAACGGCGCAACGACCTGCGGGAGCTGGGTGAGATCCGCTCCGCTTCCTCCATTCCCTTCGGCGGCCGTTACCGGGCGGTGGATTTCGCCCTGTCCAATCTGGTGAACGCGGGCGTGACCGATGTGGGCGTGGTGCTCCACGGCCGCTACCAGAGCATGCTGGACCACCTGGGCACCGGCAAGGCCTGGGACCTGAGCCGCAAGCGCGGCGGCCTGCGGGTGCTGCCTCCCTTCAACTATCAGCAGGACTGGGGCGTGATGCCCTTCCGGGGCAAGATCGAGGCCCTGTCCGGCATCCGCACCTATCTGGACACCATCCGGCAGGACTACGTGGCGCTGATGGACGGCGACCTGGTGGTGAACCTGCCCCTGGCGGACGTCTATGAGAGCCACATCAAGTCCGGCGCGGACATCACCGTGGTCTGCGGCAACGACAGCTTCGCCACCGACGACGGCACCTACTTCGAGAAGAACAGCGAGGGCCGCGTCACGGAGGTCCTGTTCCGGCTCCACCGGCCCCGGGGCTACCGCGGCCTGGAGGTCTACCTCCTCTCCACACAGCTGCTGAAAGATTTGGTGGACGAGTGCGTGGGCAGGGACCAGTTCAGCTGGCGGCGGGACATCCTGCAGGCGAAAAAGGACTCCCTGTACCTGCGCAGCTACATCTGGGAGGGCTTTGCCGCCCAGATCCGCTCCGTGCAGGAGTATTACGACCGCAGCATGCAGCTGCTGGACCCCGCCATCCGGGCGGAGCTGTTCACGCCGGAGCGCCCCATCCGGGCCAAGGGAGCCGACAAGTCCTCCACCTATGTGGGAGCCAATGGACGCTGCGTGAATTCCCTGGTGGCCGAGGGCTGCCGCATCGAGGGCACGGTGGAGAATTCCGTCCTGTTCCCCGGCGTGGTGGTGGAGGCCGGCGCTGTGGTGCGCAACTGCGTTCTGTTCAAGGAGGATATCGTCCGCGCGGGCGCGCAGCTGGCGTATATCATCGCGGACAAGGATGTGGAGGTATTGCCTGACCGGACGCTGATGGGCCACGCGACCTATCCCATCGTCCTGGCGAAGGGCAGCAAGGTTTGACGCCTGCAAGGGGGAGCTTACTCCCCCTTGTGGTTTTCCTCCGGGCCGCCGGGGGAGAGAAGATATGTTTGAAAGATTGGGAAATTGGGAAGAAAGAAAGCTCCCTCAACGAATGAAAGGGGATTCTATGATGAAAATCTTATATGCGACCAGCGAGGCGGTGCCGTTCTGCAAAACCGGCGGATTGGCGGACGTGGCGGGCTCTCTGCCCGCGGCTCTGGCGGAGCAGGGGGCGGAGGTGGCCGTGGTGCTGCCCCTGTACCAGCGGGTCAAGGAGCGCTTTGGCAGCCAGCTGACCTTTGAGTGCTATGACTATGTGGACCTGGCCTGGCGGCATTGCTACTGCGGCCTGTTCTCCCTGGAGAAGGACGGCGTGACCTGGTACTTCCTGGACAATGAGCAGTACTTCAACCGCCCGGACCTGTACGGCTATATGGACGACGGCGAGCGGTTCGGCTTTTTCTCCCGGGCCGTGGTGCGGATGCTGCCCCGCATGAAGTTCTGGCCCGAGGTCATCCACTGCAACGACTGGCAGACCGCCCTGGTGCCCATCTATCTGAAGGACGACAGCGTGCGGGAGGAACGCTACCGCTCCATCAAGACGGCGCTGACCATCCACAACATCGAATACCAGGGCCGCTACGGCAGGGAGACCCTGGGCGACCTGTTCGGCCTGGACTCCGGCTGGGCGGAGGACGGCACCATCCTGATGGACGAAGATGTGAACCTGCTGAAGGGCGCCATCCTGTGCGCCGACGCCATCAATGCCGTGTCTCCCTCCTACGCCAACGAGCTGAAGATGGCCTATTTCGCCCACCGGCTGGAAAACATCATGCGCCGTTGTGCGTATAAGCTCTCCGGCGTGCTCAACGGCATCGACATGAAGCTGTACGACCCCGCCGCAGACCAGCGGATCACCGCCCGGTACTCCGTGGAGGACATGTCCGGCAAGGCGGCCGACAAGGCGGAGCTGCAAAAGCTGATGGGACTGCGGGAGGACCCCAACGTGCCCATTGTGGCCCTGGTCAGCCGTTTGGTGTCCCACAAAGGATTGGACTTGATTTGTGAGGTCCTTCATGATATGATGGAGCTTCCAATGCAGCTGGTGGTCCTGGGCAAGGGCGACCAGAGGTATGAGGAGTTCTTCCACTGGGCCGCCCAGCAGTATCAGGGGCGGATGGCGGTGCGCCTGGATTACAACGAGGCGCTGTCCATGGCCATCTACGCCGGCGCGGACCTGTTCCTGATGCCCTCCAAGAGCGAGCCCTGCGGCTTGAGCCAGATGATCGCCATGCGGTACGGCACGGTGCCCATCGTCCGGGAGACCGGCGGTCTGAAGGACACGGTGCACCCCTATGAGGCCTGGCGGGACGCCGGCAACGGCTTCACCTTTGCCAACTACGCCAGCAGCGACATGCTGCATGTCATCCGGGAGGCCGTGTACCTGTACAAGGACTATCCCGACGCCTTTGCCCGCCTGCGGCGGCGGGCCATGGAGTGCGACTTCAGCTGGGCGCGCAGCGCCAGGGACTATCTGCGCATCTATGCCTCCATCACCGGGCAGGCCTGGTCCGCATCGGAAGCAGAGGCGGCTCCTACAGAGCCGGAGCACCCTTTTGAAGAACCGCCTGCGGCAGAGTCCGTGACAGCGGCGGAAGAGACCGCCGCCCCTGCGGAGGCGGCCGCAGAAGAGCCTGTCCCTGTGGAAAAACCCGCTCCTGCGGAGGAAAAGCCTGTGAAAAAGGCGGCTGCGAAAAAAACAGCCGCGAAAAAGCCTGCCACTAAGAAAACCGCCGCAAAGAAGCCGGCCGCGAAAAAGACCGCTGAAAAGGCGCCCGCAAAAGAGAAGCCCGCTGCGAAGGCAGCTGTTAAGACCGAGAAATCCACAAAGAAAGGGCCTGCCGCCAAGACCAAGAAGGAGACGGCAGAATAAGGAACATTCATGACACCATTCACCACAAAAACACTGGAAGAGGCCCTCACCGCCAAGCTGATGCTGAACTTCGGCAGGGCGCCTGAGGAGGCCACCGACCAAGAGATGATGAAGGCCAGCGCCCTGGTCCTTCGGGACGTGATGGCCATGCGGGGCGTGGAGACCAACAAGCGGACCCGCCGGGAGCACAGGAAGCAGGTCCACTACCTGTCTCTGGAATTCCTGATGGGCCGCAGCCTGATGAAGAACGCCTATAACCTGGAGGTCCTGCCCCAGCTGAAGGAGGCCCTGGAGCACATGGGGTTCAAGGCCGCTGATATCTTTGAGATCGAGCCGGACGCGGGTCTTGGCAACGGCGGCCTGGGCCGCCTCGCCGCCTGCTATCTGGACTCCATGACCACCCTGGACATCCCCGCCACCGGCTACTCCATCTGCTATGAGCTGGGAATTTTCAAGCAGAAGATCGTGGAGGGCCAGCAGGTGGAGCTGCCTGACGATTGGAAGGGCCTGGGCTCCGCCTGGCTGCTGCCCAGGACGGAGGAGGCCGAGGAGGTCTACTTCGGCGGCACGCTTCGGGAATTCTGGAACGACGGCCATCTCCACATCGTCAACGAGAACGCCACCAAGGTCCTGGCCGTGCCCTGCGACATGGTGGTGGCCGGTTACGGCACCGACCACGTCAACACCCTGCGCCTGTGGGACGCCCGCTCCACCAAGCCGGTGGATATGTCCCTGTTCTCCCGGGGCGAGTATCTGAAGGCGGCGGAGGAGGAGGCCATGGCGGAGACCATCGCCAAGGTCCTCTATCCCGAGGATAACCACTACGAGGGCAAGTCCCTGCGCCTGAAGCAGCAGTACTTCTTTGTCTCCGCCACGGTGCAGTCCATTGCCCGCAAGCATTTGGAGACCTATGGCACGCTGAAAAACTTCCATGAGAAGAACGTCATTCAGATCAACGATACCCATCCCGCCCTGGTGGTCCCCGAGCTGATGCGTATTTTCATCGACGAGGCGGGCATGAACTGGGACGAGGCGTGGGAGATCACCACCCGGTCTGTGGCCTACACCAACCATACGGTCCTGGCGGAGGCGCTGGAGCGCTGGCCCCAGAACCTGGTGGAGAGCCTGCTGCCCCGCATCTGGCAGATCATCGTGGAGATCTCCCGCCGCTGGCAGGAGAAAGTGGAGAATTTCTACCACGATCCCGGCAAGACCCGGGCCATGGCCATCGTCTGGAGCGGCGAAGTCCGCATGGCGAACCTGTGCATCGCCGGCGGTATGGCCGTCAACGGCGTCAGCGGCCTCCATTCTGATATTTTGAAGAAGGATGTGTTCCGCGACGCCTGCGGCATGGAGCCTTGGAAATTCCAGAACGTCACCAACGGCATCGACCACCGCCGCTGGCTCAGCGAGATCAACCCCGGCCTGGACAGCCTGATCCGCGATCTGACCGGCGGCGACGATTACCTGACCCATCCCCTGGCCCTGAAAAAGCTGGATGATTATGCCGGCGACAAGGCCGTGCTGGCCCGCCTGGCGGAGATCAAGCGCCAGAACAAGGAGAGCTTCGCGGCCTACGCCAAAAAGACCCGGGGCGTGCTCCTGAACCCCGACGCCATCTTTGACGTGCAGGTGAAGCGCCTTCACGAGTACAAGCGCCAGCTGCTGAACGTCCTGCATATCATCGCCCTGTACCAGAGACTTCAGGACGATCCCAACGCCGTCACCCAGCCCCACACCTTCCTGTTCGGCGCCAAGGCCGCGCCGGGCTACGCGGTGGCGAAGCGCATCATCCGCCTCATCAACTCCCTGGCGGATGAGATCGACCACAACCCCATCTGCAAGGATAAATTGCAGGTGGTGTTCCTGGAGAACTACCGGGTGTCCCTGGCCGAGCGCCTGATGCCCGCCAGCGAGGTCAGCCAGCAGATCTCCACCGCCGGCAAGGAGGCCAGCGGCACCGGCAACATGAAATTCATGATGAACGGCGCGCTGACCATCGGAACCCTGGACGGCGCCAACGTGGAGATGCACGGCGTACTGGGCGACGAGAACATGTTCCTCTTCGGCCTCCACGCCGACGAGGTGACCCAGCTGAAGCGGGAGGGCTATGTGCCCCAGCGGCTGTACAGCCGGGACGACACCCTGCGCCGCTGTCTGGACGCCCTGCGGGGCGGCTTCCGGGACGGTGTGGCTTACGACGACCTGTACCAGCGCCTGCTGTTCGGCGCCGGCGGAAGCCCCGCCGACGAGTACCTGCTGCTGGCGGACTTCCAGGCCTACTGCCAGGCTGAGGAGCGCATGGCGGCCACCTACACCGATGTGGAGCAGTGGAACCGCATGAGTCTCCGCAATATCGCCCGCAGCGGCATCTTTGCCGCCGACCGGGCCGTGGCGGAGTATGCCGACAACATCTGGCACGTGCCCCACAAGTAAATGCAGACCAAGAGGTCCGGGCCAGCGGCCCGGACCTCTTTTGCGCGCTTGTCGGGAGAAGACTCCCGTGATAGAATGGGAAATAGAAAGCAGGGGGGACGGCTGTGAGGGCGGTACGCCATCACAGCCGTCCTCAGTCAGGACCTGATTTCATAACGGAGATGTGCGCAAGCTGTGGGCGGCCGGATCATCCGGCCGCCCTTTTCATGCAGGATGGAAAAACTTTTCCCGGTGTGAGATATTTTCCCCCGCTGATGGATATTCCCCATAGAAAGGCCTTTCGGGGCGGCGCTGCCGCCCATCCCTGAACGAGCGAGGTGAGACGCGTTGACAGCCCCAGAACTGGAAGCCGCCATAGAGCGGTACGGCGATATGATCTTCCGGCTGGCGTACAGCTATCTGAAGAGCCGGGCCGACGCGGAGGACGTGATGCAGGAGACCCTGCTGAAGCGCTACACGGAGCAGGCGGACTTCGATTCGCCGGAGCATGAGCGGTACTGGATCGTCCGGGTGGCGGTGAACGAGTGCAAAAAGCTCCTCCGCTCCCCCTGGCGGCGAAAAACCGGCCCGCTGGAGGAGGCGCCGGAGACGGCGGTGTTCGACGCCCCGGCCCAGACGGAGCTGTTCCAGCAGGTGATGGCCCTTCCGCCCAAATACCGGGCGGCCATCTACCTCCACTACTACGAGGGATACGATGTCCGGGAGACCGCCGCCCTCATGGGGGCAAACCCGTCCACCGTGCAGACCTGGCTCATGCGGGCCAGGGGACAGCTGAAAACCAATTTGAAGGAGGCAGAGAGCCTATGATCGACAGGAATTTATATTGTGAGACCTTTTCCCGGCTGTGTGCCTCTGAGAGAGCCAAGAAGGAGGCCTTTCAAATGATCGAGAAAAAGCAGAACAGACAGAAAATGTCCAAGCTCCTGCGGACGGCGGCCATTGCGGCGGCGATGACCTGCGCGCTGGCCGTCAGCGCCGGGGCCGTGAACATGGCTACGGGCGGGGCGTTCCTCCGGAGCCTGCGGGAGGTATGGTCCGACGGCTATGAGACCCGCTATGAGGCCGTGGACGAGGCGGGCAATGTGATGGAGGTCAGCGCCACAGCGGGCGCGTCTGTGACGGAGGAGAACGGCCGGATGATCCTCCACGCGGTGAAAGAGGACATCGACATCACCGATGAGATGGCGGAGAACGGCGCGTATCATCGGGAGTGGGTCATGGAACAGCGCACGGTGACCGTGGATGTCACCGGGACACAGGAGGAGTGGAAGCTGGTGGAGGAGGTCACCGACCAGGCGGGGAACATCTACCGGAGCACCGTCACCAGCGATGATATGATGACGGATGTGTACATCGGAGATGTCAAGGTCGGCACCGCCGTCGTCAGGGAGGACCCCGATGGGGCACCTGATGAAAACGAGGAGGAGAGCAGGACCACTGTGACAATGATGGAAAGCAGCGAGACCGATCTTGCGGTGGGCGCTTCTCCAAAGGCCGCTGGCTGAGAAAAAAACACGGACAGGAAGGATTTCCTGTCCGTGTTTAATGCTCTTTACTGAGTCCGAGCAGATAGTCGGTGCTGACGCCATAATATTTGCTGAGTGTGATCAGATGGTGGATGGGAAGCTCATTGGCACCGCGCTCATATCTGGCATACATGGTTTGCGAGGTCCCCAGGACCTCTGCGATCTGCGTCTGGGTCTTGTCAGCGTCCTCCCTTAAATCACGCAAAATGCGTACGTAGTCCATTTCGTCCATGTCAGCCACCTCCGTACGTATATATCACTCTCTGTGAAAATAATTTAGCATAAAAAGGGGAACCCGTTGTGGACACAATAAACAATTTTACTACAAATTATGCAAAAATTTATGACAAAAAAAGGGGAAATATTCCGCCTTTTGTCAAAAATTTACTAAATTTTAAAACTTCCGGTGAAAAAGTGCCCGAACCTGGCCGGGTGTGAAAGCGCGGCGCTTTACAAGCGAAAGGATTCCCTGTATAATATCATATCATACTGCACCTTAAGTGCAAACAGAAGAAGAGGAAATACGATATGGAATATACGGAAGGCGTCCGGTTCGACAGTCTGGGACTGTCACCGGAGATCATGCGCGCCATCGGACAGCGCAATATTGAACTATCCACACCGGTCCAGGCGGGCTGCATCCCGCCCATGATGGACTGGCAGGACGTGATCGCCAAGGCCCCCACCGGCACCGGCAAGACGTTTGCGTACGGCATCCCCATCGTGGAGCACGCCGACCCGGAGTCGGAGAGCGTCCAGGCGGTGATCTTGGCCCCCACCCGGGAGCTGGCGATCCAGATCACCGACGAGATCCGGGACCTGGCGGCCTACAAGCCCGGTATCCGCTGCGTCTGCCTGTACGGCGGCGCGCCCATCGGGCGGCAGATCGAAACCTTGAAGAAGCACCCCCAGATCGTGGTGGCCACCCCCGGCCGCCTCTCCGACCACATGAAGCGCCGCACCGTTCGGGTGGATACCGCCCAGACCGTGGTGCTGGACGAGGCGGACCGGATGCTGGACATGGGTTTTATCCACGATGTCACCCGCCTGCTGGACCGGATGAACAAGCGGAGAAATTTGGGCCTGTTTTCCGCCACCATCTCCCGGGAGGTCATGGACATCGCCTGGGTGTATCAGCGGGACGCGGCGGAGATCACCGTCCGGGAGGACGAGCAGAACAAGCCGGATATCAAGCAGTTCCGCATGGACGTCAGCTATGACGGCAAGGCCGACGCCATTGAGAAGATCCTCAACGAGACGGGCTTTGACCGCTGCATGGCCTTCTGCAACACCAAGGGCACCACGGAGCGCATCACCAAATTCCTCCAGATGCGGGGCATCGACGCGGAGTGCATCCACGGCGATATCCCCCAGAAAAAGCGGGAGCAGGTGATGGAGAAGTTCCGCCAGGGCAAGCTGCGGGTCTTTGTCTCCACCGACGTGGCGGCCCGGGGCATCGACGTGGACGACGTGGACATCGTGTTCAACTGCGATATCCCCGATGAAAACCAGGACTATATCCACCGCATCGGCCGCACCGGCCGGGCCAAGCGGCAGGGCGTGGCGGTGAGTCTGATCGCGGATTTCCCCTCCAAGATCCGCATCGAGGACATCGCCCAAAAGACCCGGAACGAGATCGTCCCTGTGAAATTCGGAGACGACGGCAAGCTGACCACAGTGTAGAGGAGAGAAAAGCGCGGACCGGATCTTCCCTGGCCCGCGCTTTTCTTTGACCTTTTTTGCGGGATGTGATATGCTGATGGGGAATCCACATCCCATAAAGGAGGCAGTCTTATGGACGACATACAGACTCGGGAGCGCATCCGCCCCTTCAAAACCGTCAAATATCTGCTGCTGGGGATCATCCTGTGCATGCTGGTGGGCCTGGCGGGCTTTCTGAGCGGCCGCTATGCCGCGCAAGAGAAACCGCCTCAGGTGTCCGCCGTGGTGCTGGAGAGCCGTCTGGCGGAGATCAGCGAGCTGGCCAGCGTGACCTATTCCTATACCAACATGGCCCAGTTTGAAAACAGCAGCGATTTTTACGGCGTGACCATCCCCTTTACCACCAAGCGGTTCATCCTCACCTATGACGGGACCATCAAGGCCGGCATCGACCTGGAGAAGGTGAAGGTCCATGTGTCCGGAAACGATGTGACGGTGACTTTGCCGGAGGCGGAGATCCTGTCCCACGAGATCGACGGGAACAGTGTGGAGATCTTTGACGAAAAGACCAGCATCTTCAACCCCTTCACGGTGGAGGACTTCACCGCGTTCCAGACCGAGCAGAAGCAGGTCATGGCGGAGAAGGCCCTTCAGCGGGGCCTGCTGGAGGAGGCCCGGGAAAAGGCCGGAAACAGCGTCCGCCTGCTGCTGGAAGCGGCCCTGCCGGAGGATGCGGTGCTGACAGTCCGATAGAGATACGGCAAGCCCGCCGCGGGGACCGCGGCGGGCTGTTTGCAGGATCAGGGGGGATCAGTTGGACGCGGGGGCGCAGATGGCGTTCAGCTGGACCCAGATGCCGCGGCCTCCATGCCCGTCAGGGCATAGCATTTGTTCACCTTGTACAGATATCCGGCCTCATCCATGGCGAACCAGCCGTCGGGGTCGTTACTGGCAAAGGAAAAAAACAGATGCCTGGACATCAGAAATTCATCGCTGTTTTTCTTGCTCCGCTGGACCTTGAGCTGTCCCAGCAGGTCCAGCAGCGCTTCCCGCTGCCGGGCGGTGAGGGCGTGATCGTTGGCCTCCGCCGACAGGGAGACGGAGAAGACATATACGGCGTCCGCCCTCCCCAGGGCCACCGGCGTCACGGAGGAGGCCTTGCGGGAGGACAGGCTAATCATCAAAAAGAAGGCGAGGATAAACAGGATGACCACCGCCAGGCTCTTGGGGCGGTTGGCCTTCAAGTATTTTTTAAAGGGCTCCCTGTTGGCAGCCTGGACCTCCGGGGCATTCAGGGCTGCCCGGATATCGTTCAAGGATTCAAGCTTTTTTGGTTCCATGTCGGCGCATCCTTCCTTGTAAACATATGTTTCGTATAGCATGGGCCGGAAACTTCCGCAACTTTTAAGAAGGTATGAACAAATCCTGAATTTTGTAATTTTTGTTACTTTTTTGCCCCGGAGCCTTTACAACAACGGCGGAATTCATTATAATATTCCTGAATTTTGTGAAAATGTGTGGTGCTGCATCCCCGCGGCACCTGTTTTTTGCTCCCAAAGGAGGGGTGTTTTCCATGCGTGATCTCAAACGATTGACAGCGCTGGCCGTATCGGCGGTGCTGTGTATCTCCCTGCTGGCAGGCTGCACCAAGGACGGCGAGGGGCTGACGCTCTCCGTCTGTGTGGGAGACGAGCCGGTCTCCCTGGACCCGATCTTTGCCGAGGAGATCGGGGACCAGACGATCCTGGCGCACCTGTATGAGAATCTGATGCGGGTGACGGTGGACGTCTCCGGCGACACGACGGTGACCAACGGCATGGCCAAGAGCGTGTCCCGGACGGAGAATTATGACGGCACCGTGACCTATACCTTCAAGCTCCGCAGCGCCAAGTGGTCGGACGGCCGCGCGGTCCAGGCGGGAGATTTTGTATATGCCTGGCAGCGGCTGGTGGACCCGGCCAGCCATTCTCCCTATGCGGAGCTGCTGTCCGTGGTGGCGGGCTATCAGGAGGCCCGGACCAGCGGAGACCTGGAGCTGCTGCAGGTGACCGCGAAGAACGACACCACCCTGGTGGTGGTGCTGGCCGGCAACTACGACTGGTTTTTGACAGAGGTGTGCACCTCTCCCGCCACGATGCCCCTCCGGCAGGATGTGGTGCAGAAGCTGAAGGATGCCGCGGCGGTGAAAAACCAGGAGACCGAGGACCGGGGCGGCGAGGGGACGGCCCGCTGGTGGTCGGACCCCACCGCGCTGGTGACCAACGGCCCGTATCAGGCGGTGTCCCAGGCAGAGGGGGAGTCCCTGCTTTTGACAGCCAGTGAGCGGTATTACAGCAGCGCGGCCGGTCCCAAGAACCTGACCTTCTACTTCGCCGGTGCGGCGGAGGAGGCCCAGGACCTCTATGCGGAAAAGCTGGTGGACGCCGTGTGGCCCTTGACGGAGGAGCGGCTGACAGAGCTGGCAGCGGACGAGGAATGGACGCCTGTTCCGGAATTGAACACCTACTCGGTGGTATTCAACTGTGGGAAGGAGCCGTTTTCCGACGTTTTGATCCGGCAGGCGCTGTGCATGGTCATTGACCGCAACGCACTGGCCCAAACCGCTGGCGTGGCCGCCCTGCCGGCGGGAGGACTGGTGCCCCCCGGCGTGCCGGAGAACGAGGAAGAGGACTTCCGCACGGCCGGCGGCGCCAAGCTGGAAAACGACCCGGAGCTCTATGAGGAGACCTGCCAGCAGGCCAAGGCGCTTCTGGAGGAGGCTGGTTACGACCGGGGCGCGGATCTGGGTGAATTGGAATACCTGTATCTGGAGGAGGGAGGGAATGCCGCTGTAGCGGAGGCCCTGTGCCAGATGTGGCAGGAGACCCTGCGGGTGCATGTCACGCCTCGGGGCATGACGGAACAGGAGCTTTGGTCCGCCCTGCACAAAGGGGAATACACCCTGGCGGGCATGGACATAGAGGCGGTGGGCAACGACGCGGAGTGCTTCCTGATGGAGTGGACATCCGACAGCCCGGATAATGTCTCAGGCTACGAGAACAGCGCCTATGACACGCTGATGTCGATCATTGCCAGCGCCGCCAACGGCATGGCGCGCATGGGCTGCCTCCATGACGCCGAAGAGCTGATCCTGGCGGATTATGTCATGGCGCCGCTGTATACCAAGGGAACGGCCTGGGACCTGCGGGACACGCTGACCGGCGTCTGCCGGGATGCCAGGGGCTGGTTCAGCTTTGCGGGCGTGACGCTGAAAGCGGTCTGAAAATATGCAGACAGCGGAGAGGTGCGGATCCCAAATGGGACCCGCACCTTTGTTCAACGGGATCTTTGCCGCTCCCACAGGAAGATCAGCAGGATGCAGAGCCCTGCCGCTAAAACAGCGCCGGACAGCAACAAAGGGAGCTGGAAGGAGGCAGGCTCCCCGACGTACTCACCGGCTGCCATGAACCGATACATGGTGTATTGGATGCCGAGCATGGCGGACTCCAGGGCTTTTAAATAGGCAAAAAAGAGACCGCCCAGAAGGATGGTAAAGCTGCCGGCCGCAGCAAGGACCGTCATCCGCTGGCGCTGCCGGTTTTCGGCGGCCAGCTGCCGGATGTCCAGCTCTCCCCGGGGTGGCCCGTTGGGTGTACCCTTGACCAGCTGGTCCAGGGAGATGCCGAACAAATTGCCCAATAAGACCAGTTTGTCCAGGTCCGGCGCGGAGGTGTCCAGCTCCCATTTGGAGATGGCCTGCCGGGAGACGTCTAAACGCTCGGCCAGCTGTTCCTGCGACAGACCGGCGGCGGAGCGGAGGGTGTGGATACGCTGTCCCAATGTCATAGTATGATCCTCCTGTGATGATTTCCTGCTGTCAGGTTACAATGAGGATCGGAAAATGTCCACCGTTTTTCGTGGCAATTTGACAACCGGCGGTTGCGAAGCAAAAAAGAAAGCCACCCAAAGGGTGGCTTTCTCCATAGATCGCACAGACAAAATCAGCGCTTGCTGAACTGAGGCGCACGACGGGCGGCCTTCAGGCCGTACTGCGCCGGCCCACAAACTCGTATCCATTGTGCCGCAACGGTTTCAGGACTTAAAAATGTTTCCCACCGCAAATTTAACCTCAAACAAAGGGGGGGATCAAAGAGGGCATCCTCGCGACCTGCCGCACAATTACGCATACACCATAGAATGAGAGAAAAATGGGGCTTCATGATCTGGATTCTCTCTGGTATAATAATATCAGATTTTTAGCCAAAAGAAAAGGCCGGAGTTTTTCGGACATTTCAATAGGGGCTATTTGAGTTTTGATATATCTTAGTTCTTTTCTTGGTAAGTTGAGAGGTGACATAGTATGCCGTTTCATATCATCCATCAGGATATAACCAGAATGGATTGCGATGCCATTGTAAACCCAACGGATAAGTGGCTTTCAGGCAGCGGTGGGACTGACTATGCGGTTCATGAAGCGGCGGGAGAAGAACTTGACGAAGCCTGCAAGAAAATTGCAGATTTACAGGTTGGTACAGTCGCAGTAACGGACGGCTACCGTCTTCCATGCCGGCACATTTTTCACACGGTCGGTCCGATTTGGCACGGCGGAAGCAACAACGAGGAGGTCCTCCTGCGTAGCTGCTATTTGAGTTCTCTCTTGAAAGCAAAAAAGATGAACCTTTCTTCTATTGCCTTTCCGCTGATTTCCTCCGGTACATTTGGATTTCCCAAAGATAGAGTTTTACGAATCGCCATTGATGCAATCTCTGATTTCCTTTTTACGACAGACAGTGAATTTCAAGTATATGTTTGCATCCTCGATCGGCGCTCCTTTGAAGTAAGTAAAGAGCTTGCGCTGAATGCGTATTTGCAGGAGGGCAGTAGGCGATTTATCTATGAAGAGCATACGCTGAAAATGTGCTCTTCCCCGGAACCGCTTGAGGAAGTATGCTACGAGTCGGCTCCAGATCCGGAGCTATCAGTTCCAGTTGTTCCAGAGCTATCAGCTCCATTCGTGGCGGGGGTAATTCCACCGGTTGAGAAAAAGCAAGCTCCGGTTGATCTGGCAAAGTGGATCGAAAAACAGGATGACAGCTTTGCCGTAATGCTCCTGAAACTGATTGACAAAAAGGGAATGACAGATGTCCAGTGCTACAAGAAGGCCAATGTCACCAAGGGTACTTTTTGGAAAATCAACAATGATCCCAAGTACCGTCCCAGTAAGGCAACGGTACTTGCATTTGCCATTGCACTGGAACTGGACATTGAAGAAACAGAGAATCTGTTACGGACAGTGGGTTTTTCGCTTTCCAACAGTAATACTTTTGATAAAATCATTCAGTTTTACATTCTGAATGGCAACTATGACATCTTCGAGATTAACGCGGCCTTGTTCCGGTATGATCAGGTTTGTCTGGGATGCTGATTCAGACTGATGGTTCAGATAGGATTGTCAACGGAGGGGATGAAGAAAAATATGAGCAGTGGTTTCCAGAACCCGATTACGATTAAAGATGCAATTGACAAAATTCACAGCCGCCAGTTTCTGCTTCCTGCCATTCAGAGGAAGTTTACTTGGAGCAGTAGCCAGATTGAAATGCTTTTTGATAGCATTCTGCGAGGATACCCAATCAATTCCTTTATGCTATGGAAGATCTCGGACAGTGAAATAAAAAGCGGCTATAAATTCTATGAGTTCATAACCTCATATAGAGAGTTTTTTGCTGAGAATAATAAGGACATTGATACAAAAGGCGTTCCTGATTTCGAGGCCGTCATTGATGGTCAGCAAAGATTGACCAGTCTGTATATTGGCTTACGGGGCACCTATGCTTATAAAATGCCAAGAAAGTGGTGGAAAGACACTGAGGAGTGTATTCCGACAAGGAGACTGTATTTGAATCTTGGCGCTCCAGTTAAACAGCAATATGACAATCAAAAAGCATTTGATTTTCGTTTCTTGAGCAAATCGGATTTAGAAAAATTTGATAGCAATCAAGATGGAGCTTTCTGGTTTGAAGTTGGGAAGATACTGGAGTTGGATACCAATGAAAAACTGCTTCGCTATCTAATGAATAATGGACTGGTTGACAACGCATATGCATTTGAAACACTATCAACTCTTTTTGAAGCCATCCATCAGAAGCCGCTAATCAATTATTATCTTCAGGAAGAACAAGAACCAGATAAGGTTCTGGACATCTTTATTCGAACAAACAGTGGCGGGACACCTCTTTCATTTTCTGATCTGCTCATGTCAATTGCTTCTGCTAACTGGAAGACAATTGATGCAAGGAAAGAAATTGAGAATGTGGTGGCAGAGATATATCGGATTGGAAGACCAGGATTCCTTATTGATAAAGACTTTGTGTTAAAGACTTGCCTTGTCCTTTTTATTGATAACATAAAGTTCCAGCTCAAAAACTTTACCTATGAAAATGTACAGCTGTTTGAAACAAATTGGGATAAGGTGAAAGAGAGCATTGTTGCAGCTTTTTCGCTTTTTGAGAAGCTCGGCTTCAACAACAGTACCTTCAGAGCAAAAAATGCCGCTATCCCAATCATATATTACATCTACTACCATGGACTAGCAGGCTCAATAGTAAAGGCCACATACGATGCAGAGGATAGGGAAAACATTGCGAAGTGGCTTTCCCTGACCTTCATTAAATCCATTTTTGGTGGGCAATCAGATAGTGCCCTAGTTACCATGAGGAAGGTCCTCAAAGATACTAAGAGTACAAAGTTCCCTGCTCAGGAGCTGATGGACGCATTCAAGAATGACCCTGCAAGAAACTACAGTTTTGATGATGAGTTCTTGGAAGGTTTGTTAGAGGCACAGAAGGATAGTAATGATGCTTTCTATGTGCTGCACCTTTTGTATCCAAATTTGGATTACTATAACCAGGACTTCCATCAGGATCACCTGCACCCCGCAGCTACATTTTATTTACCAGACAGACTGGTAGCCGCTATTCCAGAGGAGGACAGGGAATTTGCTGCCGACAGCAAGAACTGGAACAGTGTGGCAAACTTGCAGCTTTTGAACGGCCTTCTGAACGAGTCGAAAAGTGATATGCCGCTAAAAGAATGGGTTGAGAAAAATGGGATTGACAAAAAGACTCTATTTATTGACGAAACAACAAGCTTGGATGTCAAAGACTTTAAGGCATTTATAACCGAAAGAAGGAAAGGCCTTATTGCCTACCTTAAGAAAACGATAGGCCGGAATTGAACAATCACAACTGCCCCAGTTAAAGAATACTGTGGTCTCTCGCTGAGAGACCACTGCCCACAAATAACCTGCTAAAATGTGACCGTAAGCTAAAGAAAGCGAACGGTCACATTTTTATTTGGTATTTGGGAGGTTTCTGAAACATGAAAAACGGCATCACGGAACTGGTATTTATCCTGGATCGCAGCGGCTCTATGGCAGGACTGGAAGATGACACCATTGGCGGATTCAACGCAATGATTGAAAAGCAGAAAAAGCTGGATGGAAAGGTATATGTGTCTACCGTACTGTTTGCCAACGACAGCAAGGTGCTGCACGATCGGATCAACATTGAGAAGATCGAGCCTCTGACGGATCGCGACTATTGTGTGGGTGGCGGCACCGCACTGATTGACGCTATCGGGGGTGCAATTCACCACATCGGCAATGTCCATAAGTATTCCTGCTATCAAAGCGGCAATATGAGCATGCAACAGGCCGCAAACAGGCACATGATGTAATCGCCTATCAGGTCCGCCAGTCCTTCAAACCAGGTGAGGTTACACCGGAAGAGGCAAACAGAATCGGCTATGAAACCGCTATGCGATGGACAAAAGGTAAGTATGCTTTCATTGTTGCAACCCATACGGATAAAGCTCATATTCACAACCATATTGTTTATAATTCAACCTCATTGGATGGTAGCAGAAAATTCAGGGATTTTTATTTCTCAGCGATAGCTCTCAGGCGCCTAAGTGATCTGATTTGTATGGAGCACATGCTTTCAGTAATCAAGCCTAGACCATATGAAGAAAGGGAGAAAAGGACAGATTATCCGAGGCAGGTACCGCACCGAGATGTCTTATGCATGGCTATTGATGAGGCACTGAAGCAGAGACCAAAGGATTTTGATGAGTTGATCAAAATTCTGATTTCATTGGGATACGAGTATAAGGATGGAAAGCAACCTGCAGTTCGCGCGGAAGGTCAAAAACGATATATACGGTTCCGGTCATTGGGGGAAGGATACACAAAAGAAGATCTGGAAGCGATACTGGCTGGGTTAAAAACTCATGAGGAAAAAAGCTATAGCAGACAGCCGCATAACAGGAAGCCGAAGATGTCTCTTCTTATTGATATAGAAGCAAAACTTCAGGAAGGAAAGGGCGCTGGATATGAGCGATGGGCTAAGGTATTTAACCTGAAGCAGATGGCCAATGCCATGAATTTTATCCAAGCACACAATATCAGGAGTTTACAGGAACTGGATGATTTTGTGAACAATACCGTCGCTACTAATGACGGTATTCTGACTTCTATAAAAGCTGATGAGGAACGCCTGCAGGAGATAGCAGTTCTGAAGAAACATATTCTGAATTATTCAAAAGCAAAGGATACCTTTGCAGCCTATAAGGCATCCGGATACAGTAAGAGATTTTATGAAGAGCACCGAGATGTACTTACGCTCCGTAAAGCTGCCAAGCAAGCCTTTGATGAATATCGGGAAAAGCATGGAGAAGATGTTCCGATTCCAAGGGTAAAGGATCTGAATGCAGAATATGCTGAGATTCTTGCCAGGAAAAAGAAGAATTATACGGAGTATAGGAGAGAAAAATCTCAGATGCAGGAATATCTGATGGCTCAGAAAATTGTAGAGACCATGCTGCACGATGACAGAAATCGCCAGGCAGATCAGCAAAGAGAGGAACAGGAAAAATCAAAGAAACAGAGATAGAAAATGGTGTCAGGCGGTACCTTTACGGTACTTCCCGACACCGTTCTTTTTTTATGTCTGTGTGTACATATAAGCGTCCGTTTACGGATGCGCAGCCCAGAGACTTGTCTCTGTTCTTATGGGGATTGGGGAAGGCTCCCCAACAAGCATTTCGCACCGGGTATGACCGGAGCACTGCTTGCAGCAGATAGATTTGCTTGCATTTTATTAGCAAGTTTGTTATTATTATATATTATTTAGAGAATGGGTATTTATATATCTTTATATATATCGGTACTATTTGAAAAATGTGAGGAGGATTATATATGGGAGATTTAAAAAATACTGTCCTAACAAAAGAACAAGTGCTAAATGATCCATATGGATATACATATAATGAAATTCTTCAGGTTCTTGGAGAAAACACTTCCAAATCATTAATGGCAGATTTGTATAGAAAAAAAGCAAAGAATGCTCACTATACGATTAAGGTAAAAGACTATTATAATGGAAAAGATACTACTAAATATGCGTTTGAGATGGAAGACGGTTATTGCATAGAAACCGTGTGCATTAAGCGTAAAACGGGAACTACCATTTGCATTAGTACTATGGTTGGTTGCCCAGTCGGTTGTATATTTTGTGCATCAGGAAAAAATGGATTCATTCGAAATCTTACACCATCAGAAATAGTGCAACAAGTTGTTATGGTCAAAGAAAAAATCAATAGAATTGTATTCATGGGTATGGGAGAGCCATTGTTTAATTACAAGAATGTGATTCAAGCTATCCATGTGTTACGTGATCGTAATGGACTGAACTTCCCGACAGATGGAATCACTATTTCGACAGTTGGTCCAATTCCTCAACTTAAAAAGTTAAGAGAAGAACATCTAAAGATTCAATTAACACTTTCCCTGCATGCAACGAATCAGAGAACAAGGGACATGGTTATGCCTCATATGAAGGGATTTGATATAAATGAGATTGTTGAGTCTGTTTTGTCTTATTCGGATCGTCATAATCGAAAGATTACAATCGCATATTTGCTCATGCCAGGCATTAATGATAAACCGTCAGATGTGAGGCAATTGGCAAAATGGTTTAGCGGAAAAAATGTTCTGATTAATGTACTTCAGTATAATGAAACTGAATGCCCTGCAATTAAAAGACCAAATAAGCAACAGTTAGTTGTGTTTAAAAATAAATTAGAAGAGGCGGGGCTTGTTGTTAAACTTAGAGAATCACGAGGAAACAATATAAAGGCTGCTTGTGGTCAGTTGGTTAGTAAGTTTAATAGAAGTACGGGAAAAGATGGCAATTCAAAGAGTGTAAAAAACAGTTCAGAAAGGATAGTATCAAAGAGAACAGACACTGTAGCTTTTATAGATAAATCAAGCGAAAAAGGAAGAACTAAGCGTAAAAAGAATAAATAAGTTCTTGTTGAACTGGTGTTTGTATATTGGGCAAACACCAGTTCTTTTCAAATGATATTCAGAGTTGGTTTGTTTGTAAGGATAAAGTATACATAGGAGACAGCGTTTGGCGTTGAATTACAACATATAAACAAAAAGTACGATGGGGTTTGGTTATGATAGCAGATATGCATGTGCACTCAACCTTTTCTCCGGACGGCATTTCCACAATGGAGGAACAGTGCATTGCCGCACTGGAAAAAGGAGAAAGAATAATATGTTTTACAGATCATGTAGATTATAATGTGGCTGAAAAAAATAACGGCATAATAAAAGACAATTCAAGGATATCCTGAAGATGACTACAACTCTGATTGCCAATACAAAAGGTGATGGAAAAGCCGGTGACGAATTCTGGACGAAAGCCGAAACTCTTCTCTACTGTGCACTCATTGGATATATCCACTATGAGGCGCCTGTTGAAGAGCAGAACTTTTCAACTTTGATCGAATTCCTGAATGCAATGGAAGTCAGAGAAGATGATGAAACCTTCCAGAATCCGGTAGACCTGATGTTTGAGGACTTGAAGAAAAAGAAGCCAAATCACTTTGCAGTTCGCCAATATGCTAAGTTCAAATTAGCGGCGGGAAAAACTTTAAAAAGTATTCTTGTTAGCTGTGGTGCCAGATTAGCTCCGTTCGATATTCAGGAAGTTCGAGACATTACCATGTACGATGAACTGGAACTGGATACCCTGGGAGATAACAAATCCGCGCTGTTTCTCATCATGAGTGATACGGATCCAACCTTTAATTTCCTGATTTCTATGATATACACACAGCTTTTTAATCTCCTGTGTGAAAAGGCTGATGATGTGTATGGAGGAAGACTACCGGTTCATGTACGCTGCCTGAGGCACTATTTAATAACTCGGAAATATCAAGGAGGAGAGGGGCCGTAGCCACTCTCCTCCTTGCCCTGCGTATCAGTTCACTTCTTGTTTTGAAATGCACAGTTTACCTTGTCAATAATATCCTCTGGCCGGTTATATGTTAAATGGGCATATATGTCCAGCGTGGTCTTAGATTTTTCGTGTCCGGCGAGGTATTGGACTGTTTTGATGTCCGTGCCGGCTAAAAGAAGATTTGTGATGTAGGTATGGCGAAGCAGATGGGGCGTCACTTCAAAGTCAATAGTATAGGAATACTTCCTGCATTTGGCTCGCATCCCCTTTTCGGCCTTGACGGTAAACTGAACTTTCTTACCATCAGTGTACTTATAATAGGTGCGTTCACCTACACTCCTCGATTCGACAGTATGCCACAAATGCCTGAATTGTGTGTAAGAGAGCGGGCCTCCAGTTCTATTTGCAAACACATACTCAGACGAGGATGAATCTTTGGCTTTCCTTAGCTCTTCCACTAGTCGATCAGGGATGGGAACTGTTCTCCTGGCAGCCTTTGTTTTGAGCTGGTCCGAAATAACGGCTTTATTTCGTTCATGCTTAAGTGCTCGTTTTACTTCAATTCGCGGGACATTATCTAACTCGATGCAATCCCATTTCAATGCCAAGATTTCTTCTCTCCGCAACCCCGCATATAGAGCAATCATGCAAAACAGATGGGTTCGAGTTCCTTCCAGCGCATCCAACAATACCTCAACCTGTTTATCAGTCAAAGCCGTTTTTTCTTCCGGTTTTTTTCCGCCATTGTGCATTTGGGGACATGGATTTGTGGGAATAATCCTGTCTTCATAAGCTGTTGTAAGGATTCGCTTCAGCAGCATATAAGTTTTGTTATGCACTGACTCGCTCATCTGACCAGCCCTCGTAATGACTACCTTTATGTCACGGGGGCGAATCTCGTTCATACGCAGATCGTCCAAAAACGGAATAATATGGTTATTCAGAACGGTTAAATAGCCCTTTTGCGTCGCCTTGGTGAGATTCCCACAATTCAATTCTAACCAACGCCGAGCGTAGACGCTGAATAATGGGTCTTTCATCTCCTCAGCGTCAATGTCTCTCTGCTCGTAAAAATCTATCAGTTGTTTGGTGACATCCTCTGGAGTCTCACCATAGATTGCAACATATTTACCGGTTGCATCTTTCACACGCTTACGAAAGAGACCATCGCGTTCTACATATTCGTAATGCTCATTCCTGGTTCTTGCCATAGCTGAAGTCCTCCCTTGCTTGGTTGCCATCGAAAGCAGCTTGCACCTTCTTCAAGATCTCCTCGGGCTTGTTGTAGGTAAGATGCGCGTAAATATCTAAGGTGATTTTGGAATTCTCATGGCCGGCAAGATACTGGACGGTCTTTATGTCTATCCCGGCGAGAAGCAGGTTTGTGATATAGGTGTGGCGAAGAATATGTGGTGTTACTTGAAAGTCAATGGTATAGAAGAAATCCTGGTGTGCAGCCTTTTGTCCCTTCTCAGCCATAATCGTAAAGGTTTTCTTCTGCCCATTTTCAACTTTCTTTACCGTGCGCTCGCCGACAGATCTGCGCTTCACGGCCATCCATAACTCACGAAAAGAAGATCCTGATAGTGGGTTCCCGGCTTTGTCTGCAATGACATGGCTGGAGTTCGATTTTTCGCGAGCCTCCCGCAGACATATAACAAGCTGATCGGGGATTGGGATAATACGCTTTGCTGCCTTTGTTTTCAGCTTTTCTGAAACAACAGGGCGATTATGTTCAAAGCGCAGTGCCCGTTTCACCTCTATCCTCGGAGTATCATCAAGAAAAACGCAGTCCCACTTAAGACCAAGGATTTCCTCCCGCCTCATTCCAGAGTAAATGGCAATCATGCAAAAAACATAGGCTCTGGTATCTTTCACGGCATCCAGCAATACATTTACCTGCTGATCTGTCAGTGCAATGCGCTCTTTTGTAGGAACTCCACCTTTGCTGGGTTTGGGACAGGGATTATAGGGAATATCCTGGTTTTCATAGGCAGATGTAAATATCTGATTGAGTAACTGATATGTTTTCCGGTAAACCGACTCGCTCTTCTCGGTTACACCCAGCATGATTTCTCTGAGATGATCAGGCCTCACATCAAGAAGGTGCTTTCCCTTCAAGTATGGCTTGATATTTCGGTTAATAATACTTTGATAGTCTAATTGACCACCATAAGTCATATTAACCGTGTGAAGTCCCACCCACTCCTGAATGTAGTCATTCACGAGTGGGTTTTTTCTGCCAATCGGGCTAAGATTACTCTTGTTATTGAAGTTGGAAAGCTTTTCGGTCAGTTCCTCTTGGGTCTGTCCGTAGACAGCAACATACTTACCCGTGGCATCCTGCACGCGCTTGCGATACAAGCCGAGCTGCTCCACATACTCATATTTTGGCTTCTTTTGACGAGCCATTATCATTCACTCCTCATGACTTATTTAATGGCTTTATACGGAGGAGCCAAGGAAATAACAACGAAAGAAAACCAGAGGTGACCTGGCAATCGCAGGTCCATCTCTGGTTTTTTTATTTTTTTCAAAAAAATTTGGTTTTTGGGGTTTCATTTACCCCCCCTTTTTCTCCATTCATAACGAGAGGGTTTGATGCGGTTTCACAATCGGCCACCTTTCACCTCTCGCTTCCCCTTGGCAAATGCACCTTGAAAACCGAATACGATCTCAAGACATCACCATGTTCGAGCCACTGTAGCGAAGTGTTAAGGGCCGAGGACAAGCCCAGAGCGAAGACAACATGGGAAATTAAAGGTACTCCCGTCCGGCTAGGCCTCAAACCGAGGGACGGCTGGCCCACAAGAATGGGCAGAGGCTGAGACGCCTGTGTTCCCCGTATGACCAGGGGACTTGAGATTGATTTTTAATTATTCTATTTTCGGAAAGGAGGCGCAGTGAATGGCTTGTACTCAACAGCAGCAGCTTATCTGCTTCCCCAGAGTGCGTGTTCAGAAGAAGTGGTTTCGCTACTTCAACGACCATAAGGACTTTCGTAATGAAGGAACTCTACATCTGTTCAGCCTCATGTCATTATTCTCCTATGCAAACTTCAGATCCAACAACCGCAGGTTTGACACACAAACCTTCATGGAGGGTCCCGGCCAATGGATCTGCAAACTCTCTGCCTTACCCCGCATCCTTCGCGTACATTCCAAGGCGCAGGCTCTTGACCTTCTAACTTATTTCAGAGATGCCGGGTTCCTTGACTACGAAATCTTGGATGAAGAAACCGGGCTTCTTCGATATACGATCAACGATTGGAAAAAGCACTGCATTCATCTGGAGTATAACTACTATAGCTATAAAGGATCGGGCTTTTTCTTTTTCCCACTGTCGGTGGGGCGCTTGCTGGTCATAGCCAGCAGGCGGAACGGCCCCTTGGTGTTTAGTGAACTGGATGCCATCATGGACTTCTGGCTCCACACTGTTTTGAATGAGCCAAGGGTGCAAGGCTCGGAGTTCATGCCAGTCGTCTACTATTCCAATATGAAAGGGCAGCCGTTGCTCTCCTACTCCTACCTCGCAAAAAGGTGGGGGTGGTCGAAATCCCGTGTCGGCAGATTCATATTAAAAATTGAGGAAGCAGGAATTATCAGCCGCGTCAGCTTTTCCAGCTCACGCGGCTCTGTCATTTCTCCGTGCAGATACCGGGAAATGATTTATGGCGAGGATTGTGAAAAGCTATCCCTGCAACGGATCGGTGAAATCCTCGGCATAGCTAATGTCATTGAACCGATCGGCGACGCCAAGGATCTCCAGTTGAGTATTCAATCTCGCGTCCCATCCGGCCTCATTGTTTATCCGGGCGGGAAATCCTTGAGAATTCAGGTGTTTCGCGTGCCTGAAGGCTCTTTTTTTGCTCGACCGGTGCCTTTAGTCTTTTATAGTTCTTTAGACTGGGGTAAGTCAGTAGCAGAAGACGGCTTTTACCGTGGCCCGCCGAAAAGCGGCCATGACGGAGAAAGGGGGTGATCTACATGGGGAAAATAAAACAAGGCGATGCACGCCCAGCTTACAGTCTGGAAAAGGAAGCTGTTCGTGAGGAGATTCAGACTGGCCTTCAGACCGGTGTGGAAATCCTTGCGGGGAATGTGGAAAAAGACAAGGAAACGGACCATTTCCACAACACAAAGTATCTGCTCAAGCAGTATCGCAGGGTAGAATACTCCATTCGCATTTCCGAAGCGGATCTGAACCTGAGAATGGAGATGCAGCACGGAATGCGCTTATCCACTCTTGAGGTCAATTCGGAACTCGCAGGAATTGATTTGACCGGTACGAAGTTGGAGAACCACGCCAGGAGTGTGATTCGCAGCAAAAATATGCTGGAAATTATCAACGCGGCGCTTGAAGCTGTGCGGGAAGATCCAGACCGTGGAGATCTTCTCTACCAGGTTCTCTACATCACTTACTTCAGCAAAACCAAGCCTCGCAACCGGACGCAAATCCTGATCGAGCTTGATAAGCTGGGGTATTCCATGTCCGCCGCTTCCTATCACAACTATCTCAACGCTGCAATCAGAGCAATTGACCGCATCCTCTGGGGCTATACCGCAAGGGACTGTCTGGACCTGATCAAGCAATTCCTTCCGGAGTAAAGTCAGTTAGACAAAAGTTATACAAAACTTGTACAGCTTCTGAATTGCAATTCAATTTTACCTATGGTATGATAATCACGCTGAAAAATGCAAACTGCAAATGCCGCCCGCTTGAGGCGGTTTTTTTGTTGTCTGAAAAGGCTCGGATTGGAAGCTGATCGCACTGTCACGCTTCTGGTCCGGGCCTTTTTTGCATCTCTTCGGCAATTCAAAAAAGGAGGTTTCCACCAACATGAATTCTAAAGTCAAGGCGCTTGGGTGTTGGTTTAAGAGAAGAATTGAGGCAGTTGACAAGGGGCAAGCTCTTTACACTGCCTTTTTCATTCCTTCGGCACTCTCCCTGCTCGCAACTCGCGCATTCGCAGCGGATAACATCTGGACGAAGGCCAGTGAGATCATGAATGATGTCTACACTCAGGTCCTCGGGATTTCAACAGTTGCTGCCATCGTTACCGCGAGTATTGCCCTTTTGCTGATGAACTTCTCTAAATCGGGGAAGACAGTGGATGAGTCCAGATCCTGGCTCAAGCGCATCGTCATCACTTGGGCAATTCTGAACTCTCTGGGCTTCATTATGGCCTATGTGACGCCGCTTTTTGCGGGTGGTCAGTGGACATCTTGAGCCGGTGGGAAGGAGACAGAACAGATGAACAAGAACTTTGTATTTCTCCTCGGCGGTATCGTAACTGGTTTTGCCTTGTGCCTTACCACAGCAATGCTCATTCCTCTGGATGACGATAGCAGCTCCCATAAGAGCAACTTCGCTCCCTGGGAACGGTGAGTTGAGGTGAGCGCATGGGCATCCTGGACAGTATCGTTGAGTGGGTTGCCACGCAGATCATGAACCTTCTGGACATGATCACGGGTTCCGTGCTGGGCGCACTCGGCTGCGACATGAGTAC
Source organism: uncultured Dysosmobacter sp. (assembly GCF_947631635.1). Lineage (GTDB taxonomy): Bacteria > Bacillota > Clostridia > Oscillospirales > Oscillospiraceae > Oscillibacter. The sequence continues at coordinate 58,862 of NZ_CANRMB010000005.1, forward strand.
CTTCCTGCGGTACTTCCCCGCAGCCGAGACCCTGTACGAGGTATTCGTGGCCATAGCTGTAGGGTTTATCCTTCTCAATCTTGTTTGGCAGCTATTCAAAAACTTCGGAGCTGGCATCGGCCTCAGTGCGGAGGACCCGGCAAAGCTGCTGCTCCGATCCATCCTATTTATTTTCCTTGCCCTGTTTGCGGATGAGATTATGGCCTTGGTACTTGACATTGTAGGAACTCCATATTCCTGGATTGTTGACACCTCACTTCCTCCCATCGAATTTGCAAGCTTCGGCAGTGTCCTGACGGTGATTGTCGGGTGCCTCGCAAGTGGCTCTGTGAGCCTGATTGTCATTATCCTGGTTATCATCGTCGCGTGGAACTATCTCAAGCTGCTGTTCGAGGCAGCGGAGCGATACATCATGGTGGGAGTTCTGATCTTTACGGCACCAGTAGCTTTTGCTACCGGTGCCTCGGAGAGTACATCTAACATTTTCAACTCTTGGTGCAGAATGTTGGGAGGCCAACTGTTCCTCCTAATCATGAATGCCTGGTGCCTGCGTTTGTTCGTCTCCATGGTTGGAACTTTTCTCGCAAATCCTCTCTCCGTGTGACGGCGGCAGTGTAGGCAAAGGAGTATGACATGAAGCGCAACAAATTATGGATCATTTGCATCCTTGCCCTCGTGGTAGTCATGCTCTCCACAACTGCTTTTGCTCTTGATGAAAGCGAGGTGGAGAGTGCGATTTCTGCTTCCAGCAGGGATGAAGTCGCAGGGAACCTGTTCATCTGGTTCCTCTGTGCAGTCTCATTTCTCAAAATCAGTCAGAAGATCGACAGCTTTATGTCCAGTCTGGGCGTCAATGTCGGTCGTACTGGCGGAAGTATGCTCGCTGAATTGATGATTGCCGGCAGAGCGCTCGGTGCGGCAGCAAGAGCTACCGGAGGTGCGGTAGGCAACATATTCAATCGCAGCCATGCTTCCGGAACTACAACAAATCAAGCAGCCGGCCAAGCCTTTACCGGTGGTGGCAACGGGTTGATTGGTGTGGCACAGAGAGCTGCCGGCAATGCGGCGGCGTCAAGTGCAACTGGGCGCGGCTCCGGGCTTGGTAGCTTTGTTGGTGGTGCTATGTTTGGCTCCAGCTTAAAAGCAGGTGGCAAATTTGCGTCGGATGTTGTTGGTGCGGTTGCAACGGGCAATATTTCTTCCGTGGGAACAATCACCGGCGACAAGGCTGCACAGGCACTGACCAGTTATCTGGGCTATGGCGTAGCAGACGATTCTGCGGCTGGCAATGAACATGGGGCAGGAACGGTGTCCCCCGGTACTCAAATCCCCGTAACACCAGATCACGATATGAGTCAGTCCCAAGAAGGCGTGACCATCACGCAAGATGGCGGTTCTGCCGGTGCTGATGCTTCCGTTGCCGGCTCCTACATTCCCGGAAGTTCAAGCTCCGGAATTGGTGGTAGTTCTCCCATCCCCAGTCAGCCACCTTCCTTCCGGAATGTGGAGATTGGCGGTGGACGGATTACCGGATATGAAACGCCGGCAGGCGGCGGCGAGGAGCGGCAGTTTGCCATGTATAATGCCGCTCAGTATATGGAGCCGACAGGTTCCTTTGAGACAGTCGAAACTACAGACGGCCAGAGCTGGTACAAGCAGTATGCTGAGCCGACCGTACAGAAGACTCCTTATAAGGACGATTCCGGCAAAATCAAGTACGAGGAGCGAATCGTGGAGCAAATGCCCCAGATTCCCAAGAGAAAGGATCGCGTATAATGACTGACGAAATCAGGAAAGCGCAGAATAATTCCGCAGAAAGTACCGTAAAATCCGCTGCGAAGGCAGGAAAAGCGGTGTCCAATATTACAAGAGGGGCTGCTACCGGAGGAATTCACGGGGTAGCCCTTGAAACTGCCAAGGCATCAAAGAAATGGATCATCGCACTCGTCGGGATCATTTTGATTCCGGTTCTGATTGTGGCCATGCTTCCTTCCGTTATCTTCGGGTCATTGCTTGGAGACGGGACGGAGACTGCAAACGGCATTTCAGACAATGCGGTGTTGACGCAGAACATGGTGGATCTGAATACAGGGATCAGCACCATCCTCTCGGAGGGCCTGACTGATGTTCTGGATAGAATCGACGCTGACTTTGCTGCGTCAGGCTGTGATGCAATGGAAGTTAACAATCCTTACGGATCTGATGTTGTTTTCAATGCAAATTACTTTGTGGCACTGTACTGTGCCAGCAAGGACACCGATGCGGCATCCATCTCGAAGAGTGATATGGAAAGCGTACTGCGCAGCCATAAGGACAAACTCTACTCCTTCAGTTTCACGGACGAAGTGAGGCAGGAAGAAGGAGAGGTTGATGAAGCAACTGGGGTTCCGGAAGTCATAGAAACAACTGTCCGGGTGTACGAAATCATCTACAACGGCGAAGCCTATTTCGCTGATGAAGTCTTCGCACTCAGCGATGACCAGAAAAACCTCGCCTCAAACTACGCACAAAATCTCTCCGTGTTCCTGAGCGATGGTGTCTATCAGGCGCTGTCTGAGACAGACTTCGCGCAGATGGGCATTTCCTATGATGGTGTAGTCTTCACGGACGGTTCCACGCAGGTTACTTACTACAACCAGTTAGATGACCGGTGGCGGTATCTGCCTTATGGAACAGATGACATCGGGGGCTATGCCTGCGGTCCTACGGCCATGTCGATAGTGGTTTCCAGTCTGACCTCCGAAACGGTTGATCCTCCGCACATGGCGCAATGGGCTTACGAGCATGGGTACTGGTGCAGCAAAAGCGGCTCCTATCATTCCCTCATCCCTGGCGCTGCTGAAGAGTGGGGGCTGGCGGTGGAAGGCTGTACTGCGTCTGAGCCCCAGAGAATTGTTGATGCTCTGGCAGACGGGAAGTTGGTCGTTGCGCTTATGAGTAAGGGCCACTTCACTTCTTCCGGGCATTTCATCGTCCTCCGGGGAGTCACCTCAGACGAGAAAATCCTGGTAGCCGATCCGGCCAGCTATAAACGCTCTGAGAAGCAGTGGGATTTTTCCATCATCCTCAATGAAGCAAGTAAAAACGCAGGTGCCGGTGGTCCTTTCTGGATTATCGGCTAAGGAGGCGCAGCGTATGGATAATTCTATGAATAATAGTGGGGGCTGCAAGTACTCCACAAAGCTGAACTGTCATAGCACAAACGAATGTGCAAGGTGCGGCTGGAACCCGGTTGTGAGGGAAAGGCGCATCAAGCAGTTTATAAGGGAACGAGCACTGGAGCAGCAGAAGAGACCGGAACGCTGCCCCCTGCGCGACTTTCCTGTAATGGATCAGAAGAACAAACTCGGCATGGTTCTGAGTTGCTTCAGTACCCGCTGTGAGATGACACCCGAAGGAACCTGTCGCATTCTTGCCGGCGTCCTTGATCATTGGAAGGCAGCGGCAGGCATTCAGACTGTGCCTCCGGAGAAAGTCGAGAACAGTAATGAGTTATCATAAAGAAGAACAGGATATTTACTATATCCCACCTAATTTCCTAACCAGTGGCCGTTTGTTTGGCGGCATGATACGAGTACGCAATGCAATTGAAGCTTGCGTACTCGTTTTGCTTACTGGGCTGCCTATCATCAGGCTGCCCCTCTCCTTGACAGCAAGGATCATTCTTCTGTGCCTGATTCCACTGCCTCTGGGTATCTTTGCCGTCATTGGCTTCGATGGCGATTCACTGACGGAGTTTGCATTGAACTGGATCAAGTGGCTTTTCAATCGCCGCATTCTCTATCGTTCAGACGCGGAGCCACAGCAGAGTGATAAGCCAAGTGTGCGACAAAGAAGTGAAAATCAGGCACCCCACCAGCCCCCGGAGCAGCTTGGCATCAAGCTCAAGCAGCATCCGCCGAAAGCTCGAAAAAGAGGCAGGCGGAGTCAGAGGAAAAGCTCCGACAAGAAGAAAACAGCCCAGGACAGAAAGGCACCTCCCAAGAAGGGCCGCAAGGCCGCCACAACGGAGGGTATCATTCCTGTTGTGGACATCAATCACGGCATCGCTCATTTGAGTGATGATCGGTACATCAAAATCCTTGAGGTGGAACCGATCAATTTCCTGCTGAGAAGTGTCCGGGAGCAAAAGAACATCATATCCGCCTTCGCAAGCTGGATGAAGATCAGCCCGGTGAAGCTCCAAATCAAGGTGCTCACCAAGAAAGCTGACATCAGCAAGCACCTCAATGCCATTGAGCGGGATATGGATCGTGAGAATGACCCCAAATGCCGGGAGCTCCAGCAGGACTACTACAACCTCATCAAAACGATTGGGTCCCGCGAGGCAATCACACGCCGGTTCCTCATCATCTTTGAATATGAGCCAACCTACAATAACCGGAAAAGTGACTACGCAGAGATTGTTTCCACTTTGGAAACTGCTGCCCGGACTGCTAGGCAGTACTTCCAGCACTGCGATAATGTGGTTATTACGCATGAAGATGAAAACGCATTTCTGCTGGATGTCCTCTACACCATCTTCAATCGCGAGACTTGTGAGCGCATCTCGTTGGACAAGCGCATCCGGGAGCTTCAGGTTAAGCAGGTAACTTCCGGGGAGAGCGACTTGAAGATCACACTCCCGCAAGTCCTTGCACCAGAAAGTATTGACTTGCGGCATGGTTCCTACATCGTCATGGACGGCGTTTATCACGCATACCTCATGGTTCCCTCAAGCGGCTATAACCCCCGCGTTGTGGCAGGCTGGACATCCATATTGGTGAATGCCGGTGAGGGTATTGATGTGGACTTTTACTTCCAACGCGAGCCGAAAGAGCGCATCCAGACAAAGCTCGGCCAGCAAATCCGCATCAACCGAAGCCGAATCAAAGATGCGTCTGATACCAACACCGACTTCGATGACATCGAAGGAGCTATTAAGTCCGGCTATTACCTCAAGCAGGGCCTATCCAACTATGAGGACTTCTACTACGCCAGCATTCTCGTGACGGTCACGGCAGATACCCTTGAAAACCTGGAATGGCGGGTAGCCGAGGTGAGGCGATTGATGGTCTCCCAGGATATGGACATCCGCCCTTGCCTATTCCGCCAGGAGCAGGCGATGCAGATGGTGATGCCTATCTGCAAGCTGAATAAGACACTCTTTGAGCGCAGCAAGCGGAATATGCTGACCAGCGCAGCCGCCAGCTGTTATCCGTTCACTTCCTACGAGATGTCCGATGAAAACGGTATTCTTCTTGGCGTCAATAAGCACAACAACAGCCTCGTCATCGTGGACATTTTCAACAGCAGGGTCTATAAAAATGCCAATATGGCTATCCTCGGCACCAGCGGAGCCGGCAAGACCTTTACCATGCAGCTCATGGCTTTACGAATGAGGAGAAAAGGCACTCAGGTGTTCATTATTGCACCTTTGAAAGGACATGAGTTTTTGCGTGCCTGCAAGAATGTTGGCGGCGAGTTCATCAGTATCAGTCCCGCATCCAAGCAGTGCATCAACATCATGGCCATACGCCGGGTGGATCAGACAGCCAACGCCATCATAGATGGTGTGGTCAATGAGAACTCCATCCTGGCAAGAAAGATTCAGCAGCTCCACATTTTCTTCAGCTTGCTGATTCCTGATATGAACCATGAAGAGAAGCAGCTCCTGGATGAGGCTCTAATCCGCACCTATGCAGAAAAGGGAATCACCCATGATAACGATTCACTGATTGATCCGGATGACCCCAGCAAGTACAAAACCATGCCGTTGCTTGAGGATGTCTATAACATCCTGATGTCCTCGTCAGATACAAAGCGGCTCGGCAACATTCTGAACCGTCTGGTGCATGGCTCTGCAAAGACATTCAATCAGCATACCAATGTGGACCTGTCAAACCCCTACACGGTTCTGGACATTTCGGAGCTGACTGGTGACCTGCTTACTGTGGGTATGTTCGTGGCACTTGACTTCGTTTGGGACAAGGCCAAGGAAGACCGCACAAAAGAAAAGGCCATCTTCATTGACGAGATCTGGCAATTGGTAGGTGCCGGCAGCAACTCCATGGCTGCTGAATTCTGCCTGGAGATCTTCAAGATCATTCGAGGCTACGGTGGAGCAGCTATCGCAGCTACACAGGACTTGAACGATTTCTTTGCATTGGACGGTGGCAAGTATGGCAAAGGCATCATCAATAATGCCAAAACCAAAATTGTGCTGAATCTGGAGGATGACGAGGCAATCCGGGTGCAGGATGCTCTGAAGCTGACGGATACGGAGATCGCGAATATCACCCGCTTTGAGCGTGGCAATGGCCTGATCTCCACCAACAGCAATCACATTACGGTTGAATTCAAAGCATCGGCTCTGGAAAAGCAGCTCATCACCACGGATCGTTATGAATTGAGCCAGATTGTTCAAAACCAATCCTGAAGTATTGGAAGGCCGCAAAGACAGCCACCGGGAGCTGCCGAAGCGGCCTTCTTCTTCGGAAAAAATGTGCGTTGTCTGCAACCTTGAACGCACACGGTCTGCTCAAGAGTTGCAATACGCTTGCGTTATACGAGCAGAGCCAAAAAAGTTGCGATATACGCTACTCTACATCAACATTTGGAGGCACAAGTTATGTCCTTTAAGAGTATGGTTAAGGGCCACGAATTGGCCTATGTCACGAAAATTCTCGCCATTTTCGGTGCTGTGGAAGAACGGCAGATGCAGCGGCTGTTTTCCTTCCTGAGCGACAGCGAGTATGGAAAAATTATGACTCTTCTGGCACGGGAGGGGCAATTCTACCGCACACCGGATGCTCGGTATCTGACATTTAGCCGATTGCGCTTTGAAAAGCTCAATGTCAGCAGCAGCGTAGATTGCTTCTGGGCGTTCCTCGAACTGAAGGATCGTGTTCAGGACTTCTGCGCCGGTGAACCGCCAGCCATCATTACCATGTCTGCACAGACAACTGACTATGATCTGATCCCGGTTTCCGGAGAAAACACCGAGCAAATCAATGAAAATGCAGAAGAACTGCCTGAAAGAACGGTCAGATTTCTGGTCACTCGGGATTTGAACCTCTTGACCGACATTGATCGCCGTTTCAAGAATGACTACGCCATCCTTGTGGATGAAAACGGCGTGGTTGAAACCTACGAATTATGAGGAGAAAAGAACATGAATACTGAGTTTGGAAAAGACTATGTGGATATGCTGAAACTGGTAGCCTCAGATTATGAGGCAATTAGCTCTGAGTTGTTTGCCATCGCCCATACCATTGAGGATACACCCCGGCATAATCCGCACAACAAGATCTACAGTCTGATCCGCACGGCGGAAACCAACACGGTCACGCTCCGAAACCTGGGCGCACGAACCCAGTGGAGCAATATTGCCCCGTTCTATGAAGACCTGGCTACGGTGCTGGGCATCAGCGTGAAGGAATATGAAAAGTGGATTACGATAACGGTTCCCGCAATACTGCCTAATCGGAACCGGCGCGATAATCTGGCCTTCATCACCCGCCCGCTGAGATCCAGCCTGGTTAAGTTCCAGAGGGAGCATCCGCTTGAACGCTTTCGCGATTGCGTGGTGTGCATTGTCCATCAGTATGACGAAGCAATGAGCCTGCGCCGGGTGCGAGACTACGACAACATCGAAACGAAGCGGTATCTGGATGTGATCGAGTCCGTAATGCTCACCAACGACAACGGCCTGCTTCTGACTGTCCTTCAAACGACAGAACTGGGTGACCGGGACTGCACGGAGTTCTATCTTATGAGCCCCGATAAGCTCTCCAGTTGGGCTGCGGAACACATCAAAGCACATACCTGATTCCTGAAAAAAAGGGTCCTCAAAAAAGGTATCTATTTCAGTCTGTTCGAAAACCGGCTCCTGCCCCCTCGGATTCTGGCATCTTCGCGGGAAGAAAAAATGTCGGGGTCTTTTTGATTTGGAGCAGGGAGCGATGCTTCCTTATCCGATTGATAGTGAAGCCGGCAGTCTCTATCGCAGGCTCTTCGCAGCCTTACCTTTGAGGACTGGTTGGAGGTGAAATTCAATTATGATTACTGGCAAGGATGACCGTATGCTTGAACTATTGTGGCTTGTTGGCTACTGTGTGGAGTTTCCGACGCAGTTGGCTGTTCGGATTGGTGGGCATCCGGAGTGGAATCGTCATGTGATGTATCGTGCGATTGATATGGGCTATGTGGATATTGCGAGGGGCAGGTCAAGGCAGAGAATTATTCGTTCTATGCGGTTGACGCCCAAGGGCCTGGATTACATCAGTGAGAGAGACCCAAAAGCACTGGCCTATGTTTTAGCGAAGCAGGATGAGCATCCAACAGGACATTCTTCAACGGAGAAGATCCTGCGCCAACACTCCCTGACTATCGCATTGATGATGTCCTATAATGCCGGCGCTGAGTTTCTCCCCGATCGGAAGCCATCTCTTATGTCCCCAACAAGTCCTCTCCGCAACAATGTCCCGTATAACCCAGACCGCACCTACTTCTACTCGACATCGGAGATCCGCAGATCCATCCAGGAATATGATCCTGAATCTGTTGTAAAAGGTTCCCGCATTGCGGGAATTATTGTCCGGGGCCGGAGCTGTTACTGTCTGTATCATACTGGCTATTCCCGGATGTATTGGATGCGCAGCACGGAAGAGAATACCGTAGCTTCCATTGAAACCATGCTCAACGCACGCGGATTCCACTGTGAGTCCTTCAGTCAGGTGGTCATCGGCTCCAGAATGAAGGTGGCGGAGAAGATTGCTCATCATCGGGTCAATACCCAAAGCAGATACTTCACCGTCTCCGATGCGTACCAAAATTGCTTCTTCATCGTCAACAGTGTGCAGGGAGATGAGCTCCTGGCAACTATCGTCGATCCTGAGAAGCGGCATGAAGCCAACCGAAATGCTTTGGCGGGATATAAACCGCCCGCAGTTGCAACCCGCGATTACGACGCTGTGACCCAAGACGGTCAACGGCCCGTCATACTGAATTATCAATGCGATTTGCTCGCTCTCCTCAACATCAATCAGGCTCCATACGGATTCACGCAAAGTCCCATTCTCCTGTGCTATGACTACCAGGTGGATTCCGTGCAAACCATTGTCGGCCCCCTGATTGAGGTGCGGGCGATCAATGAAGGAGAACCTTATGAAAAAGAAAAAGATCGTGGCAGGTGTAATTAGCCTTGCCATTCTGATCCCCATCCTTCTCTACGGGGCGGGAATCATCGCACAATTCATCATCAATATCAATGCGTGGAAAGCTGCTGGCAGCAACTATCGGGAATCTCCGGGACTTCCTTCTTTGGAGATCGGAGATGTGCTGTCCGCAGTTTTCACTTTCCCTGAAGGCCTAATTGCGGTTGGAGCAGTTATCGCCGGTGTGGCGCTACTGTGCATTTTCGGCCTCCGCCTCGGCTGGGGCAATACTGGTACAGCCGACCATGACCGGAACCTCACCATCTCCAAATCGGGCAGTTATGGGACGGCAGCCTTCATGGATGGTAAGGAGGCGGAGCAGTGCTTCGATATTACCACCGCAAAAAACACCGACCAGGACATCCTCGGGAGGACAGAAAGCGGGAAAGTATTTACGCTTCCGAAGAATTCGCGGCTGAACAGTAACCTTGCGGTATGCGGTGCTTCCGGAACGGGTAAGTCCCGATCAGTTTCCCGCAATCTGATCCTCCAGGCTGCGAAACGGGAAGAAAGCATGATCATCACCGACTGTAAATCGGAACTGTATGAGTCCATGAGTCAGTACCTCATCGACCAAGGCTATACAGTGAAGGTTTTCAACCTGATTTCTATGGAACATAGCGACTCCTGGAACTGCCTTGGTGAGGTCGGCACCAGTGAGCTGATGGCCCAGACCTTCGCAGATATTGTCCTGAAAAGCACCAGCGGAGAAATGAAGGATGCCTTCTGGTTCAATGCGGAACTGAACCTGCTCAAGGCGCTGGTTCTCTATGTCGCGTTGGAAATGCCGCCCGACAAGAGAAACCTCGGTCAGGTATATGACCTGCTCTGCAACCAGAGTGAACGGGATCTGTCCAAACTCATGAATGGCATCCGCAAGGAGCATACCAATCCTTTCACCAACGAGGTTATGCCGCCATCACCCGCCTTTGCTCCATACGCAATCTTCATGCAGTCCAGTGAAACCGTCCGATCCAGTGTGATCATCGGCCTTGGCAGTAAGCTTCAGGTCATGCAGGCGCAGCAGGTGCGAGACATCACCTCATACAACGAAATTGATCTGGAGCTTCCGGGCAAACAGAAATGCGCCTACTTCTGTATCGTGTCTGATCAGGATAGCACCTTTGAATTTCTCAGCTCTCTGTTCTTCAGTTTCCTATTCATCAAGCTGATCCGCTATGCAGACAGCTATTGTGAGGGCGGATGCCTGCCAACGAAAGTGAAATTCATCCTCGATGAGTTTCCCAATTGCTCAGGCAATATCCCTGACTTTGAGAAAAAGTGTTCGACAATCCGATCCAGAGGTTGTTCTGTTGCTGTGTTCTTCCAGAACATCGGCCAGATGCGAAACCGATATCCTGATGACAGGTGGCAGGAAATCATCGGTGCCTGTGACACCACTATCTTCCTGGGCTGTACGGACACGCTAACAGCGGAATGGATCAGTGACCGCATTGGTGTTGCCTCTGTGGAAGTGGAAGGCACCATGCGTGAACTGAATACCATGCACATCACCAACTACACGCCAAGTTTCCGCAGAACCAACTCCATCGGGAGGCGTCAATTGCTGACGCCGGACGAGGTGATGCGTTTAGCACCGGATGAAGAGCTTGTATTTATTCGTGGGCAGAAGGTATTCCGAGCCAAACGCTTCGATTACTCGCTCCATCCGGCATATAAAAAGCTCAGAAGCAGGAAGGCAATCCTTCATGAACCCGGCTGGAAAACCAGCCGGGTTTCTGTTTCCGAGCAGTCCCAATCCGCCATTTCAGTCGGCAGCCAACCCAATGCGGATACTAAACCGGCCAAAGAGCAGAAGAAACCCACTGCTCCTGCGGTAAAGCCACCCATTGGGAAGAAAGTCGATTTGAAAGAAACTATGTAACGAAAGGAAGATACGCTTATGCCTCGCAAGAAGAGCGAACCTGCCGTGGAGGCCCAGCAGATCACCAATGATCCGCTGGATTCCATCGAGCAGAAAGCAACGGCTCCTCCCATTGTGGAAGAGCGCAGAGCCACGCGAGCTTATTCCGAAGACATCCTGGACATCACCGACCAGGAACGCGGTTTCACGCCGGAGGATACCGAGGATGTCAAATGGAACTATCTGCGTGGTGCAATGCACCGCCACCTTGTGCTCACCGGTGTTGTCAGTGGTATTGAGAACACTGAGGGAGCCAACCCGATTGTGGTCGTCAACTACGAGGGGATCAGAATTCTGATTCCCGGCCATGAGATGTTCATGGACGATTGGCCCGTCAACTCGGAACCTCCTCTGAACTTCCGCCTCCGTTTTGGCCGCATCCTAGGCGCAACGATTGACTTCATTCCTTCTGGAGTGGATATCAAGAATCGTGCTGCGGTCGGCAGCCGGCGTGAAGCACTCAAGCAGCGGCAGGCCAGGTATTATGCCTCTGGTCGAGTCAAAGAGGGTATCCGCATTGCCTGCCGAGTCATCAATGTCAGCGGACGCCGGATTATCGTGGAAGCGCTTGGCGTGGATACGGTGATCCCCGCATCTGAGCTGACTTGGGAATGGTTTGCTGATGTCAGCGACCTGTTCGCCACCGGTGACATTGTGGTAGCCAGAGTCCAGAGTGTGCTGAAGGACGAAGAGACCGGCCAGTACAGCGTGCGGCTGTCCGTAAAGAAAGCCGTGGAGAATCCCGATCTTGCGAACCTCCGCAAGCTGGTTCCCGGCTCCAACTATTTCGGCGTCGTCACCAATGTCCAGGACCGCATGATCTACATCCGCCTTCAGGCCGGCGTCAATGCCAAAACCAAATCCTACCGCACGAAAGAGCTGCCCAGTAAGCTGGACACGGTAAGCTTCCTGGTCCGCAGTGTGGATGAAGATGTCGGTATGGCGTTTGGCGTCATTACCCGCATTATCAAGCGTCACTCCAGATTGAGGTGAATAAGATGACCAATCCCCATGCGCATACGATGCAGCATTGCAGGGAAGTCATCAAAGCGTGCCTCAATATCGTGGAAGAGCGAGGCGACACCTATGTTGCCATCCATAAGGATGAAGACACCGAGTGTGTCGTCCTCGTCTCCATGATTCGATCCTATCGGATCATGTCCGTCATCGTTGCCGATAAGATCCTCTTTGCAAAAGAGCATGAGGCGGATATGTACCGCTCAGCAAATGAACTGAACAGTGAGTCCGTAGCAGGTTGGCATACCCTGGTCCTGACCGATAGCAACAGCATCTACATGTACCGCCAGTGCATCTGGATGTCTGATACACTCAGTCCGGATTACCTGATGGACATTCTCTGTCAGTGCATCGCTGAGTACCGATATGGTCGAGCGCGTTTGTCTCCCGGCAGCTCTGCAAGCTCCACCCAGGAGCACACTTAAATTACAGAAAGGAACCAGATTCCGATGAAAAGAACAGCAATGGCGTTGATCCTTGCTCTCACCCTGAGCCTCGGCCTGTGTGTGAGCGCAAGTGCCGCAGAATACATCCCCGATGATGTGACCTATCAGAACCTCAATGGCCAGCAGCTTGCCATCAAGGTCTTCACGCTCCTGCCCGAACAGGACCCGTCCAGTCTGGCGGAAGAGGACTTCGAGTATGATGGCTTCCTCTATTCCCACAGCAGCACGGTCAAGGAAGAGCAGACTTACAACGAACAGAACCTGCATACTGAGACCGTGACCATTACCACCAGCACCAAAAACCTGGAAGATATCCTCGCTGAACTGAAGCCCACCATTGAATATGACAACGGCGTGGCTTCGGGCACTTTGGCACTGGACCACAGCACCATCAAGACCGAGGCGGCTGGCTATAAGAACAGCAGCTATACGGTGACAGCAACAAAAAACTACACCGGCCTCGACAGAAACGACTCCTCCTACATCGACAAGACCGTGGTAAAGAACGGCAGAACGCTGAGCCTTTCCAATGTGACTTGGAGCGTGGAGAGTACTGCTCTGGTCGGCGATGAGCTTGTCCCCGCAACCTACACCGCTGTTGCCACTTACAGCGGTACGGCATATTCCAGTGTGGCAACCGGCTATATCACCACTGCTGACTATACCGGCACCGTCACCGCATCCGGCATTTCCAGCATCAAGTACACGGTAACTTACCTGGGTACACCCATTGTGGTGGAGGAAGAACCCAGCATGGCATTGCCCATCGCTGGCATGATTGTCCTGACCGCAGCGGGCGCTTTGTTGTTGATTGCCTTGCTCACCCGTAAGAATACAACAGTGTATGAATCTACCGGCAAGGGCAACGAATATGACAAATGTGGCAGGCTCCTCCTGCGTACCCGCAATCCGGAACTGCGAATTGACCGCTTGAAGAATGTACCCGAAGGCGTGATTGCCATAGAGGTAGATGAAAAAGCGGCAAGGAAGCTATTCGGCAAGAAAATCAATCTCCGCTACTTTGACCAGACCTTCGACCACACGGTGGGAACCGTGAATGGTCCCTACTGGTTCAAGGTGGATGTCGGCACTGCACCGACAGAGGAGAATGCGGACCATGAGGAGGCAGCAATATGAAAAGAAAGACCATCCCTACACTCGTGCTGACCCTGGCGCTGATGGCAAGCATGGCCGTCAGTGCCAGCGCAGCGGACTATTCCTTTACCACCGATCCCAAGCCGGACTACTACGGAAGCACCAACTATGAAGATTTGTATGACGCCGGGTACAACTACGGCGCTCGTAATCAGATCGACTACGACATTCCGGAACTGAAGTACGGCCTCAGCCAGGAGTTCCTGGAGACTTCGCTGAATAATCCGTACCTCAGCAGTGGTATCCAGTACGGTATCGGCGGCTCTAGCACCACCATGTACCCGGAATCCGATTTCAGCAATTCCAGCATCATCTCTGGCGGCACCATTGAACTGCCGTATCGCCCCTACCTGACTGTTGCTGACCTGACGCAGAAGGATGGCAGCATCGGCACCGTATCCATCAAACGCATTGGCCTCAGCGCCAAAGTATATGAAGGAGCGACCGATGCTTCCATGGCGAAAGGTGCTGGCCACTATACCGGCTCCGGACTCTATGATGGCAACATCGGACTGTTCGGGCATAATCGTGGCAGCCACGCATACTTCGCGAAGCTGAAGAATGCCAAAGTCGGCGACACTGTTACCTATACGACCAACCAGGGGATCAGGACTTACGAAGTCACCTTCGTCGGCACGATTGCCAGCACGGATTACTCCTACCTCAATGAGATGGGAGATAACCGGATCACCATGATCACCTGTATTGCAAACCAGCCCTCTCTGCGTCTGTGTGTTCAGGCTGTGGAGATTCGATAAATCATTGGAGGAATGACTATGAAAAACACGAAACCCCGTAATCGCGAGCATCGTACCAGATCTGCACAGGCTGGTACACTCGTGACCATCCATGTCCGTATCCCTCGTGAGGCTTACGATCAGATGCGGGACATGGAACGGCGCAGACTGTATACAAAAGACGAAGTCTTCCTCCTTGGCCTTCGGGCAACCGAAACCATGTGATCCGAACCACCTCACAGAGAGCGGCTGGGAATACGACAAAGTGAGGTACAAATGCAATGAGAAAACAGATCCTATCCATGATGGCTGGCGTGCTGATTGGCACCACGCTCTTTGCACCGCAGCCTACGCAAGCGGCAGGTGTGGTTGCCGAGCCAACCTGGCAGCCTATTTATGTTGATGGGCAGCAGGTGGCGATGGAAGCCTACAACATTGCTGGCCATAACTACGTCAAGCTCCGAGACATCGGCTCACAGGTGGGATTCAATGTGTATTGGAGTTCCGGCGTTCAGATTGATACCGGGAACCCATACACTGGAGTCGCACCTGAAAAATCCAGTATCCGAGTCGGGAGTTATAAAGGCACCGAGCTCCATACTGGGGAACGCAGCGGATTGAATATCAATCCCAGCTCCGAGGTGAAGAGTGTTGTATCTACTCGCCCGGATGTTGTCAGAGTGGAAAAGATATCCGGTTTCTGGACCGCTATCGCAGTCAGCACCGGCAGCGCCGATGTGGTTGTGACAGACATGGACGGCAGAACTGCCAGCTTGACACTGACTGTCCTTCAGGCAGAACAAGTCGAAATTCCTCAAGGCTCCAATGCTCAGAATACTGACGCGATGCGGCAGGAACTCATCGAGCGGATCAATGAGGTAAGACGAGAAAATGGCGTTCGGGAGCTGACTGTCAACACGGCATTGATGAATGCCGCGCAGTATTGCTCCTCACTGCATGTCACGTATCATCAGAACCAGGTGGAATGTGAGGCTGTTGCAAAGTACGGGTATCCTCATGGATTTGGATCGAATATCACTGCATTTACCAGCGTACCCACTTCGCAGATCGCAGAGTGTGCTGTAGAGAATTGGATTAACTCTCCAGACCACTTCCAGACGATGATCGATCCCAATTGCGACACCATCGGCGTCGGAATCACAGACGATGATCGCGGTACGGTCTGCTTCCTGTTTGTTGGAAATCCCTCAGCAATCAATCCCTACGCATAAGTCCATATGTGCTTAAATGGCCTTTTAGCTCGTCTGCTGAAGGGCCATTTTTATAAGCAAATCTATCAGAAAGGTCAAATGATTATGAAGAAGACATGGTATTCTTTGCGAACCCGCGTGACGGCAATGCTGCTGACGTTGATTTGCATCCTCGGCCTGCTTCCCACCGCTGCTTTTGCGGCAGGGGCAGACACCATCAAGCTGGAACGTTTCGGTATGAGTGGCGTTTCCTATCAGTCCGCCAGCCTTGGCAGATGTACACTGCATCAGATGTACTACGGCGTAGGCGGCAAGACATCTGTCGGCTTCTGCGGCGTGAAAGGCGGCGGTATGGGCACATCTCTGATCGGTCAGACCTGGGGCAACCCGCAGCCCATTTCCGACCCTACCGTCAAAACCATGATGGCTTATTACTACGCACACTCCACCGGCACCTTCACTGATCAGGCACACGCACTTGGTGTGGATGACATCTGGGGCCCAGAGTATACCTGGTACATGAATGCCTGGGTGCAGGCAATTGTGTGGCGGTATAAGGCGGGCACTCTGAGCAATTCCACTGAGGCTTGTGCTGAAGAGCTGATGTACGTTTGGAACTCTCTGAAGAGCACGAACTACAACGACATCGATCAGATCAATGACGGCACATCCTTCAGAGACCGTGCACAGTATATCCTGGATCTTGGCAATCAGGGCGTATGGGGCGACTGTTCCGTGAATGAGTACTCCTTCACAGGCTCTGGCTCCTCTGCACACCCTGCCAATACCGTTCAGAGCGTCATCATTGGCGAACTCAGCGTGACGCATGAGCAGTACACCATTGTCATCAAAAAGGTTGACGCTACCAATCCCACGAAGGGCCTTGCTGGTGCTCAGTTCCATGTGGAAGCCACCAACGGCTCCTTCTCCCGAGACGTGACGACCGGCTCTGACGGTACCTGCACGATCTCTCCGCTGGATGCCGGTACTTATGCAATTACGGAATCCAGAGCGCCGGAAGGCTATGAGATCGATAATGCGGGTCCTGAGTATGTTGTCCTGCCAAATAGCGGCAGCAATACTGTTACAGTCACCTTTACCGATACGCCCATTGTCACTGCATCGGGCAATATTCGGAAAGTCGATGCGGACAATCCCGGCAGAGGTCTTGCAGGCGCAGTCATCAAAATTACCGGTGTCGATAATAACTTTACCGGCACCTACACGACCGGAGCAGGTGGTGCCCTGAGCGACGTGCCCTGGTCTACCATGCCTGTCGGCAGCTATGTTGCAACGGAGGTAACGCCTCCTGAAGGATACACGCTCAGTAAGGACCCCAGTAAAGTCCGTCAGGAATTTTACTGGGATGGGAGAACGAATGTATCTCTCGTGTTTGAAAACGATGCAAAAGTCAAAATTCAGATCATCAAGAAGGATGACTCTGACAGGCCTCTCGCTGGGGCAGTATTCAACATCCTCAAGGACGGCCAGCTGATTGGCACGGAAGCCACAGATGTCTCTGGCAAGATCACTGTTTCCAATGTGACGGAAGGCATGTATGCATTCGTCGAGGTATTTGCACCTGCACCCTTTGCAAGGTTGACGAGTCCCGTCTGCGCACATGTGGATCAGGCTGTTATCAATGGCGGCGGCACAGTCACCGTGACGGCCAAAGACCAGAAACTCCCCAATCTGACTATCAAGAAGCTGGACAAGCAGAATAAACTGCCTGTTGCCGGGACTGTGTTTGAGATCAAGGGCATCCACTACGGCTATCATCAGGATGTCACGACAGATGCATCCGGCATGGCCGTTCTGACAGCTATTCCGGTGGACAGCTATGAGGTCACGGAGAAGTCCGTGCCCGACCCTTATGTCCTGGACGAAACCAACACCCAGACGATTTATCTGGGCCCCGGTGATGATCAGCAGCTCGTTTTCGAGAATCTAAAGCAACCTATGCTGAAGATTACAAAGATCGATGCGGACGATTCCAGCTCGGTTCCCGGAACTGTTTTTACTGTTGAGGGTATTGACAGCGATTATCGCGGTGACTGGACTACTGGCGAAGACGGTACAGTCGCAAAGCGAGTTGCTCCCGGCACCTATCGCATCACGGAGAAATCCGTTCCCGCACCCTACTATCTGCCGGATAAGGATGCGGATCGGGTCCAGACAATCAGCCTGAACGCCGGTGATGATAAGAACATCACGTTCAAAAACCGCAAAATGCCGCTGCTGACCATTTACAAGGAGGACAGCGTCGCAAGAGCGGATGTAGAGGGTGCCAAATTCCACATCACCTATACCAGCAACGGCGAATCTGCTGAGGCACCCGCGACGATTGATTTCGGGTATTTCCTCACTGACGCCCATGGCGAGATCAGACTCCATGAGTCCGGTAAGCGTCTGTACCCCGGCGAATACACGGTGACCGAGGTGGAACCCGCTCCCGGCTTCCAGATGAAAGAGCCCTCCACGCAGAAGGTCATCCTGCATGGCAGCGAGAGCAAGACCCTGACGTTCCAGAACACGCCTCTCAATGCCATCATCGTCGAGAAATACGATAGCGTGACCCACGAAGCACTGCCTGGTGCCACATTCCAACTGAGGTTCCTGGGCGGGACTTCCGGCACCGGCGGCACCGTCATTGGGCAGAAGATCACCGGCAAAAATGGTACCGCCATCTGGACGGGACTGACTGCCGGTACCTACATTCTGGAGGAAGTGGACCCGGCGGATGGATACAGCATCATCCAGTCCTCCGAGACTGTCTATCTGGCAGACAGCGGTGAGCAGAGCGTTGTCACCGTCCGCTTCGAAAACGCTCCTGACGGCATTCTGCTGATTCGTAAGGTCTGCTCCGTCAATCCCAGCGTGACGCTGGCCAATGCGGAATTCAAAGTGACTTATGCGGATGGCACTCTGATCGGCGATGCCAATGGCATTTTCAAGACGGATGTCAACGGTGAGATCCGCATTGACGGTCTGAAGCCTGGAAAGAGTGTGATCGTCACAGAAACGAAAGCACCTGATGGTTTCCTCATCGATACGCAGTCTCAGACGGTCCAGATCAAGGAAGGGCGCACAGTATCCCTGACTTTTGCCAACCAGCCCAAGGGAAAACTCATTATCCAGAAGCGGGACAGCGCCACGGGGCAGCCTTTGTCCGGTGCGGAGTTCCGTGTGACCACTGCTGCTGGATGTGAAGTTGGCCTGGATGGCGTCATCGGCACTGCAACTCTTACGCAGAATGGCATTTTCACAACTGATGCGCAGGGCGAGATCCGTATCTCCAACCTTGCCCCCGGTGCCTACATCATCAATGAGATCAAGGCCCCAGACGGCTATGTTATGGATACGGTTTCTACCAATGTAGTCATTGGGAAGAACGGCGATACCCAGACCGTGGTCGTGAAGAATTCCAAAGCCGGTTCCCTGGTGATCCTGAAAAAGGACTCCCTGACGGGCGAGCCGCTGGAGGGGGTCACTTTCAAAGTGACGACCTCGACTGGTGAGTTTGTACCGGATGAAAACGGTCGCATCAGCAGCAACGGCCTTTACTATACCGATAAGGACGGAAAAATCACCATCAATGGCGTCGTGGGCACGCTGGTAGTGACAGAGACCAGGACCATACCCGGCTATACAATCGATCCTGCGACGAAGACCCAAACGGTCGTCGTCAATCCCAACGACACCCAGACACTTACGTTTTTTAACACACCGAGCACAACTTTGGTGATTCAGAAGTTCATTGAGGGAACAGATCACGAGCCGCTGGAGGGCGTTCACTTCCTTGTGACAGACAGCTCCGGCGCTGCTGTTGGTCGGAGTAATGGCGAGTATGTGACGGATGAAAAAGGTCGCATTGTAATTACAGATCTGGAGCCAGGAACCACCGTAACTGCCCGCGAAGTGCAGACGGTCGAAGGCTATGTTCTGGATGGCACTCCCAAGAGCATCCTTATTAAGGAAGGCGAAGTGCAGACTTTGACCTTCTACAACAAAAAGCAGGGAACGATTGTCATCCAGAAGCGTGACAGTGTGAGCGAAAAGCCGCTGGCCGGCGTTGAGTTCCAGATTACGTATGCAGATGGCAGCTTTGTGGATGACGCCAATGGTCATCTCTCCAGTAAGGGCTTGTATACGACGGATGCCAACGGTGAGATCCGTATCAGCGGTGTCACTGGCACGCTGGTGGTCAAAGAGACCAAGCCATTGGATGGTTATGTAGTTGACCCGGCAACCCAGACGCAGACAGTGGAAGTCAATCCGGATGATACGCAGACCCTGACTTTCTACAACACCCTGGCCGGTGGATTGCAGATTGTGAAGAGTGATGAAGACACTGGGAAGCGGATCTCTGGCGTCAAATTCGAGATCCGGAAGATGAATGGTGAGATCCTTGGAACTTACACCACGGACCGAAATGGTGTGATCAGCATTCCCAACGCTGAGAGTGGCTGGTACAGCATCGTGGAGCTGAAGGCAGCGGATGGCTACGAGCTGGACACCACTCCCGTTCAGGCGTGTGTGAAGGATGGCGAGACCACTACAGTGGAGATCACCAATCAGCGGATGGCTTCCATTATGATCCATAAGGTGGATGCCAATACCGGAAAGGGTATCTACGGCGTCAAGTTTGTCATCTATGACTCCGGCAAGAATCCCATTATGGAAGTTGAAACCGATCAGGATGGTTATGCCTATGTCCATGACGAGCTTGTACCCGGCAAGTACTATATCCGCGAGCTGGAAGCCGCTGATGGCTATATCCGCGATGAGCAGTATAAAACCGTCTATGTTGAGGCGGGAAAATGTGCCCAGATCAAGTGGGAGAATGCTGCTGTCACCGGCCAGATCCAGGTCCGCAAGTATGCTACGGCAGACAACACCATCACGGGCGATAAGGCCGGCAGTCCCCTGAAGGGTGCCGTCTATGAGATCACGCAGGCACGCTCCGGCGCTGTGGTCGGCTACATTGTGACCGATGCACGCGGCGTTGCAGCGTCTGATCCGCTGCCTCTGGGCCGGTACTATGTCACCGAGGTGTCTGCACCCGGCTATTATCAGCTCAGCGGCGAGAAGATGGAGGCTGAAATCGAGTATCCCAACCAGATTATCAAGCTGTCTTCCTACAATAAGCCTGCCAATCTGGGCGTGACCATCAAGAAGACCGGCAACCGTGAGGTGCAGCCCGGTCAGGTGATGAGTTACGACTTCTCTGGTATCTCCAACACCTCCAATGTGGCACTCAACAACTTCTTCTGGCATGACCGCATCCCCACGGATGCTACCAGAGCGCTGAGTATTTCCACCGGCACATACAATCAGCGGTTGTACTACAAAGTCACCTTCAAGACTAATCTCAACGATTACCGGACGCTGGCCAGCAACCTGCTGACCTCCAATAACTACTCTCTGAGTCTCAATGCGGCGACGCTGGGCCTGGTTCAAGGTGAGTATGTCACTGATGTCCGGTTTGAGTTCGGTACGGTAGCCAGTGGCTTTGCATCTGTGATCAAGCCCACCATGCGCGTGCAGGTCCTGGGTACAGTCAGCAATGGCTACCAGATCATCAACCGCGCTGATGTTGGCGGCAAATACCTCAATGAATGGCAGACGGCAAAGGCTACCTGGGTCACTACCGTCCGTCGTTTTCAGAATACCACTCTGCCTAAGACTGGGTACTAATCCGGAATTGGCAGTTCGGTAGATATATGTGATGCCTACGCATCAGATGCCTGCTCGGAGCAATGGCCAAGGCTCCGGGCCGGCATCACCTCTATCCTTGGCCTGCGTGCAGAAAAGGAGATATTTGATATGAGTCGTTTTATTATACTTGAAGATCGGATGATCAATGTGGATCACATCGTTGAGGTCGTTGACCACGATGACGGGGTTGTTACAATCTGTCTGACCAACGGTGAAATGATCCCTGCCGGTAGTGAGGTTTGCGATAAGATCCTTGGCTGCGATCATGCCGTATCCGTCATCCCCTGCGGCCCCAATCTCTGGGCGCGAATGACTTATCCGAACGGTAAGACATTCCGTATTGCCGTCGATAACCTGATCCTGAAGGCAGATGGTACTTACTATCCGCTGGAGGCCGAATTGCTCGAAGACTCGTCTGAGGGTGCACTCCGATTTGTGGAACTCTTCTCCAATGATGAGGAGGATGAGAGCATTAGCCGCACCGAAGAGAATGGGCCTCGATTTAAGGTGAGACATTCTTCCCGCTGACAGCGGCAACAAGCCCCCAAAGCAGTAACGCTTTGGGGGCTTTCCTAATATGTGCCCGCATGATTTCGAGTTCAATGTCAAATCAAATCGTCACGCCGGTTGAAAAGCAGGAGTACCGGAAGTAAGGGCGTGACTTAGAAAGGAAATGCAGGTGAATTAACATGCCATGGATCATTACCAACGATATTTTCTTCATCCGCAGCGATAAGCGAGGCTGTGCTTCCCCCGTGTCCGACAGGAGAAAGGCAAAGGTCTTTTCTGAGCGATTCAATGCCGAGGAGTTCCTTCGCTCACTGCCGAAAAAGATGAAAAACCTCGGCTATCGCATTGAGCCGGTGGAGATAACAGCTCCAAAGCCCCTTGTTGTCACGGAGGAAACGGAGCAAGAGGAGGACAACATGATGGAAAACGGGAAAGAAAGTGATGCGGAAGAGCTTCTTGATGCCAATTACTATCTGACCGAAATCGCCGCATTCTGTGTTTTCATCAAGCGGATACGAAATGAGAGAAACCGGCTGGAGGAGGAGCAGGTGCAGGCGGAGATGGAGATTGAAGATCTCCTGCACGCCGCTGAATTCAATGACCTGCCCTGCGAACAGGGCTATGAACTGTACCAGAAGCTGCATGAAGCTCGAGTGCGGCGGCGGAGCTATAAGAATGCAGTTGCGTGGATTGATTACATCATGGAAGCAAAACCAGAGGAATTCCTACGGAACGATCCTTCCTCCAGAATCATGGGAACAAAGTACCGCCAGTACCGGGCAAGAGCGCTGCCCGAACTGTTTCATCAATCTACAGAGAGTTGACGAACGTCAGACAGACCAACCCGATATGGGGCTGGTCTGTTTCATTTTTCAAGACGGAAGAAGGAGAATGAAAATGAAAAAGAGACTACTTACGATGACTATCTCCTTGATGCTGCTGGTTTTGATGGCAGTACCTGCTATGGCGGCATCTGTGTTTCGGGATGTGGATGATACCAGCCCCTGGTATGACGGTATCGCTTATGCGGTGGAGCATGGGATCACAGTTGGTACAGGAGAGAATTGCTTCTCTCCGGAGAAAGAAATCACTGTCCGCCAATGGGCAGTCATGATTTGCCGAGCATTGGGCATAGAGTTGCCGCAGAAGGAACCGACTTTCGGTGTTGAAAGCGTCCGGGTGGGTCATGATGCGGAATGGCTTGATCTAAACGCCTTCCTTGCCCCTGATACACGGATGACACGGGGAAACCTGTTCGCAAGCGCATTCCACGCTTTTGGCATCCCCATCTATGACTATGCTCTCTATGACAATGGCATTGCTATGAACCAAAGCCAAAACTGCATCCGAATTGGCAGTGAGCTTGGCTTATGTTCAGAAGATGCGGATGACAGTGAGCTGGTGACGAGGGCAGAAGCAGTTCATGTAATCTACTGGCTTTTGACGCATGAGTATGATGTGGCAAAGCCGGAGATCCTCAACCGGTTGAACATTCAGAATATTGAGACAGTTCAGCTCGACGCCTATGTGAGGGAAATCAAAAAAGTACCCCAGAGCATTCTTGACCGCTTTGCGGCACGGAACTGGAGTTATAGGTTGGATTGCACCTATCTGGAAGACCTCAGCAAACGGCTGGATATGATCTGCATTGGCGCTGCATCGTACCGCGAGAAAACAATCTATGTTTCAAAACCAAGTGCCTCAATCCATGAATTCGGGCACTTCCTCCATGGAGCTTTGGACTTCCCCCAGGAATTCAACCGACTCTATGCAAAGGAGGCGGCCAGCACTGTGAAAGTGATGCGCGACTATTCCGCAACAAACTGCAATGAGTATTTCGCCGACTATTTTCGGTATTGGATTGAGAATCAGGGAAATGCTGAGAAGATGGAACAGCTCCGGGCGGTGTCGCCGAAGACATTCGATTATTTCTCTGAGCTTGCAGGAAATGATTGGTACATTGGGGCGGCATGAGTTGCAACCCCAATGAAAAAGGCGGCCCGATACAGGGCCGCCTGGGATTAATAGGAGATGTTATTTGTTCTTAGGTTGAGCTTCAATCAGGTGCCGGTACTCGGGCAGCTGAAGGAAATACGGCAGCAGGCGTTTCCTGATTTCTGCCTGCTCCAATGCAGTGGCTTCGCTTGGATCAAGGCAATGCCCCACTTCTTCCATGGTGTCAATTGACTTCTCATAGGCAAGCTGTCTGGCCAATTGCTCTCCATCTTCGACGAGAAAGCAGATGCTCTCCGCTATTTTCCTGCGCTTGGTATCAATGTCCATATAGATGTAACCAATTTTCTCGGAATACAGAATATCAAAATGCCTGGATTCTACGATGTAGTCCTGGAATACACGCATAACGCGCTCAATTTGATTTCGGGTTTCAGCGCTGTATAAAGGTTCCATTCTGTTCTCCTCTCCCTGTAGATATTGACTGGTAGTTAGGCTTGGCCAGCAGGACTATACAATGCGGCCACTGAGTTGATATGCTGACGCATCTTCTCAACAACATCGTTCGGACCAATAATCTGTGCGGCGGCACCAAAGCCGGTGACCCAGGCGAAAAACTGGGGACTCACCACGACATCTGCTCGGACAGTAAAGTGATCGTCGCCATCGGCAATGATGAAGACTTCCTGGCCGAGTCGGTCCAGGACAGCGCCTACCAAATGATTCTCAAAGCGAAGTTGGACGGATTCCTCCTCACCGGAGAACATCCCAAATACCTTCCGGGCATATACCGCCATGTCGAGAGCCTGATAAGCGTCCAAGCCATCCCGATCCTCTTCGGAAGACGAGATCTCCGTCATCTTATCCACGCGGTAGTGCTTGATGATCCTAGCTTGAGAGTCGAAGGCAACCAGATAATAGTTCTCGTCATCCCAGGTCATTGCGAAGGGACTGACGACATAGAACGCACCATCCTTCCGGTAATGGCGCGTCTTCTGAACAGTGTACTCGAAGTACTTGAATTGGATCTTCTTGTTCTGTGAAATCCCACTTTGAATGGCATCAATGTTGTAGTAGATGGACTCGTTCATCGTCTTGATCCGATTCTTTACATAGACCTGACGGTTGAGGAGTTGCGCTTCGTGGATGCTGGCCAGCGTTTCAATCTTCTTGATTAGTGTTGCGGTCTTCTTGTGGGTGATGAATTTGGAGGATTGAACGCTATCGACCAACAGCTT
The DNA here is from genome assembly GCF_947631635.1 of uncultured Dysosmobacter sp. GTDB lineage: Bacteria > Bacillota > Clostridia > Oscillospirales > Oscillospiraceae > Oscillibacter. Next base: position 83,968 of record NZ_CANRMB010000005.1, read on the forward strand.
CAGCTCCGGCAGCTCAAAACTGCGATTGGCAATATAGTAGCCGGCATTCTTGCCGGACCCACCCTGCACGATGTCCAAGCCAAAAACGCGCAGCGCCTCGATGTCATCGTAAACACTTTTCCGTTCACTGGGAATCCCATGTGCGGCGAGATGCTCAATCAACTGGCTCATAGAAACCAGATGGTCTTCATCTGAGTTCTGGAGCAGATAGTTCATGATATAGAGCGGCTTGAGCTTTTGATATGCTGAGCGTGCCATGGACAGGCCCTCCTTTGAGCTTCTTGAGTACCTTCATTATAAACTATTATCTGTCCAATAAAAAGGACAATCCATCTGAATACAAAAATCAGCAGTCGCAAACGATGCGGCTGCTTTTGCTTTATCCAGAAAGCAGACTGTTTGCACAAAACAAAAGCAAAAACTTTGTGCAAGATTTTTTGAAATATACCCGACCGTACTTCAGACGCCTCGGAAGTACTAGGGACGAAAACCAAAATTGGGAGGCGAATGCCATGAAAAAGAAAAAGATAAGTGATATGACCCCGAGACAGCTGCGTTGCCCGCACTGCGGAGCAGTAGCCATCATCCGCCCTGCATCGGAGATCTACGACGATCCCAGAAGGAAGGATGAGCTGTATGTGTGCAAGAACTACCCGGCGTGCAAGTCCTATGTGGGAATGCACGCGGGAACCAGAATTCCGCTGGGAACGCTAGCCAATGGTGATCTCAGAAACCTGCGGATCAAGGCGCACCGTCGTTTCGACCGCATCTGGCAGAGTGGGATCATGAGCCGGAATGCAGCTTATCGCTGGATGGCGGATTCCTTTGGCCTGACGGCTGATGACGCGCACATTGGCAAGTTTGGTGAATACCGATGCCAGCAGCTGATTGAACAGTGCGACCGCATCCTGGCCCGGAACCAGAAAGCGGCAAGTTAAGAGGAGGTGTGAGTATGAACAAAATGACGGAATATCAATGCAAACTGGTGGAAGAGAACCTGGATATCATAGATTGGGTGATTCGGTGCAGAGTCAAGGTTAATGGCCAGGTGCTCCAGACCTATGAAGATTTCTACCAGATCGGTTGCGAAGCGCTATGCAGAGCGGCCATGGCCTATCACCCGGAAAGAGGGACCTTTTCTCCACTGGGCAGCCGATATGTCTATAATGCGATCATTGATCACTGCCGGAAGCAAAACATGCTTCAGCAGTATAATGCTGATTTGACGGATGAAGACGGAGAAAATCAGTTCCTGTTTGATTCCGTTTCTATCGACGGCAATATCGAAGACCGGGTGTTTGGCAAAGAGGTGTGGGCAGCCTTTCGTCAGTGTAAGGAAAAGCAGTCCGGTACTATTCTGCGTGGGATGGAGGCTCTGGAGCTGAAGAGCATTGGATTTACAACGCGGGAAATCGCCCAACGGTACGATACGACTGTTAACAGCGTGAACGCATGGATTTCCAAAGCACGCGCTGTGCTTCGCAACGAGCCGGACATTTTGGCGCTGTGTGTGTAAGTAGTTTGTTGTTATTTACCTACCTCTCCCGTAAGAGAGATTAGACACAGCTGCGAGACAGGAGGAAAATACTATGATGACTTTTTACGCTGCCATTGGTACATACCGCATCCGGACCGAGAATGGGCATAAAGTCCCGTACATTCAGAAGCTTGGCAAGCTGTATCCCATCTCCATCCCCGAATTCGTGATTTGGAGTACACTGCTCTGGGAAGTGATGACCTACGACGAGCTGAAGAAGCATTATGATGAGCAGATCCGGGAGCTGAAGGGCAACCGCCCCAGCTTTGATGAACTGCTTTCCATGCTGGCCAAGCGGAAGCTCATTGTAAAAGGAATGGGCTACACTGGAGTTGATGCGCTTTACAATATGCTTTCCGATGCTTTTGTGATTCCATTCCACATCAGTGGCGGTCGTAAACTCTGGAGTGCCCTGAAGCTTTGGCACAATGGGAAGATATCCGCGCATCAGGCGTGCAAGATCCTGAAGACGCGGGTAAGCACCAAGATGGAAGACCGCGTGATGCGGCTGGTCGAGCAGACTCCGCTGAGTACTGCGGAGATCATCCGCTGTGTGGAGCGTGGAATTGAAGATGTCAGCACAGCAGATAAGGTGATCGCCGGCGTCTATCCGGACTCCGCACAAGCCACCATTGCAAATGAGGAGTTCATGTCAGAATACAGCAATGATGTGTTGGAGGCCATCTCCAACCTTTATTTGAACCACGAAGTCGTCTTGGAAGTGGTTTGATAAAGTCTATCAGGCGGGCGGAGGAATCTCCCCCCGCCTCTTTTTCTGAGGAGGATCAATATGTTCAAAGATATCCCACAGGTAATTCGTGAAACCTTCTGGAAGCATCTACTTCTAAGTGCGGCAATTGTAGGGTTCGGTATCATTTGGAGTGTGATTGCTGGTGATAGGATACTATCCCTTCTCACGGGAACAATTGCGCTGCTTTCTGCGATGAGGCTTGTGAGCCTGTATCGGTCTATAAAACGAGGGCATTTTACGAAGATTGAAGGCGTGGTTCATTCAGATAGAAAGGAAGTGCTGCGCCGCTGCCACATCCTCACCATGCAGCTTCAGGACGGAAGTGAGATCTGCGAACGCATCACTGGCGGAACACTACTGAAACCGACAAACAGGTATCGGATATACCTGCTGGGCACTGCGCAGGAAATGGACCGGTCATCATTGCCACGGAACATGACTCCGGCTCAGATCCTTTTGGGTGCTGAGTTATTGGAAAACTTGCAGAAATCGGAGTAGATTTTGGTATTATGGATAACCGTCGTGTTTAATGCTAAGATGCTCCTGTACTTATTTAGTTTACTTCTCCCGTGGTTGGGACCTTGTTAAGCAGTGAGCCTTTGAGCATTTGACTCAGGCATTTTGACAGTATCTTTGTGGCAGGCATTGAATGCCTGCTGCCATGATGCTGTTTTTTTGTTGCCATCAGACATGAATCTGCATGGCACGAATGGAGTGACCAAATCGCTGGAGACAGCGTTTGGAATATATTTTATTGTCTGTTCATTCAGACGGAAAGGATGGAAACCATGTATGCAATTGTCAATCTGGAGGGGCGCTTAGTCAATGATCCTGAGATCAAAATTGGGCACAACAATCGCGAGTTCTGCACCTTCCGCGTCGCAGTCAACCAGCAGCTTGGAGCGCAGGAGAACGCTTCGTACTACACCTGCACTGGCAATGAGCTGATTGCCAGCCGCATTCAGAAAGCTGGCCTTGCGAAAGGCCGGATGATCCATGTGACGGGCAAGCTGACGCTGCGGGAGTACAAGAACCGTGACCAGGAAACCCGGATGTCCGCTGATGTGGGTATCCTCGACTGGAACTATGTCGGGACGAAACCTAAATCCGATGAACACACGGGCGGTGCTTCGCCTGTCGGCAATCGCGGCAGCGTGAACAACGAAGCGTATGTCGAAGATCCTGACGATCTTCCGGTGTAACGAAAACAATTGAGGGGCTGTGAGAATCACTTCTTGCGGCCCCTCTATTTTGCTTTCGGAGCAGTAACGAATGATGAAAGGACGGCCTATGTAATGACACTTCTGCGGAAGCTGAAACCCAGCACCTTTTTTCGATGCCTGGTAGTCCCAACCATGTTTCTCTGTGCCATCTTCAAGCACCCTGCTTTCCAGTGGATTGCTGTTGCGGCACTTGTCACCTGGCTGGCGGCCTCTCTTGCGACACCCATCGGTAATGCAGTGCAGAGAAGTAAACACAGGAAGAAGACGGAGGAACTCGCCAAGCTGAGAGATGAGGCTCCAAAGGAACCCGCAAAACCGACGCCGGACAGTGAGCTTTTCCTGATCCGGCAGATCAACTTCAGAATTACGGAACAGCTGAAAGACACTTATCCAATGGTCTCATGGCTCTGGGTCAAGAGACCCTCATCCGATGAGCTTTGTAAAGGCGGTGTGTGGCGCATTCGTGTGTCCAACGCAGAGCCCTTCAACTTTGGAGAAGTGACCATCATGAAGTCCGGGAAACTGTCCATCACCATGATCCAGGCAACCCAGCTCAAGGATGCCACAAAGCTCTCGCTGGAAAGCAGCGATCTCGAAGAGGATGAAATCATCGAGCGCGTGGATGTGAAGACCTGGTATCAGGACGAGGGCGAGAAGATCATCTCCCGGATGATCGACGATCTCAACGCCCAGGGGCATCGCAAACTCACCATCCGAGAGAATGGCGAGGCGTATATCACAGCCTCGGGAACGGAAGAAACGGTTGAGCAAATCCAACACTTCCCGCCCCGGCTTGCTTGGGATGAGTTCTGCCAAGTACTGAAGGAAGACGAAATTACCGCAGCGGTAAAACCGGAAGGTTTGCTGCTGTCCTGGTAATCACATGAAGGAGTTAATACGAAATGGCAAGAGGAAAACTTTTTGAAAGCTGGTCATTTAAGCTGTCTATTCCCGCACCCTTTGATGATCCCAAGTACAGTGGAGCTCAGAATCATGGCCAATCCCAGTATAACTATGCTGGATCGGTCCAGAAAGCAACCCTGCACGCACCGACCATGCGTGCGCTGCTGGCTTATGCCAAGCTGGCCAATGCGGCGGAAGCTGGTACTTACACCGAGGATTTGGGTGTCGTAGGACATCAGGGCAGTAGCTATCGCATTGCGGAGTATTGCTCTGCGAATAAAAGGGACTGTGTTGTGTTCTCTACGAGCACTGGCAAATTCATTGCTGGACAGTTCGAGAATGGCGATCCCACGCCGAAGGCATACACGGTCGGGGCTGGTCAAGCTTCCGGCTCTGCGTTGCTCTTCTGCCTGATGCCGGTCTTTGAGACTGACACTGAATTCCAACATGAGTTTGAGGAGTTCAGGGAAGCCATGAAGAATAACTGGCCGGATATGGACAGCGCCTTCGAGAACGCACTGCGCCTATGCGACAACATCTATCGCCGCGTGGAGAACGCCAATTCTCTGAATATGGCGGGCGTCAAGATTTCTGTTCCGACAACGGGCAATATCACAAGCTTGTCCCAGTTGGCTATCGACAGCGGAAGCTATGCGCCGACCGGAGCGGTCTATGGTGAGTTCACCATTCTGACGCCGGGTGCCGGCTTCTCTTCCGCAGCGACCGTTTATAACCATGCTGACTTCGTTGGGAAATACACGCTGAGCCAGCGCACGCTGACCAGCCGCGAAGAGAACATGGTTCCAAAGCTGCCTGACTGGTACATCATTCCACGCGAGGTAGTAAGGGTCTGCGAGCACGCCAAGCTGACAACGCCGACCAGCCAACCCATGCGGAACTTCCTGTTTCGCGGTGAGGCGGGCACCGGAAAGACCATGGGTGCCCAGGCGATAGCGGCAGGTCTGCATCTGCCCTACACTTTGATGACTTGCAGCGCCAACACGGAAATCTCGGATCTGATCGGCCAATTCATTCCCGACAGCGGCTCTGATACCGGCGTCAACAGCAATCTCGGCGAGCTGCCGAAAATCTCCGACATCATTATGCACCCACCGTCTGTCTATCAGGCGCTGACCGGCGTGTATGACGATGATAAAACGGAAGACGATGTGCTGGAGAAGCTGATTGAGATCGCAGTCGGCAGGTTGGCTGTCAAGGAGGAGAAACACGGTCAGCGCATTCGCTATGTGGATACGCCGCTGATTGAGGCAATTCGCTACGGATATGTTTGTGAGCTTCAGGAGCCTTCCTGCATCGCAAACCCTGGCGTTCTGGTAGGCCTCAACTCCCTGTTGGATAACTGCCAGACAATCACGCTGCCCACCGGTGAGCGTGTGAAACGGCATCCGGATACGGTCATTGTCGTGACCACCAACTCGGATTATGCAGGCTGCAAAGATGTTAACCAAAGCGTGATTTCGCGTATGGATCTGATCTACGACATCGGCGCTCCTGACCTTGCCACCATGGTGAAGCGGGTGATGAATGTTACCGGCTGCACCGATGAGCAGGAGGTTACGAAGATGGCAGGTGTCGTGAGGGATATGGCAGAACGCTGCCGGCAGACCATGATAACGGATGGCAGCTGCGGAATGCGGGAACTGAAGGCGTGGGTTTTGTCCACGATGATCACCAAAGACCCCTACGAGTCCGCCTTAACCACCGTCATCGCTTCGGCCTCTGCTGACCCTGATAACCGCGCTGATCTGATCTCCACCTGCTTGGAAAAGCAATTTGTGAGGTAATCGGCATGAGGGAGCGTAAAGTTGGCGCAACCGACAGGGCTGCGCTGATTGCGGCATTGAAATCCTGTTATCCGGATGCACGAATCCGAGTCGGAATTGGCTCCAATGAGACTATCAACTTTTTTGCCGGGTTAGCCAGTTACAGATCTGCGGATTATTCCGTGGAGGATACCCTGGCCGCCATCTGCGGCAGCGATTTGGATGTGTTCCCGGACATGCCAGATTACCAGGACCGTATTGTGATCACACCCCAGCTGTATGTGTTGAAGGCGTCAATCAATGAAAACCAGGTCATGCCGGCCACGCCGGATAAAGACGGTTTCGAGCATTGCGCCTGCCGGACCAATCCACATTACGACATCTACTACCGTTTCGACCACAAGGGGAAACAATTGACCTTTGCATTGGGAACGAAGCGTAGGACAGTGATGGTGGAGGAAAACACTGGCTGGTCGTGGAAACTCACGAGGAGATCCGTTCTCTGCATGAACTCGGAAAAACTGGAGCGAGACTTTCAAGATGTGTTCTGGAACCCCATTGCCGTCCGGATCGGGCGGAAGGTTCTGTGCATCCAAACTGTAATTTGAGAAATGAGGTGTAGAACATGAAGAACGACGGAACTAACTTTTTCAAGTATGCGGTGGCAGTGGCGGTAGCCTGTACGAAGGATGAACGGCCTAAAGGAGATGTTACCCCCGAAGAAGCTGCGGCATATATCCGCAGCATTCTGGAGCTGATCTTCTGCTATTCGGGCATTGAATTCATGGTAAATCCCATGACCTATCCCAAGTGCAGCAAGATCCCTATCATCATCCGGTTGTTTGGCGTGGATGAAGCTCTGCTCTGGTACTACCCGCAGATGCCTGCCAGCGAACTGGCGGTTGAGCTGGAGAGCTTGCTTCAGGGAATGATGTCTGAAATTCTGTGTATGACCGCATAAGGGGGATGTGAAGGAATGAGAACATCCCACCTGACAATCCGTAAGCGTGTGCTGGAGGAGAAGAGCAAGATCACAGACGAGGAGTTTTTCACCTCGAAAGAGTATTGCGCCTATCTGACAGACCTTACGGAGGCATCCACAAAAAAGTATGGCAGGCCCCTCAAGGTTATCGTTTATGCCGATCCGAATGATCCAACAGTAGCCTATATTGATCCAAGAGGCATTTTCATCAATGCCTGTAACCACATTACCTGGAGTATGCCGAGCAGATACCTGCGCTCCTTAAGCATCGAGGGTCTGAACGCCCATGAGAATGGCCATGACCTGTTCACGGACAATCGGATTGCGCGGGCATACTTCAACAAACTGCTTCTCGGCAAGTATTATCCCAAAAAGCCGACCGGACTTCGTGCAGATCATAAGGTCTATGCGAAAGAGATCCTGGAGGCAATGCTGGATGAGACGGATGAGGTGCCTAAGACAGTCATCGTCAGTACGGCAAAAGCACTCAGCAATATCCTTGAAGACGGTTATGTGGATGCCCGGAGCTCCTATGAGTTTCCGGGCACTCCCGCCCGTGGCATCGCACTGAATAATCTGCGGTTCGCAGAAACAGTCCCGGATATTGAGACGATGATCAACAAGAAGTTTTACGACCACAATATCGTGCTGAATCTCCTGATCCAGTATGTCCGAGCCAGAGAGGTGAATAACCTGTCCGGCTATTCCGGAGAAATCCTTGATAAGTTCATGTCGTATATCCCGCTGGTGGATTCCTGCATCTTTGATGAGGATGCTCGCGCCCGCTTTGAGGCAGTTAATCAGATCATGATTGATCTTTGGCCGATGATGCAGCGCTGTTTCGACGACCTGCGGGACAAGAAACAGCAGGCGCAGCAGAACCAACAACAGCAGTCGGCAGCCGCTGCCGGCTCCGGAAACGGTTCTGGGAGTAGCGGCGGCTCGTCAGATGAAGAGTCGAAAGACGCAGGTACAGAAGCGGTCAAGGAAGCTCTTGAAAGTCAGTTACCCAAAGCCCCTGTGAACTTCACTGGAAAAACAGGCGCAGTCCCATCCAACGGTTCGTTTGTGCCGGATAAGGATCGGGAGGCGGCGCTGTTGGCGCAGATGGAACGGGTGCTGTCGGAGGAAACGGCGCGTATTGCCGCTCATAAGACCAACAGTATTGAGAGTGTCGGAGACGGCGGTGTGACGCAGGACGGCGAGTATGAGGGCTATGGATATGGCCATGCAGCGGAAGATATTGAGCGACTACTGGAGCACATGGCGCAGGGGCGCGTCAATGAGGCGATGGAAGAGGAACTGTCTGAAGAACTCCAGCGTGAGGCAGACAGTATCCGATATGGGAATGCGCATCGGAACATTCATGTTACGGTACATCGCATGGCTCAGGTTGACCAGACCCTCGTTGACAGCTACTCAAGCGTGGCTCCGCAGCTGCTTCTGCTCTCCAAGCGGCTTCAGCGCAGTGTCAGCCCCATCCTGCGTGATAAACGCCAGGGCGGGAAGCAGACAGGCCTGTATGTCGGGAAACGGCTCAATCAGCACGCATTCCACCGGGATGACGGTCGTATCTTCTGCAATACCCGGCTTCCGACCGAACCGATCAATCTTGCCGTGGCTCTGCTCATTGATGAGTCGGGCAGCATGTGCGGCTCGGACAGAATCACGAGGGCCAGAGCGACAGCGATTGTCGTTCAGGACTTTTGTGAGAAGCTGGGCATCCCTATCATGATTACCGGCCATACAGCGAGCAACTCCCATGTGGAACTGTTTTCGTATGCGGAGTTCGACTCCGTGGATAAGAAGGACAGATACCGGCTGATGGATATGAGTGCCCGATGCTGTAATCGTGACGGTGCTGCGCTGCGGTTTGTAGCTGAGAAGCTGAGCAAGCAGCCGGCTGAAGTCAAGATGCTGTTCATCATTTGCGACGGCCAACCCAACGATACCGGGTATTCCGGTACTGAGGCGGAGGCGGATCTGAGAGGGATCAAGCTGGAGTACAGCAGGAAAGGCGTGCAGATTTTTGCAGCTGCTATTGGCGATGACCGTGACCGGATCGAGCGCATCTACGGCGCTGGCTTCCTGGATATTACGGATTTGAACCAGCTTCCTGTGATGCTGACCAACCTGATTTCCCGGCATCTGCCGTTATGAGGTAACAAAATGAAGAAGAGAGCAAAGGTAAAGATCCGCAGAGCCCAAAGGCGACCTGCAAAGTACTGTGATCCCGGCCTTTGTGATCATTGCATGTATATCGGCGAGGGTGACTTTGTTTGTGACAGTCACCCTCGCTCTGCATTCGTGCTGGTCATAAGTGATTGGGAGCCTACAGAGGATTTTCTGCATTGCATGAGGAGAAAGCAGTGCGGTGCCGGAGGAATGAAGAAATGACATTGTATCTTTTGATTTTTCATCAGGACACGGATTCCGGATGTGGTTCGGAGGTATGTTCCTTCCTGGACCTGGAGACCGCGCAGAACACTATGCGCAGCGTGTATGAGAAGACCCTTGAACTGTGGGGCTTTGATAAGAGCTGCCAGACGGAAGAGCATGAGTGCTACTGCCGGGATGATCAGGCAGTAATCCGTGATGATCCGAATTTCGTAACCTGGACAATCGAAACGCATCAACTTGATGTCGAAATCGCTGTCGAAGTCGAAGGCGGCCTTGTTCGGAACATCTATGCCAATGCTGATGTGAGTCCGGATGTGTATGACCTGGATGTATCTGCCTACCCCGATGAGGGCGAGCAGGAAGCAGCGGATATAAAAGCAAATGAGCTGAAGACACGAGTGAATCAACACGGCTGGCGCTCGGTCTGGTAAAGCGAAACTACATGAATACTGGAGGAATGATTTGTGAAAGCAACTGGTATAGTCCGTAGAATTGATGACCTCGGAAGAATCGTGATCACGAAGGAGATCCGGCGCAAGCTCAATATCCGGGAAGGAGACCCGCTTGAGTTGTTCGTAGGTGAAGATTTCGTCGCCCTCAAGAGGTACAATCCCGCCAAATCTGTCAGGTCGTCTTTGAGCGCTCTGAACGATGCGGTGATGGATGAGCCGCTTTTGAAGAACAAGGATGCCCTGATCGAGAAGATTCGGGAGATGTCCGAGCTGCTGGAGTCGTCTGGCGGAGGTGCTGAATGAGAATTTGGCATGATCGCAGCTATATCACCAGAGATGACCAGGAGATGATCTCGCTGGGTTACGCTGCGGAGGACTTCTACTCTCTCCGCCTCAGCTTCGTTTACTCGGAGGATGAGTGTGCAAGAAACCGCAAGCTGGCTATGGCCAGTGAGGACAACACCCGCATCCGTGCCGCGCAGATGCGCAGCGACGAGATTGAAAGCGTCGTTGAGGCAATTGCCGGCCAATGCGCGTGCTGCCAGTACCGGTCAGACAAGAAGTATCCCTTTGACAGCGATTCCTGGGATTTGTTCTTCTGGTGCAACAGCTTCCTCAACACCCTGCCGGGTGTGGGCGGTTGCAGACGGGATTACTCCTATGTGACCCTGACATTCAATAGTCGTCATACTCCGGAGCGGCGGAAAGAGATCTGCGAGATGGTGCTGAACCTGATCCGCACGCAGTTTTCTGCGCATCCGCATCTGGATGTTGCGGTCCAATACTGCACCCGTGTGGATCAAGCACGGATAGATCGTGAGGTATCTGAAGCTGAGTCGCGTGTGCTTTACAAACCCTGCTCCTATCATCTGATGGAAGGCAGGATCATTAAGCATGACGGAGATTTCTTCTTCCTCAAGAAGCGCTGCCGGAAGTACGGGTATCGTTTGAGTGGTTACGAACTGCTCCGCATCGCCTGGAGCATGGGAATTGAAACAGCCAGGAAGGCGGTGCCCTATGCTTGATGAGAGACAAATGCCGCCAATGAACTGGATGATGCAGAAGTTGTATCCCCATGTGGGGCATCACATCGTATGCGTGACTTATGGCGATCCTGACGATCCCCATGATGTCTGTATTGAATGTGAGAGCTGCGGCTGTGTCCTGGTTTCTGGCGAAGATTTTGACGGCGACGATGAGAATGAGGGGGAATGAATTATGCGAGATGTAAATGAAAAGCGGTATCTCAGTGTCTCGGATGTCATGGAACCGGCAGTCAAGTTGGCAAGAACCGATCCTCGCTTTGCTGAGGCGGAAAAGAATTGTCCGCTGGACTATGACCTGCTTTGCAGCTCGGTGAAGTACGACAAGCTGTACTGCTGCGATTTCGATGTCATTGGCGATGTGGTCTACGGGTCCAGTGAGGGCATTTATGGGGATATCTACCTCTACGGGAGCTGGAATAAGGACATGAAGGACGATCCGTTCCGCTCCCGGATGCGAGTGTACTCGCTGAAGACCCTGGAAGCATCGAAGGAAGCGTATATCGGCATGGGTATGCTGGTGACGCTGATCTGCTACTATGCCAATGAATTCATTAGGACCCACCTGGATCGGTTTGATTGAGGTGTGGCCATGACGAATGAAATGCTGACACCGGAAGACATTTCTCAGTTCCGGGCACTGTTTTCCAAGTACTGCCGTGGCGAGATCAACGCAAATCGCTGTGAGGCAGATAGCTGTGATTACTGTCCGGTCAACCGGGCGTATGAAGAGATCTTCGATTCGCTCGAAGATAGTGACGAGGAGGATTGAAATGCACGGTTACATTTATGAGCTTTCCAGCGAGCCAATCCCGGAAGAGGAGCGGTACTCCAACACGGATCTTCCTGATTGGTTTCATGGTTCCATTTCAGATGGAACCTCTGATATCAACGCGGAAGAGCGAGTAAGCGCCATCGAATCCCTGCTGGGAACGCTCGCAGGAAACTGCACCTATGAAGATGGAAAACTCCAATTCACCGACAATGTGAAGGAGCGCTACTTCAGAGGGAGCTTCGCGAAATTCAAGGAGGCGGCAGCTTTGCTGTCGGCGGCCTCCTATGAAGTGTTCTCCGGTCAGGAGAAGTCCACGGAATTTGCCAAGGCCATGGTGACCATCAGGTTTGCCTATGAGGATAAGTTCGATCATTATATCTACCTCAAAGATAATGATGAACTCGTCCCTTTGGACGCCTGGGTTCGGGACCTCGATCCGAAGGACAGCTTCTTTATCGGCGGCATTATTGATTATCACTGGTAAAATTCTTTTTTGAAAGGTGGACGACACACAATGGAAGAAATGCGTATTCAGAAGCAGATTTCAATCTACATGACCAATAAGAAGCTCTGCGAATTCAACGACAAGCTGAAGCTTGCGCCTGTTGACTACTACGCGCATCTGCACGCTCAGGGCGAGAAGCAGGGCGATGGTAGCCGGCAGAGGTCCTGTATCGGCGTGGTGCTTCAGGACTACTCCAAAGGCACCGGCAACAACACGATTCGTGTGACGGCCAATCTGTCTCCCGAGTTCTTTGCGTATGCACTCAGCCGTGTATCCATCGGCGTCGAGCAATTCGATTTCAGTGAGGAGAAGATTTTCGGGGAGCCGGATGCCAAGGGCCTGTCCATGGTCACGAAAGTGACGGTTAAACGGGCAGCCTTTGACTCAAATGGGAATCCGAGAAACTATCCCTGGTTCATTCAGGTTGAAAATGGGAAGGCAGTGAAGGAGAAGACAGCACTTGGTGGCGTCCATATGAAGAAGGGCAGCTACCAGAAGGGTCAGACAGTCTTCCTGAACATCAACGATTATGACTTCTTCCGGCTCATGCAGCAGACCAGTCGATACATTGAGACTTGGGAGCTGACCTATGGCCCGAAGCTGATCCGTGAAGCGCAGCAGATTATTGCAGCGCAGCAGAGAGCTGCCGCTGATGAAGACCTGCCCGCCTGAGCGGTTCGGACACTAAGAGTTAACTGAATAATTGATTTTGAGGGAGCGATGTCATTCATAGCGGCATCGCTCCCTCTCTTTTTGGAGGTATGAATGATGATCACTGGCAATAAGGAACTGGATAACATCATGGAAATTGCTGAGGCTGTCTTCGCCTGCCCTGAAGCTGGCAAGTACAACAAAGCGGTGGAAGAAGCCAAGTATGAGGCAATCCAGAAGACGCTGAAGACGATGCAGTACTACCGGGAGCATGGCTTCATGAGCAATTTGGTCCACACCATCTTCAGCAAGAAGATGGACATGATCAAGAACGCGAACACGGTCAAGGATCTGAAAGAGATTGAAAAAGGCTCCCTTCCCCATTTCAATGGCAATAGCTTCATGACCGGGCCATACCACATTCCGGAAGAAGAGATGATCCTGTGGTCGCTGACATCGCTCAAGGGGCCTTTGATCCCCCAAGGGCTAAAGCGGTACATGGACTTGTTCAAACAGGTCTTTGGTGTTGACCCGAATACCTGCACAGATGAAGAGCTCCGGCGTATCCACTTGGGGGAGGCGTCATGATGCTGGCGTATTTTTCGACCGAGCTGCTGAAGGAACTCCTGGACTACTATCTTCCGCGTTATCGGCTTGCTGAGGAGCGTGGCTTTGCCGTTCAGGGCAGTAAGTATGCTTGGCTCTATGATGAGCTGCGCCTTCGTGTTTCGACCATTCAGCAGGCGCTTCTGTTCCTGGACTCCCTCCCCAAGTTTATGGAGTGTGAGGATAACAGTAAGTCCATGCAGTATGTGGTGAGCTATACCAGCGCTCTGTTTGCTCCGGATGGGGCAAGTTCAGTGGATAGAGGGCAGGATGATGTCCACCCCTATTTCAATGATGGGAACCCGTATTGGCTGGACTTTCAGGAGGCGGTGGACAACTTCCCCACAGATTATGATTTATCAAATCTGCCGCTTTTCTATGTGGATCTGTGCGAGTATGTGGTGCGGGCGATTCGACTTTACCTCCAGATCCGGGAAGGTTCCTTCCATGCGATTGACAAGGGCAAGTTCGAGACTATCATGCACGCAAACGCCCCAGTGAGGAATGCGGGGTGACCCTGGTGGATGACCGCGTTCTCACTCCTGAGCAACAGGAATTCGCTGAACAGCATCACGGCCTGCTCCTGAAATTCATGGGTACTTACGGTCTTACAGATGACGATTATGGCATTCTGGCTGAACGGTATGTGAAGACGGTAAAAAAATACCTTGAAACAGAGGCACTGCATCAGTACCGCTTCTCAACGATCCTGTGGTATCGTCTGCGTGCGGATCTCCATAAGCAGCGCAGACGCGCTTGGAAGGAAGAAGCGCACAGCTCACTTGATGACTTCCTGGAAGTTGTCGGAGAGCCTGACGATTCTGGCACCTCTATCCTCTGGAGCGATATTGAACAGCAGATCACGCAACAGCAGATTGAACTGCTCCGGCTCCGGGCAATGGGGTTCACGCCCCGGGAAATAGCCCGTATGCAGCAATGTTCCCACAATGCCATTCACTGTAGGTTCAAACGCATCAAGAAAAAACTCAAAAGAGCTGGTCTCATCTGACCAAGCAGCCCACCGGCCCCTTTATGGGATGTCGGTGGGCTGTTTTTTTGTTTGCAAGTCTTTCTATTTGATGGATGTCTTTTGACTAGTGGATTTATAGGAAAAGTGCTGTTGTATATACTACCAATAGGTAGAAATCTATCTATTAGGAGGTGTGTGCTTGGACGCAAAGAAGATTGGGAACCGAATCAAGCTGATCAGGAAAGCCAGAGGGCTGACACAAGCCGATCTGGCACAAATGGTTGATTTGACGCCGAAGTACTTGAGCAATCTGGAGTGTGGCTTCAAATTGCCGAAGTTTGAAACATTCATTTCCATCGCAAACGCCTTGAAGGTAGATGCAAATACGCTGCTGCGTGATGTCCTGGATGTATCCACCTCAACAGCCAGCTCTGAAATATCGGAGAAACTGGCGGCATTACCTACGGAAGAACAAAGGAAGATCATGCGCATTCTCGATGTGATAATCAACGAGGAAAATGCAAAGCAGTCATAACTCTATTTTGTCAGGTGCTCCACGCCGTTGTGCGTGGAGTTTTTTTGCTGTTCCTCGACTGCGTTCGACACGGTTTGACAAAACTCTTGTGCTAAAGTATTTCTTGTAGAAATACTTTGAAAATGATAGTATTACAGGAGGATGGCCTATGAAGCGGCTGTATGGTTTCTGGCTTGCTTTCCGCATTGAATATCATTGGTGGTACATACTGCGGTACAGAAAGCGTGGCATTGGGATGATTGAGAGCGGCGCTGCATTGAATTCTCCAGAGCTGATAAAGCTCAGCAAGAAGATTACCAGGCACGGAATGGTGGCTCTACGCCTCCAGGATGAATATGAAGACAAGGTGCTGTCCTGATTATTGGACGGCACCTTATTTACAATAGACACAGAAAGTGAGGGAATGTGCCTATGAAAAAGAAAATGACAATTTGGTTGTTAGCCCTCCTGCTCCTTCTGTCAGGATGCGGAGCAGCTGAGGGCACGGAACCTGCACTGCCGGATAGCCCAGATGGAATCGTTTCTGAAGAGGTAGTGCAGCAGCCGCAAACGGACATAACGGATAGTGAAGAAAACGGGCAGGATGTGGACGAGGAAACGGAGCAGAGTTCTCCTGAACCATCCAACTCGCTGTCAGAGCAGACTCCTGCACCAGAGGCAATGACTCCACCCGAAAACTCAACTTTTGAAGTTCACTACATTGATGTCGGTCAGGGAGACTGTTCTCTCGTCCTATGCGATGGAAAAGCAATGCTTATCGACGGCGGCGAGGCATCTGAGTCCAGTAAGGTCTATGCCTACCTGAAGAAGCTGGGGGTAAATCATCTTGACTACATCGTGGCCACTCATGCCCACTCGGATCACATTGGCGGCCTTTCCGGTGCCCTGAATTATGCGTCGGTAGACACTGCGTTGTGCCCTGTGACTTCCTACGATTCTAAGACCTTTAACAGCTTCACGAAGTATCTTAGCCAGCAGGAAGTCTCTATTACGGTTCCTGAGCCGGGGGATGCATTCTCCTTGGGCAGCGCCTCTGTGACCATCCTGGGGCCTCAGAAGAGCTATGAGGACACCAATGACACCTCCATCGTGATGAAGGTGGTATATGGGAAAACCTCCTTCCTCTTTACCGGCGATGCTGAGAGAACCGCCGAAGCGGATATCCTGGACGCCGGATACGATCTTTCCGCAACGGTCCTGAAGGTCGGGCACCATGGCAGCGATACCAGCACCAGCTATGCCTTCCTTCGTGAGATCATGCCTGAATATGCTGTGATCCAGGTTGGCAAGGGAAACTCCTATGGCCATCCGACTGAAGATACGCTCAGCAAACTTCGTGATGCTGATGTGAAAGTCTACCGGAACGATCTGCAAGGGACAATCATCTGCACCAGCGACGGTGAAACGGTTTCCTTCAGCACGGAGAAAAATGAGAGCGTTCAGACCAATCCCACTGTGACAGCGACGCCAGAGCCGAATAATGTGGGAGAGTATATTGGCAACAAGAACTCAAAGAAGTTCCACCTGCCCACCTGCAAGAATCTGCCGGCAGAAAAGAACAGAGTTTTCTTCGACTCCAGGCAGGAAGCTGTCGATGCCGGTTTTGACCCGTGCGGTAATTGTCATCCATAAATAGAATCACGAAGTAAAATCACGGGATGAAAAGCACCAAATTGGGTGGGTGTTGATATTGTTCCAATTCTGATGTAAAACGTCCCCCATAATGGAATAGTGTTAGCTGCACCATGGTGGCAGCCATGGGAAGAGGGTCTGCCAAACAGCAGATCCTTTTTGCGTATTTATGGGGTGATTTCGTGGAATACATTTCTAAGTTTGTTCGACCGGGAGTGAGGGAATGGTTGGAGGATGGAGGCATAGCCATCTTTGTGGCGGCGGAGGCAGGTCACTTAGTAATTCGTTTGTTTCCCATGTGAAAATGGTGTTATCGCAATAGATTTCGTTGAAAATAGACCTGCATGTGATATACTGGTGATATACTGTAAAATAGGATTAAAATAAGATGAATTTCCGGGGAAAAGGAGCGGTGAAGATTATGGTTGTCTCTTATAAGAGGCTTTGGAAGCTCTTGATCGATAAGGATATGAAGAAGAAGGACCTGGTTGAGAAGGCTCACATCAGTTCATACACGCTCAATAAACTGAATCGTGGGGACAATGTGACCACAGAGACCCTTGTGAAGATATGCCGGGCTCTGGACTGCTCCTTTGATGACATCATGGAAGTGGTCCCTGAGCCAGCAGAGAAGAAATCAGAAAATGAAGGGAGCGTTGGCGACACATGAGAGTCCCCTGGAATGAAGATATGCGGGTGAAATTCCCTGCCACGATCCAGTTCATGCGGCTTGGATATGAGTATCAGTCGCTAAAAGATGCTGAGATACATACGGAAACCAGAATTTTTCTGAATCGCTTTGTTCCCTCTATTCAGCGTATCAACAGCGGGAAGGGCCTGACTGAGGAACAGATTTTGGCAGAGGTCGAAGAAATCCATAACATCATCAAGAACAATGATATGGGCAAAGAGTTCCTGGCTCGTTTGCTGGACCAGACCGCAGACATCAAGCTCATTGATTTTGCCTATCCTGAATCCAATGATTTCGCCATCGTTGACGAGCTGACCTTCGGCCCGGAAGCGAAGGGTTCTTTCCGCCCGGATGTCACTGTTCTTGTCAACGGCATCCCTCTCGGATTCCTTGAAGTGAAGAAACCCAATAACGAGGGCGGTATCCAGAAGGAGTTCCACCGGATGCTGGACGAGCGGCTTCAGGTACCGGAATTCAAGAAATACTTCAACATGCTCCAGTTTGTTACCTTTAGCAACAACATGGAGTATGAGACCGATAACGATGCCGCCCCGGCTGAAGAGGTGCGGGCTGGGTCCTTCTACTCTACGCCGAATGGGAACAGGACCTTCTTCTCCTTCTTCCGGGAGGAGAATCCAAAAACATCTGGCTTCAAGGATGTTTCCATGGATGAGGTGCGGCATATCCTCAAAGATAATGGGTACAGTCCCAGCTATGCGGATACGGAGGAGTTCCAGACCAACTTGCAGCCCACAACGCCGTGCAATCGGTTCGTGACCTCCTTCTTCGATATTCCTCGTATGATGTACCTACTGCAATACGGTTTCTTCTATGTCGACACGATTGATGAAAAGACGGGGCAGCCTGTTACACAGAAGCATATCATGCGCTACCCGCAGTTCTTTGCCAGCCAGGCCATTCTGAAGCGCATTGACGGCGGCGGGAAATCCGGCATCATCTTCCATACGCAGGGCAGCGGCAAGACAGAATTGTCTGCTTTCTCTGCCAGAATTATCAGAGACTACTTCTCCGAGCGGGGTATCACCGCTAAGTTCTATTATGTGGTGGACCGTCTGGACCTGCTCATTCAGGTCCGTGATGAAATGCGGAACCGTGGACTGAATGCGATTGAGGTCAACAGCCGCTCTGACTTTGAAAAGGAACTCAAGCGTCCGCTTCCCAAGCGTGGAGACCTTCGTTCGAACGGCGAGATCGTTGTGGTGAATATCCAGAAATTCAACGATGCGCTCCCCCAGGTGAGCAATGTGTACGATGCTAAAATCCAGCGGATCTTCTTTGTGGATGAAGCGCATCGCTCCTATAGGCAGACGGGCCAGTTCTTCAAGAACCTGATGCTGGTGGATGACAACGCCATCTACATCGCTATGACCGGAACGCCGCTCCTTTCCAAAAAGGAACGCTCTAATCTGAAGTTTGGAGACTACATCCACAAGTATTTCTACGACAAATCCATCTCTGACGGGTACACTCTCCGCATCAAGAAGGAGGATATTGATACCACCGTTCGAGCGGACATCCATAGGAATCTTCAGTTTGAAAAATCCCAGATCAACGCCAAGAAGGACACCATGCGGACGGACGAGGCCTATATCAGTTGCCTCGGTAAATTCATTGAGACTGACTTCCTGAACTTCCGCCTTGTGAATGCCGATTCTACCATTGGCGGAATGATCGTATGCTCCTCCAACCCGCAGGCTCGCAAGGTCAAGGAGTGGTTCGATAATAATGTTACCACGCTCGAAACAGGCTTGGTCATCTCTGACGAAGACGCTCCCCGCAGCGACATCAATAAGGAGACCCAGAAGGCTTTCCGCAAGACGCTCAAGCCGGACATCCTGATTGTTCACCAGATGCTTACCACTGGCTACGATGTGCCTCGGCTCAAAAAGATGTATCTGCTCCGGAATGCCAAGGAACACACTTTGCTCCAGACCATCAGCCGAGTGAACCGTCCTTACAAGAACCCAAAGACAGGCAAGGTATATCAGTACGGCTACATCGTGGACTTTGTCGATATTGAAGAGGAATATGACCGGACCATCGAAATGTACCTCAAGGAGATGGAGGACGATTTCAACGATGACTCTGATGAGCATTTCTCTCTGACTGGGCTGGTCATCGGCCCCGAGGATATCGATAAGAAGTATCACGCCTATCAGGCGCACATGGATACTCTGGTCGATACCTCTGTGAATCTGGAATTGTTCTCCCAGCAACTCGTTAAGATGGATAGGGATACGCTGCTGGCCATCCGCCGTGACTTGAATGGCATCAAGGACTGCCGCACGGAATTCCTGCTTTCCAGAGCTATGACGCTGGCAAAACAGATCGATGAAGACCGCATCAAGAAGCTGTTGCGGGAAGTGCAGAACCGTATCGACTTCCTGAACCTCACCACAAAGCCTATCGACCTGATGACGGTCGTCTCCAACGAGGAAGTCGTCAAAATCGTATACGAGTTCTTTAAGGTCAGAATCAGCATCATGGATATGAGTAAGCTGACCCGAGCCTTTAAGGACGTCACAGATATCAACGGCTACAATCAATTTACGGATACGGTTTCGGATATCCAAAAGGAAATCCGCCGCAACAAGAACACTGGCGCTGAAAAAATCGTCAGTCTGGAGGACTTGCTCAAAAAAATCTTCGTCGAGCTGGAGTACATCGACCTCAATAACCTTTCTGAGGTCAATGGGAAGCTGCTGAAGATCCTAGAGGACCTGCGCCGTATCAATGAGGAGAACGAGCGTTTGGCAGCCCGCTATGGCGGTAACTACGCCTTTGTCAAAACATATTCCGATATGGTGGAGATGCACCCGGAATATGACAAAGAAGATCTCGCCAAATTGACGGATGTGGCCTATGCTGCCGTAAAGGACATTGAGGGCTCCAATATTCTCATCTTGCACGGGCGGGAATCCTTTGTGAATACCGTTAAGAAAAATACGACAACTCAGCTTTTAAAATCCGGACTATACAAAAAACTCAACCTTAAGGATTGGTACGCTGATTTCCTCGGCGAGACCTACTCCAACATGAGGATTTTCTAACTGGGGAGATTGACCATGTATAACATTTTAAGCACAGAATCCAAAATCAAACAGATCATTGATGAGCTGAAGGCGCTTAGCGCACAGGCTGGTCTTGCCAACCAGGGAGAAGAGGAACGTATCATTACCTCTGTTTTCCTCTATAAGTTCCTCAACGACAAGTTCATGTATAGCCTGTCGAAATTCGGGGAGGAGATTGGCGAGAGCATCGACGAGATCCTCAAGAATGAGAATGACGAACTGGATGCTTTCTATGACACCACATCCGGCGATGTTGCGTTTGGCTATGAAGACACCATCCAGTACCTCATCAACCATGTAGAGCAGGCGAACTTCTACCAGCAGTTCGATGAGGCTCTGGTCCGCATCGCTCAGAACACTCGTAACGAAGCGTTTGCCGTGGAAACAGCAGAGGGTAGCCACAGACCCCTGTTCGAGCCTATCTCTACTCCCGTAGAGCCGTCTAATCGGAACAACTTCGCTAAGAACATCTTTGGCATCATCGCTCAGGATAAGTTTGACTTCTCCGACACATTCGCTGGCTCATTTGACTTCTATTCTACGATTTTTGAGTACCTTATCAAGGATTATAACGTTGCGAGTGGTGTGTATGCAGAATACTTTACACCTCAGGCGGTAAGCTCTATTATTGCAAAATGCCTGGTCGGAATGAGCGACAAAATCGAAGCGTCCGAGATTTCTGACCCCGCCGCCGGCTCTGGCTCCCTAATTCTGCATCTGGCCCATGAATTGGGTCAGGAGAATGGCATGAATCGTGCCATCGTCTATACGCAGGACATCTCCTCGAAATCGACCCGCTTCCTGCGTCTGAACATGATGCTCAACGGGATGACGGAGTCCTTGGGGCATATCATCCAGGGTGATACACTGCTGAATCCCGCCCATTTTGAGGTGGAGCATGAGCCGACTTCCGGACTCAAGAAGTATGCCTATCAGACCGCAAATCCGCCTTCAAGCTGGACTTTTCCTCCACCCGTGATGCCATCGAACAGAAGTGGTCTGAGACTGACCGCTTCTTTGCGGGGGTGCCGAAGATCCCCGCTAATAAGAAGGAATCCATGGCGGTTTACCTGCTGTTTATCCAGCACATCATGTACTGCATGAAAGATAACGGCAAGGCGGCTATCGTCGTTCCTACGGGCTTCCTGACTGCAAAGAGTAAGATTGAGTATGCCATACGGCAGAAGATGGTGGATGAGGGGATGCTCAAGGGCGTTATCTCCATGCCCAGCAACATCTTCGCCAATACGGGCACCAATGTCTCTATCCTGTTTTTGGACAAGGCCAATACCGACGGCACGGTGCTGCTGTTGGATGCTTCCAAGCTGGGGACCAAAGTCAAGGACGGCAAGAACCAGAAGACTGTTCTGAGCGATGATGAGGTTGCTCGCATCATCAATACCTTCGTCGGACATCAGATAGAGGATGACTTTAGCGTTTCTGTGTCCACCGAGGACATCAAGAATAAGGGATACTCCTTCTCCGCCGGACAGTATTTCGAGGTAAAAATCGAGCATATCGACATCACCGCCGAGGAGTTCCAGTCCAAGATGGGCGACTACAAAGCTCGGCTGAGTGAGCGGTTTGTAAAGGGGCGCTCTTTGGAAGAAAGAATTATGAATGATATTGGGGGGCTGAGATATGACAGCTAATGTTGTAAAACTCGGTCAAATTGCCACCATAGATATCAGTAATGTTGACAAAAAGAGCAAAGTTGGAGAGGCAGAAGTTCGCCTGTGTAACTTCGTTGATGTCTACCATAACTGGGCGATTACAGATAACATTTCCCAAGGATTTATGGTAGCAACAGCCAATGAGAATCAGGTTGTTCGGTTCTCTGTAAAAAAGGGTATGATTGCTATAACCAAGGATAGCGAAACAAGGAACGATATTGGAATCCCTACATATATTGCAGATGATTTTACTGATGTAGTTCTGGGATACCATTGTGCCCTCATCAAACCTGACGAAACGATACTCGAAGGAAAGTATCTAAATGTGGTTCTCCACACAGAATACGCAAAAAGATACTTCGAAGCCAACGCCAGCGGAAGCGGACAGAGATATACTTTGACAAACGAGATTATTGCGGGTTTCCCTGTTCCTTTGCCGACAATAGAAGAGCAGAGAAAAATTGGGAACTTGTTTTCAACTATTGACAAAAAAATTGAGAACAACAACGCCATCTGCGTTGACCTTGAAGGCATGGCAAAGCTGCTCTATGATTACTGGTTCGTCCAGTTCGACTTCCCGGACGAGAACGGGAAACCCTACAAGAGCAGCGGCGGCAAGATGGTCTGGAATGAGAAACTGAAGCGGGAGATTCCTGAGGGGTGGGAGGTTATCCGTTTAGGAGATTACATCACTGCCAACAGAGGTATTTCATACAACTCAACAACATTGGAGGGAAACGGAGTTCCCATGATTAACCTTGCGTCCTTCAATGTGGATTCTACTTACAAAGCATCTGGGCTGAAAACATACAGCGGTGCTTATGGGGAAGATCAGGTACTGCGTCCTTACGACTTGGTTATGTGCAATACCCAACAGACAGCGATTGACCCGGCAAAAGACATTATAGGCAAAGCTTTGTTGGTCCCGGATATATTTGATGGGGATATTGTGTCGTCACACCATGTTACTACCATTCATGTTGCTGATGATGCATTCAAGTATTATCTGCATGCCGAGAGTAAAACAACATGGTTCCATAAATACGTCGCCGGCTTTGCTTCTGGAACAAACATCCTTGGTTTGGATTTTAATGGGGTTCTCAATTATAAGATGCCCATTCCACCGAAAGAGATTATGTCTAAATTTGCGAACATAAGTCATTCGTCCGAGGCGAGAAAAAATGAAGTTATTCGGGAGAACGCAGACCTTGTTGGTCTTCGTGATTTCCTTCTCCCCATGCTGATGAACGGTCAGGTCAAGGTGAAAGGAGCATAATAATGGCTCGCTCGTTTGATTTGATAACCAGATACATCCCGTTGTTTTCTGAAGAAGAGGACATCGGTGAGTGGATATTCGATAAAGAAAACGACGGCTCAAAGGAACATCCGATTTTTATGCCGTATTTTCGGTATAAGGATTTCTTCCTCCAGTTCATCACGGATGTTGCTTCGTTTGATGAAGAATACTTTCTCGATAATGGGAGAACTATTCTCGAAGATAATCAAATCGAGTGGTCGCAAAAGGGGTTTTGCAGTGCGGATGTTACTACTGTGGATGCGGAATGCATTTTTGCATTGCTCGTTTTTGCAATTCAGTTGGAGCGGGTACATGAGGGCCTGTTATCGTCCTTTGCAAGGGACGGGAGCATCGTCCGTTGGCTTAGCCGTTTAAAGGAGATTGACGATCAGCTTGAAAATGACGAAGACCCAGAAGACTTCGACGAATTCGATGATGATGAGGAAGATAGTGGGTCTCCATCTGAAAATCCAACATTCATTTCCTTCCAGAATGCACTCCTGAGGACATTTGAGACCTACCGGCAGGAGAATCAAAATGAGAATGCAAACAAGTTCTTCCGTGTCGTTGAGCAGGAGCTTGACCGGTTTTCCAGGGGAGAAGAGATATCCTGCGGGTATGATTTTGATTTCTGCCTGCGAACGGAGTCGTATATACATTATGTGTCATTCCACTTTGAAACTGATGTAATCGAGGTTTCTGACGGCGGCTCTGTGTACGACCCGGCTATAGGCAGTGATTCCTATACAAGCTGGATGTACAGTATTTGGCGAAATGGGACTTCCGATGTCTCTGAATTCAATGCGCCAGACTTCACGTCCATCGTCGAGCTTGTTTCTGAAGGGGCAAGACTAAGCGTATCAAATCCTGATGAGTTTTCCATGGATGACTCTGAAGAACCGGAAAATTGAAAGTGAGGTGCTGGAATGTCTACGACTGTTTGGGGTATCCACACGCAGGATGACCATCTGTTTCTTGACGGTAATGTAATTGCTATTGGATGGGGCGAATTCGGCGACCTGAATCAGATCGAGCCGACCCGTGAGGCGTTCAAGAAACATTATGAAGAGACATATCCAAATGTTAAGAAAGGCAGTATCGCAACCAGCGCCGGTATGCTGTTTCGATTTGCCCATGAGGTGCAGATAGGGGACTATGTCGTATTTCCGTCAAAGAGCAACCGAGAAATCAATGTCGGCATCATTGAAGGGGACTACATGTACCAGCCTGACAGCGGGGAGTATGTGCAGCAGAGGTCTGTTAAATGGCTGAAGCATCTGCCCAGGACCTTCTTCTCACAGGGTGCCCTGTATGAGGTGGGCTCTGCGCTGTCTTTCTTTGTCGTTAAGACCTATGCTGACGAATACATCGCTGCGCTGGACAAGAACTTCAAGCAGAAGACAGCGATTGCTTCCGATGAAGACGATGAGACTGTGGCGGCCACCGCAGATGATATTATCGAGACGACAAAGGATTTTATCCTGAAGGAGCTGAGCAAGCATCTGAAGGGGTACGATTTGGAGGAGTTTGTAGCTGACCTTTTAAGTGCAATGGGCTACCGCACGACGGTATCCAAGCACGGCGGGGACAACGGTATCGACATCACTGCCTACAAGGATGAACTTCCGCCGAGAATCCTTGTCCAGGTTAAGAGCCAGGATGGAGATATTAAGGAGTCTACCATCCAGTCCTTGAAGGGTGCCATGCGGGAAGGGGACTATGGCCTCTTTGTCACGCTCTCCAACTATACGAAAAATGCACAGAAGTATTTGGAGAGCACCCCCATCATCCGTGGCATTAACGGTACCGAGCTGGTGGATCTGATTTTGAAGTATTATGAACAGCTTAGTGAAAAATACCGGAAGATGATACCCTTGAAAATGGTGTACATCCCTGTGCCGAAAGACGATTCCGGAGAGTTGGATAGATAAAATGACCAGACAAGAACTATTCGGCTGGTGCCGGCAGCAGTATGGAACAGAGCCGGATTATCCATGGAATGATAATAATGCCGTTCTTCGTCATCTGAACAGCAAAAAGTGGTATGGAGTTGTGCTGGAGGTCAATGGAAGAAAGCTTGGCCTGGATGAAGATGGCATCGTTGATGTCCTGAATGTAAAGTGTGACCCTATCATGATTGGCTCTCTGCGACTGCAGGATGGATTCTTCTCGGCATATCACATGAATAAGGATGCCTGGATCAGTATCTTACTGGACCGTCCAGACTTGGATGAATCTATCAAAAATCTGCTTAACCTCAGCTATGAGCTGACCGGAAATAAAAGAAAGAGCCACTCCATCAAAAAATGATGGAGCCACAAAATACGCTATGTTTTTCATTGGAGAGGAGCTTAGAACGTGAAAAAGTCTTTTGCTTTGTTGTTTGTCTTGACCCTTGTGATTTCCCTCATGAGTGGCTGCGGCGGTGACAGTTCTTCACAAGTCAGTGGTTCAAAAAATACAGATGCACCGGCAGAGCAGCTAGAGGAGACTGCGGTTATCCTCGCAGATGATGACTGTGTGACCGCAACATTTGAAAAGATGTATGATGCCACATCAATGGGAGTGGAGGGCGTTTTCTATATTGATGTGAATGTAGAGAACAAGACCGACAAGGAGATTTGGGTATACCTCGATAAGGCATCCGTTAATGATGAAATGGTTCCTTTGGTCGGCAGTGGTGTCCCTCTTTACATTCAACCAGCAAAGTCGGGCCGTAACGGGTTTATCTTCTCCTTTTCTTCATTGAGTATTGACTCAATAGATGAAGTGAAGACCGTCAATTTTGACTTGGTGGTAGCGGACAAGGAATCTATGAAAGAAATAGAACGGGTGGAGTCTGTAAGTCTGGAGTTCTGAAAATGAAGAAAAGCCTTGGTTCCTTTAGGAGTCAAGGCTTTTCTTTTCCATATGAAAGTGGCACCCCCTTTCAAAAATACCTTTTTTTCATGATTGATCCCAATACTGCTTGAGATCGGAGTATCAATATAAACCTTTTCCGCTGGTGTACCAATTTCTGTTGAATAAATGTAGAATCAGTGGTATAATTTTAGTATCACTTTGAACGAGGGTCTATACCCATACAGAGGGAGCAACTATGAGATATGGATACTGCCGGATCTCCCGGCCAAAGCAGAGCATTGAACGCCAGATCAGGAATATTAAAGCTGCCTATCCGGATGCGGTCATCATCCAGGAAGTCTTCACAAGAACGCGTATGGATCGAAAAGAATGGATGAAGCTTGTCCGCCAGATCAAGGAAGGAGATACTATCATCTTCGACAGTGTATCCAGAATGAGCGGCAATGCAGAGGAAGGCTTCGCTGCCTACGAAGACCTGTATAATAAAGGCGTCAACCTCGTTTTCCTGAAGGAGCCGCACATCAATACTGACACCTACAAAAAGGCTCTTGAAAACAACATCGCGCTGACCGGGAGCAGCGTAGATTTGATTTTGGAGGGCGTCAACCGATACCTGATGGAACTGGCGAAGGAACAGATCCGACTTGCGTTCGCGCAGTCAGAAAAAGAGGTATCTGATCTGCACCAACGGACAAAAGAAGGCATTGCCACTGCCAGACTCAACGGAAAACAAATCGGTCGCCAACAGAATGCACATGTGGTAACAAAGAAGAGTATCAAGGCAAAGGAGATTATTAAAAGGGTCTCCCGCGATTTTGATGGAAATCTGACCGATGCAGAGGTGATCGAATTGGTTGGTATAGCCAGGAATACTTATTACAAGTACAAGAAGGAATTACTCGTAAAAGAGGAAGATAGCTAAAAAGATAAGCTATGGGGAGTCGGTAAAGGTTCCCCATAGCTTATCTTTTCAGTGAAATGCTGGAATTAGTTTGGGCGGAGGAGCGTGAGCTTTTCTGAATCCATATTAGGGAGTTGCCCATAGATTGAAAGAATGAGGTTGTATGTTTCACGAAGCGTAACATGATCCCCAACTTGGGCTGCCTTCTTGGCTACCTCGGTAAATTCGTTGAGGCCGTTTTCATAGAGCGTGAAGTTTGAGACAAGCATATCATGATATAGTTCCTTCGCCGCATGAATCTGGGCAAGTGCTTTTTGCAAATCCGCAGAAATGACTTTGCGCTTTGTTTCTTCCTGAAGCTGACACATTTTGTACGCAGTAGCACACTTCATGGTCGTCTGCACCAAATCAGCAATTTTTTCTACAGCAACAACCTCGACACCGCCAACAGCAATATTTGTAGAATTTCCGGTTCCATCTGGCAGAGGTGCCGGTTCGGGGGATGGAAGGGGTTCGGCACCAGGTGCGTCAGGAAGTGAGATAGAGGTGAAGTAATCTTTCATGGATATTCCTCCTAAACTATTTCTTTTGCCTTTGCCTCTTGAATGACTATTAGCGCGATTTGAGCAGTGGTCAAATCGCCCCTGTCAATTGCAATATCAAGAATGTGATTGGCTGATTGATATAACTGCTTTTGTGCATTCAGATTGTGGGTAAAGTATTCTGCCGCCAGTTCCCGCTGTGCCTTGAGTACTTCAGCAGCCTGTACGAATTGAGCAGATCGCTCGTGAGATAGTGAGGTCGAAGACTCAAAATCTGATAGAACCTTATACTGAATGCCTATAAGCTTGGTGACCATCGCTTCCGTAGAATCCATAAAAATTCCTCTCGTTACTACTTTTCAATTGGTAGTTTTCCAGCGGCAACCAGGATGTTAAGAAAGGTCTGGTCGTCAATTCTGGGAGCAGCGGGAATAGATTGGTTTAACTGAGTTAGTGCGGCAAACTGTTTTTCAAACTTAGCCGATATGGTGCCGTCATTCTGCAAAAAGTTACTGGACAGATGAACACAAATGCCATCGGCTATTTGGCAAATGCTCTTCAAGTGTTCAGCTTCGTCCCTTGAATAGTGATCCTTTTTCATTGCTGATTGCAGTTGATCAGAAATTGACGAAATTTTACTTGTCAGCTCCGTGATTTGCTTTTTATCCTGCTCCAAAACTGAACATAGGTGTCGCATTTTATCTCGATAGGCACGAAATTCCTGCCGAGCCATTCTCATTTCATCCCTATAAGCACGGGCACGCGCACATTGCTCTTTCGCCTTTTCGTATTGATACTCCTCAAGAATGCTATCAAAAAAATCGGATAGCGGATTTGGAAAATCAACGATACCAGAGATGTTTGGGAGCTTGACGGCATGAAGAGATGCATCCGAGACACTAGAGAGAAACCCATCAATAAAATCAATTGAAGATCCGGGATTAGATACTGTAACCCTCGAATCAACATCAATTGATTTGAATTCAGCAATTACTGGCCGGAGTTTGCTGTCTAGCTTTTGAAGGGTATCCCTACAAAAAGTGGTATAGGAACCTAATACTCTATCAGCATCATTTCTTGCGGAATAAGCCTCGTCTTGGGCGTTTTTATAGATTTCTTTACCTTCTCTTACATAAGTCTTTGCACTTTGAATAAGCTCTTTCGCTGCCTCCCGCTTAAAACCTGGCTCACCGGGTAAAGGATCTCTTCGACGAAATGGAAACATTTTCTACCTCCTCATGCCACTATTTTAAAACTTTTTCTTTTGGCGAAGCATTTTGAGTTGCTGACTGTACATCTCAATGTACTTCTGGTGAATAGCAATTTTTTCTTCAAGTTCAGCTATTTGAAGTTGAAGCATTTCCGATTCCGCATTTTCTGAATTCTTAGGGTGAAGACTGTCATAGCGAGACATAAATTCCGGCGAAAGCTTCGCAAACGACCTGCCGAACATTGGTTGATGGTCGGTTCTTAGAACGGGGACCTGAGAATAAAATCTTTCGGAATCAGTCTGACCTGTATCCAAAAGTACTTGGACATTTTCTGTACGGTATTTGGGATTGCTATCTAAGAAGTGACACAAATTCTCGGCGGTAACTTTATGGCCTTGCTTCTTCGAATTAGAAGTAGCTAATAGTTGACCATCTCTAATCCATCGGCGAACAGTTTCTTCGCTTGTTGATAATGCTTGGGCAATCTGTCTCACAGAAAACTCAATCAAATAATCACCACCTTCTTGCTACAATAATACTACAATAAAGCTACACCGTCAACATCAAATTATGGAATCGACCTATAAAATTACCAGGCTCGATACCAATGTCATTAAGTTAATCTAAAAACACAGCCGTTGAGGGACGGAGAACTGACTTCCGTTCCTTAACAGCTGTACTGTTTTTGCGCTGTCCATTTAGATAAGGCCGAAATGATAAACAATCCGTAAACAAATCCAGATTATATGGTTATTTGCTTTACAATTTGACTTTTCTACGTATAATAAACTAAACGCCGTGATGAGCGGTGTTCGCAAGCAGAATTTGAGAAAGCCAAATGAATGCGTGAGGTGGCAAAGCTGCCCATGTGCGAATTGGATTGCAATATCGGCTTCACCATAAGGAGTTTATCCGAACGCCGACATCTGACAGCGACAAGTTGCTGGAAGATATTGCGCAGTACACCGTTCCTATCCGACCGGGACGGCAAGACCAGCGCGATCTGCGGGTAAAGGGATTTCCCGGCTTTGTGTACCGGGTAGCCGCTTGAAAAAATGAGGGGGTGGGGGTATCAACTTCCGCCCCCTCGACATATTTATTTCTTAAAATGCCTGTTTTCAGCGGACAAAACAAGGCTTTTCAGAAAAAGAAATGTCGCGCTAATTTAACAGGGCATGAAAAGTGCCGTGATAGGTAATGATGAACGGCAAATCTCAACAAGCCGTGCAAATACAACAGAAATCAGCCCGTTTTTCACCAACAGGCGATAGTAAATGCATCTCGCAAAATATCAACAAGTCTTATATCATGCCGTAAAAATGACGGAGAAAGATTTTTGAGGGCTGGATACTTTATGGAGAGTTTTTTTATAAACGGGTCGTTAAGTTAAGGAACGATATGGACTCTCAACTTGGCAGCAGAACGCATAAAAAGTTGGCTGGTTTTTGCCAAAAACGTAATATCACAGACATAGTTTTCAATACCTGCGAGAATATCAACCAGTCCTTGTCATGCCTAAAAAATTTGCTGAAATGCGCTGGAATGGTGAAACTCTCAGGAAGCACAACAAGTCAATGAAATGCAGTAAAAGTACAGCCATTTGTAGGAAAAATCCATTTTCCCTTTGTGCCTTTCAATTTGGGTAAAATGATGGTATAATGTAATTCAAAAGGATAACAGACAGATACATTTATAAAGCTATTGATGCTTTTATCGAAGGATAGTCGGATTATGGAATTTAATGAAAAATTGCAGGAACTGAGGAAGAAAAAAGGGCTTACACAGGAAGAACTTTCAGAAATACTATATGTTTCCCGTACTGCGATTTCAAAATGGGAATCAGGTAGAGGGTACCCAAATATCGATTCTTTGAAAGCAATATCAAAGTATTTTTCGGTATCCTTGGATGAATTGCTTTCCTGCGATGCAATACTTACGATTGCGGAAGAAGAAAACACGCAAAAAGAAATGCACTTTCGTAACTTGGTTTTTGGACTACTTGATTGCAGTGTGGCTATATTTCTCTTTCTTCCGTTCTTCGGTCAAAGAGTAGACGGCGTAATTCAAGAGGTCTCACTGCTCTCATTGACAGAAATGGAAACATATATAAAAATATCGTATTTCATGGTTGTTTTCGCCATGATTCTATGGGGCATATTGATTCTTGCACTGCAAAACTGCAAATCAACACTTTGGCTCCGCAGTAAGGATAAGGTTTCTTTAGGTTTGAGTGCAATAGGGGCGCTACTCTTTATGATTAGCTTACAGCCTTATGCGGCGATGTTTACATTTATTTTTTTGCTTATAAAGGCTCTAATGCTGATAAAATGGGCGTGATACGAATCGTATCACGCCTGTGACGCGCCAATTCTTTCATTCTTTCATCCATCCGATTAGAGTGTATTCAGGCGAAGGCCAATACACTGTATAAGGATGAAGGAAAAATGAAAAAAAGAAGTCAAAAAAATCTTTGCGCCGCAATCGGGCTGCTTGCGTCATTTGTGCTATGGACGTTTGCAGTCAGCCATCTTGATGTGCAGGCAATCGGGCCAAATGGCTCGTCCGTTGGTTTTGCTGCTTTGAATGGCTTTTTCCACAAGCTCACCGGGGTACACATGGCGCTCTATATGGTTACTGACTGGCTGGGACTGGTTCCTCTGTGCTTTGTGTTGAGTTTTGCACTCCTGGGACTGGTGCAACTGATTCAAAGAAGAAGTATTGTTAAGGTTGATTACAGCATTCTTGTTCTTGGCGGTTTTTATATCCTTGTTATGGTAGCCTATCTCTTATTCGAAGTGGTTGTAATAAATTACAGGCCAGTGCTGATTGACGGACGCATGGAGGCATCTTACCCATCTTCCACGACCATGCTTGTCATGTGTGTAATACCAACAGCCATGATGCAGTTGAATGCCCGAATCAAGAATAAGACGATACAAAAAACCGTTCTCGGCATTCTTGCTGCATTTACCGTATTTATGGTTATTGGAAGATTAATCTCAGGAGTCCATTGGTTTACAGACATTGTTGGTGGTGCACTATTAAGTGCGGGACTGGTAATGCTGTATTATTCTGTAAGTAGTCTTTCAATTACAAAGACTTAAATAAATTTTAATTATCGAACAGATGCGTTCTTGACTTGCCGGGATATCTTGCTGGGATATATTATAAAATGTGGCATCATGTAGAACGCACGACTCACTGCCGCATCAAAAAGCACCCACCTTAAATCAAACGGGGTGGGTGCTTTTTCGTATTCGGCAAAAATTTTAACTTAATGACATTGGGCTCGATACCGGATTGTTTGGTATCTAGCCTGGTAATTCTTGAGTGCGGCCATCCACCAATCTGCGTCAAAAAACGGGTTTTGAAAATTGGGGATAACATCTATGGGAGCTTGTGTTATGTTAGATAGATTAAATTGAATACCAATAACAGATGGCGAATTCGCTTTCTGAAATTTCAACTCTTTGTGTCCAGTGAAGGGTATTGTCAGAATACTTAAACTGCTTCACACTTTGTTCGCTATGATAGCGGACTCCGGTAGGCCAGTTTTCAGGGATTGCCCTGTCAAAGAAAACAGCAGTACCAAATACCGGGCAATCCCACTGCTGAGATGCTCCGGCAAAGCCTTTTCGTGCGAAGTCCACATCACCTGAAGGGCCATATCCACGAGGCCAGAATTGATGAGCCAAGACAAGAACAGCATCTACACCGGGATTGCTGAGTTGACAATGACGAATACCAAAAGTGTCGTAGCAAACAGCCAAATAGAAGCGCTTTCCACCAATCTCAAAGAAACGCGAGTATCCCATTTCTTTTTCGTCATAACTCCGGGCGATGCGAATGACATCTCTTTCGTCATAGGTAGGATAAAACTTTCTCCCCATAGCAATTATGCCATCACGAGTAACAGCAAGCGCCAATTGATCTTCGCCGTCAGCACAATCAATACCAAAGCAGACCGTTATTGATACTCCACTCTTTCGCAGGAAATCGCAGACCTCATCAGCCAACGCGATGATTTTGCGTTCATTTTGCTCACGGAGTTGAAAAAAGCCAGCGGGAAACAGAATTACATCTGCATCAGCCGAGTTTCGCACAGCGCTGCCAAGGAGGGATAGCCGACTTTTGTTATCGAATGACTTTGACGAAGAACTCTCCAATGTAACTGTCACCACATGAGTTCCAGATGTTTCACAAGATCCTGCATCTGAACAAGGCTCAACCACAAACCCCAGTTTTCTCAAAAAGGTGTTCGACTCTTCCCCGCCCGAGAACATGGAGGGTGGTAATTCCGTCCCATTCACTTTTGCATTTGCAAGAGAAATAACATATTTTGGTGGATAGAGCTTACCTCCATAGCGGAGATTATATGTGTGGGATAGGCGTTGCCGTGGAATGCCCTCCTCATCAATTTGCTGAATGGCTGCCAGAATCGCAGCTTTATCTATCTTGTTCGGTATCATGATGATTCCTCCCTATTGAGAAACAATCTATATCGGTATGGCTATCGCCCACAGCATTTCTTATATTTCTTACCACTCCCGCAGGGGCAGGGATCATTGCGGCCAATCTTTTGCTTTTTGATAACGCCACTCATTGCGAAAGGCGGACGCCGGTTATAGAGTGTAGCCAGCTCGTTGGGAGTATGCCCTTTATTGGCCCAAAGGCGAGTGTTGTTCTGCACGGCAGTGATGATCTCAACGAAGGAAGATACGGACTTGTCATCAAGATCTACATGATAATCTTCCAGAATCTCAAATATCTGCCCGACGCCGGCTTCAACAGCGCAGGCGTACTGGATCTCCGCAGCGACTTCTTCTGCTTTGAAGCGAGGCTGCCGGCATTGCTCTGCAAGAAATTGTTTCAGCTTGTCCATTTGAGGAGTTTGCTCATAGTAGTCCCAGTCCGCATACCGCAGCAGCTCTTTTTTCTCCGGCACATACCGTGGCTTCGTATCGCACTGACGCAGAAGATCCTTTACATCTTGGAAGTCGTTCTCTTCAAATTCATCACAGACGATGTATTCCTCCCAGAAGCAATATGGAGCGCCGACTGCTATGTGACGGATCAGGACCGGGAACAGCTCCTCAATAGAGGTCTTCTGGCTGTTCTGCCGGTTGAAGATGTCCACAAAATCATCCTGGCTGATGACGCCATACAGGTGAACAGTGGCCATGGCATAGCTGTTGAGAAGGTCATAACGAGCCTTCCTCTTTGAAAAGTCACCTCGTTCCAGCTGAAGGAACACATCGCTGATCTGGGAGGGAACGGTCACCACCATGTCAGCCTGCGATTCTTCGCAGACAAGATAGCAGAGATCCACCAGAAGCTTATACTGCTCGGGCTGAAGCTTCTTTACCTTGATGGGCTGCTGGCTTTCAGCTGCCCGTTTGAAAAGCATGAATGTGGGGGTGTCGAGGACATAAAGGAGCTCTGTCAGGCGCTTGGGCTTTTGCAGCGCACTGCTGACCACCTCTACCAATGCGGCCTTATTCAGCTTGGAGTAGCCTTTTACATAGTAATCTTTGGCCAACTCCTTTAGCTTCGCCACGCTCGTGTTTGCCAGCACCTCTTCAATTGTAGGCTTCCTAATCTCATTCAGCGCCATAGTGTACTCCTCTTGTCCGGTTAGCTTCCAAGCTCTATCGTTGCCTCACCATCGGATGCGATGACAATCTTCATAGGACGGATGTATCTATCGTAGAATTGCCGCTTCTCGGCAGTTGTCAGATCGGCTCTCGTTGCCGTGTATGCTTCCTGGAGGATGTCCTGAACATTGATATGGAAGCTGTTATCCAGCACTCTCCGGACCTCAGAAAGGACAGCGGCAATTTTGATCTCGTCGCTGTTACCCGTACAGAAATCATCAATATAGCAGTATGTAATTCCGGCATTGATCAGCGCGTTCTTGATTGCAGGTCCACATTTCTCGTTCTCAACCATGACGAAGAAGCGCAGCTCCGGCATGGCCGCTATAAGGCCCCAATAGTCAGAGTCACTGGAGACCAATATGAAAGATTTGATTCCGTTCTGGTAGTATTCTCGGCAGGTGCCCGTGGTGAGTCGAATATCGACCAGAGACTTCTGTTCTTTGATACGCTCAATCAAGTTGTGCTCGATGGGGATGTCGGTGAACTGTTCAAGGATCTTCCATGCTGTCGTTGTGTGAATGTCATCATAAAGAATGATCTTATTGATCTTGCTCAGCAGAGCCTCCTGATCCAAGTTCTTCAGCGTAGCATACAGCTTGAAAGGATCGGAGTTTTCACAATCGACAACAATATCGACCTGCTCGCTTTCCTCCAGGAACTTATAAATCCCGGCCTTCGTGAGATTACCGGCATCTGTCACCTTGCTCAGATCGCAGAAGTAATCCTCGTTGGCCTCATACAGCAATGAAACGAACTTTTTGTCGTTGTAAAGTATGTTGCCCGCGTTGATATAGTCCCAGTTCATGTAGACCTGATAGGGATACTTGCTTTTATTGGCATAGTAATCATTGGCAGCCGCTTTGATTCCATCCTCTGACAGGCCATTCGGCATCAGGAAAAGTGAACGAACATATTCCCACTTCAACCAGATTGGGAACAGGCTTTTGCAGTTGTTGATCCGGTTGCTGATGTGACGGTTGATATCTATGATGTACTGAGAAGGCTTATAGTTTGCGCGTTCAATGGTAATACCGTCGTTCATAAGCTGCTGGAGGCTGCTTTGAGGAATCAGCTCTGGCATGGAGTGAAGATTCTTCATCTCATACCGCATCAGCTTATATATGGTGGAGTAGTTCTGCTCCAGCGCTGTTCGCAGCGCACAAAGATTTCTGACAATGCGAGCATTTTTGTCCGATTCGAGTTTTTCATACCACTCAAGCTTCGGAGGTTCATGATCACTCTCAAAGAACCGTTTGGGGACTCCGATTAGATAGGCCACTTTGGAGATGACCATGTATGTGCTGTTCTCAAAGTCGGTATAGTGGTGTTTAACGGCTGCATCGTCATTGCTGTCAGTTGGGGCAGGATAGATGCTGGGTTCATCCAATGTGGTACTGGTCATAATTTACCTCCAGACTGCATAACCGGTTTGTAGACGATGCCGCACGATTATTTTACCGCATCCTTGAAAACTTTGCCTGCTTTGAATACAGGCGCGACCGATGCTGGGATTTCTACCGGTTCTTTTGTTTTGGGATTTCTTCCGATTCTGGCGTTACGCTGTTTAGCTTCAAAGGTGCCGAACCCTACTAATTGCACTTTTTCATGGTTTTTCACTGCATCCATAATCGCATCCAACACGCTATCAAGAGCTGCGGATGCCTGCTTTTGCGTTAAATTCGTATCCTCTGAGATTTTGCGGATCAGTTCTTGTTTGTTCATAGTGATACCTCACATTTTAGAGTTAGAACGGCAAATCATTACACTTTAATCATTATTATAGCCGATTCAGAAAGAGGGCGCAACTTCCAGACATTGCGACAGCAACTTATCCTTTTTGCAAGAAGCTCATGCCGCCTATTAGAAAGAATTTGATTGCCTAAGCTCCATATTTTCGCTATAATAACAAATTGGGTAATGTAGGAAAAGGAGGGCGGACGATGCAAGATAATGATACTGCTATGGCAATTCTGGATAGCGTTGCCGAGGCCCTTTCTCAGCGCGGATTTGAACCATACGAGCAAATCTACGGGTATTTCAAGACGGGCGATGTGAGTTATATTACTCGTCATGGTGAGGCGCGTCAAAAGATAGTTGCCGTCAGTCGTGAAGAGATTCGCGGCTACCTTGAAAAAAAGATGCCAGGGACGAAAGTGATTGATAAATAGGTCCGATGCTTTAGTAAGGCATCGGACCTACTGTTGTTTTTGGGTGACCTTAGTAAGCTGCTCTTTTTCAGGAGGCTTAGTTATAAATTCGGACACGCAGGCCAACTAGGTTTCGGATGGAGATGCCGACTAAATACCAGTCCTCACCCTTTTCAATCCTTGTTGCTTCCCAATGGCTGCCGGTCCAAACATCGAAGCACTCGCCGCAGTGCAGGCCACCGAGATAGGTATTGAGGCCAAAGCGAATGTCCATCCGATCCAGACACGGGTCATAAATCAATGCGCCCTGTTTCATATCTGAGTTCTCCTTCTTTTGCCAAACATGGGGCATAGTCACGCCAAAACTGCTCGTATCCAGCCCAGGACGGGTTTTCAAAGATGCGGGCGGAATGGAGCTCAAGAGCGTACTCCTCCACTTCTGCTTTGCTGTGAAGCCAAGCACAGCACTCTTTCGACCAGCGTTTCAGTGCTTCGTAAATACCCATTTCGTTAGACCGTTGGATCAAGTCCAGCATGAGCGCCTTCCACTCGGATTCCTCAATGTCCCCGATGTCAGTCATGACGCCACGACGATAGCCATAAACACGATCACGCCCAGAGCCGGACTTGATATACGATCTTCCGGTCCCAAAATGGTGGCGAAGATCTGAAAATGTCAATTCTTCACGCGGCTTCTTCAAGGTGAAAACATCATCCATAGCATCATCCTCCCCGGAAAGCGGCCATCATGTCGCTCAAATCATCGGCGTTTTCAGGTGTCTGCTCATGCGCGGCAGGAGGAGCGGCCAAGCCGGTCAAACTCCCGTCCGCCAGCATTTCCTGGATGACCTCACGGATCTGCCGCTTCATAGTTTCTTTGCTGAACTCATCCGCTGCTTCAGGACAGCTGATGTAGTGGAGAACAGCATTGACAACCAGCTCTGTTTTATTTCTGGGCTTTGAGCTGAGAATTTCCATGACTTTGCGATGTCTGAAGTCATAGGAGTTGAAGTTCAGGTAAGTGCGTATCACCTTATCGCCCATTTGCCTTTACCTCACTCTGGTACAGAAGCATATAGCCGACCGCATTGGCATGGATGTCGTCAATGAAGACGGGAAAGGCCACCTTGCCGCCTCTCTCGATCATGCTGCGGAGCAGGATGGAACCTCCGCCAGCGAAGACACATTTGCTTGTCCGAACATCAATACCATGCTCACGCAGGAAGTTATAGAATTCATTGAGGAATTCGTCAGCCATGCTGCGGATCAGCAGCTGCACTTCTCCGGGAAGCATGGTCGGTTCGCTGCGGATTACTTCATCAATGTCGCAGTCCTCCAAGAGACGATCAAACTGCGAATTGCATTTGCTGGTGATGGAGTTGTAGAGCGTGATAACACCCTTCTCGAAGCTTTCCATGACCTCCAGATCCGGGCGGCCATTACGAAGCTTGAGAACATCGACCGTAAAACCGCCGATGTCGATGATGTAAGAGACACCATAATTCTTGAGATCGCTGAATTTGGTGATTGCGGCTGCCAAAGCCTGTGTGTAACTCACAACCTTGGAGATTCGGATGGACCGGTATTCGCCGCAGAATTCAAAGTCAACGGTTTCTCGCTTGCGAAGGAAATAGCTTTCAAAGCCGGCGTGCTGCCGCCCATAATGAGCGGGCGGAAGGCCGACCAACAGCGTAATATCCACCGGATCAAGCGACTCGGGGATCTGTTTGTGCCGCAGTTCGTATGCGATGGCAAACAGAGTCAGCACATAAAAGCGGTCATCCTTCGTTTTGTCGCGGAGATAGGAAATGCGCTTTTCGGTCAGGGTATAATACTTGCCATCCCAGAAGATATAGTCCACATTCAAAGCGGGCTTGTCCTCCGAAACGATGATGCCGGAAGTGAATAGGAAATTGGGCGTCTTCACGCTCTTATTCCCATGATCTACAGAGACAATCATAAATGGGTCCTCCTTAAAAGTATTCAATAACTTATACGAACAACGCAACGGAATGACAACTGAATACCGTCCAGATCGCCGGGTGTAGATGCTGTTCAGCATATGCACCCGGCGAATAGATGATCTTACTCTTCCAGAAGCTGGCGGAGATGGTTGAAAGCGTTCAGCAACGATTTGCGAATAGCGGGGTGAGTGCGGCCCTCAACGCGGGCGATGTCGGCGTAAGTCATGTTATCCATGAACATATACACACGGCGCTGCTGCTCCAGAGGCAGCATTGCGATGGCATTGTACAAGCGGCGGCACTCGTCTTTCCAAACCATCTGATCCAGGTAGTCGCCACCGTCAGCCGCATAGCAACTCTCAACCGTATCGAACGGGACCCCGCTACCGTGATAGTACTCCTTTTTCCGGATACGGTCGCTTTCGCGCTGAAGTTCCTGCCACTCGGCGTAGAGCGCGTCATCCACCGGCACTTCCTGGTAGTTTCCATAGTAATCCTTGATTGTGATTATTTTCATTGAGTGTTCCTCCAAGTCGTTCAAGTTGTTTCGGGGTGATTTGAACAACTCGGAGGGCGGACCTCTTGCCCGCATGACAATAGCCTTCATCGGTCATGCTCCCAAAATTGGGCAGCAAAAAAGCCGAGCACCTGCAATTGGCAGATGCTCGGCTCTAAGCTCCCAGTATTGGCCGGAGAAGGGTAAAAAGAATGGCTCCTTGGTCAAGACCAAGGAGCCATTCTATCTCCAGCATAACCTATTATAGTGGCTCATGCTCTACACTACAATTTCGTTTGCCTCCCATTTTACAGATCATTTTTTTCTCGTTTGCCCTATCAAACGACTCTCATGTAGTCTCTCATTTGACTCTCACTCGCCGGTTTATTTTCTGCGTCCATCCGCGCCTGCTCCGCATCACGACGCTGCTCGTCGAGAATCATATCGGGAATTACGACACACCAAAGATTGGCTGCCAGAAGGCGGATCGCTGGCTTGATATTCCGGTAGAATGTGGCAGTTGAGATGCCCAGAATCAGGCAGGCATCCTCATTGGACTTGCAATAGGCGTTAAAGTACCTGGTACTGAGAATGTCAAAATACCGTTGCCCATGCGTGGGATCGTCCTTGACCAGCAGAAGTGCATCATCAAGCATAGACAGTAACTGCATGGAATGCCCCATTTCGATCAGGCGCTCAGCAATCCGCTTGCGGTCGGTATCCCGATCATAATCAACAGCCAGATTGATGAAATCAGATACTGACTGACGCCGGCTCTCATAGCACTCCTCCTCGAATTCTTCTAATCGTCGTGAAGACCGGCGCAGCGTCGGACCATAGAGATGGAGTAAAGCCTGTGTCTTTTCCAGTTCTTCGTCTGTGACATTGGCAGCTATATCGAATCGTTTCAGATAGTTTTCAAATTTGCTCATGAGTTTGT
This sequence comes from uncultured Dysosmobacter sp., assembly GCF_947631635.1. GTDB lineage: Bacteria > Bacillota > Clostridia > Oscillospirales > Oscillospiraceae > Oscillibacter. The sequence continues at coordinate 124,190 of NZ_CANRMB010000005.1, forward strand.
CCTTTCTCTGAGATAGACTAACAGTAGATATTGAACGATCCCAGTATTTTAGCGAATGCTCTGGACTTGTCGTGCAGTATCCTCTGTTCGCCGGTTGGCTTTTTCTTTCGACTTTTCTGGTAGAGAAAAATTGTGGGAACGCCGTCCTCATCTACCAGAACGAGATCTCCGTCGGAGATCCGCGCATCGTTTTGACAGAGCAGAAGGCTGCCTGTGGCTATGCCTTGCTCATGGTAATGGCTGCCTTCTGCAAAAGTGCAGAAGCATTTGTCTGGGTTCAATTTGGAAAAACCGGCTATTTGAAGTATGTCAGATCCTTCGACCAGTCGGAAGGGATGGCGACCGGGAATAGATTTATCATAATCAGGCATAAAGGAACCTCCTCGTTATTGGTACATGGGCGAAGGCATTTTATATTCAACCTCCCGATGTGACGGGATCTTCAGTCCCGTAGTAAGCGCAGCGAAATTGATGGACTGGAGACCGAACCTGCGGCGGATATCCTCTACCGTTTCCTCTAACTTCAGACGGCGTTTATGGCGGGAGAAATCCGTCCAGAGATCCAACTGAATGGGGGTGTCAGAGGGGACAAGATCAATGGCGCTGATTGTAAGCGAGCGAATATGGTTGGACCAACTGTGCCGGTTATGAAACAGCTCTGCGGCAGCGTCGGAGATCTCTAAATAGCTTTGCGTTGGAAAAGGAAGCTTGCACTGATACTGTCTATATGACAGTGTGTTGTCCCGCACGGCGATTCGGACGCCCATGGCAGCCAGTTTGTTCTTGCGTAGCTTTAGACCAACTTCCTGGCTTAGTTCACGAAATACGCAGCGCACCTCATACTCGGAGACAAGATCTGCTGTGCAGGTAATACCGTGACCGATGCTTTTAATAGGCAGCTCGTAATCGCAGGGCATGACACGAGAACTGTCCAGCCCATTGGCATAGCTCCAAAGCTTTTCACCATTGACGCCCAGCAGGCGAACGAGAAAATCCTTGTCTGTCTGCGCCAGATCACCAATGGTGTGGATGCAGTACCGGCGCAGTTTCTCTTCAGTCGCTCGTCCGACATACAGCAAATCGGACGCAGGTAGTGGCCATATTTGCTCCCGGAAGGTGTCCGGTCGGATCTCCGTAACGGCGTCGGGCTTTTTCATATCGGAGCCAAGCTTTGCAAAAATCTTGTTGAAGCTGACTCCTATGGATACAGTCAAGCCCACCTCTGCCTTTACGGTTTCACGGATCTCGTTTGCGATCTCGACGGGGGTGCGGTTCTTCAGAAGCGGTGAGCCGGTCAGGGAAATCCAGCTTTCGTCGATTCCAAAGGATTCTACTTCCGGAGAGTATCGGAGATATATGCTCCGGACAAGCTTGGAAAACTTCAAGTACTGATCCATGTGCGGCGGAACAATTGTGAGCTGCGGACACTTTTGACGGGCTTCCCAGATGACATCACCGGTCTTGACTCCACATTGCTTTGCGAGCTGGTTTTTGGCCAGTACGATGCCATGCCGTTCCTCAGTGCTGCCGCAGACCGCAATGTATTTGCCCCGCAGCTCCGGATGCAGCATACACTCAATACTGGCATAGCAATTGTTCAGATCACTATGAAGGATAACTCTCTCCATAACGCTCAACTCCTTGTCGAAAGAATTTAATAGAAAATTTCCTGTACTTTCCGGTAAATTCCTGTTGACAACTGCATAATATGCGTTATAATGGGGATAAAGTTTCCTGTACTTGCGTGAAGTTTCCTGTACTTTCTACAAAAACAATAGCAGGTGCATCTCCGTTTGTCAATAGAATTTTTGGAGATTCATCGGCGGAAAGAGGTCAACAATATGAAGACGACTGGAGAAAAAATCCGAGATTTGCGGTTGAACCTTGGCCTGACGCAGGCTGAACTCGCAGAGATGACCGGAATTACTGTCCGGTCTATCACCAATTACGAAACGGATGCGGCAACGCCTCGCCGCCTTCAGCTTCGCAAACTCTGCGAGGCCCTGAATGTAACGGAAGACTATCTTTTGAAACCCGAGATCGACGATCCTACTTACGGCCTTGATACAGCTCCCTATGTCAATGCTGCGCGTGAACGGTATGGCAGCAAAGGTGCCATAGACATGAAAGCGCTTCTGGATGCCAACCGGGCTTTGTTTGCTGGAGGTGAAATGCCCCAGGAGGATAAGGATCTGTTCTTCCAAGCTGTCACTGAGGCATACTTTGAGTGCAAGAAACAGGCGCACGACAAATTCACGCCAGAGAAGTACCGCAAATAATCGCCAATTTCAGAGACAGCGCTATTGTACTGAATATTGGACAGTGAGTGTGGTACGATATGCGCACAATCGAATCATAGACGCTACTCTGGAATGAGGTGAGAATTTTGCTGGTTGAATTGATTAAGAGAGAAAGCAATCGCCTGAAAATGAAATATCGGACGAACGACCCCGAAGAGGTGTGCCACGCGATGAATATCAGCGTCAAGTACACCTCGATGGGATCGAGCGAAGGGTCTTGCAAGGGCTTTTACATGGCAAACTCCCGCTGTAAAATCGCCGTGATCAACAACGACTTGCCGGCGCATATCCAGCGAATTATTCTGCCCCATGAACTTGGCCACGGTGTCCTTCATGTGACTCCTGCGCTTTGTACTTTCCATGAGCTGACGGTTCTAAATGAAAGTAACCGGCTGGAGTATGAGGCGAATATCTTTGCTGCTGAGTTTATGCTGAATGATGACGATGTATTTGACGCCCTTCAGATGCGGCTGGGGTTCTTCCAGACGGCAAGTTTACTGGAAGTACCTCCCGAGCTTCTGGACTTCAAAATCCGCCTGCTCCAGCGGGAAGGTCACAAGATTACTGCCCCCTATATTGGAAACGCTGATTTCCTCAAGCGGGACATCAGCAAGCCGTTGCATTGACGCTATGGCAGGATCTGCAATACCTGGCGACGCATACAAGGCGTATGTGACCGTGCTGACTGAAATACGGGCTGATGGCCTGATGCTCCCAAGACTGATTACCTGGGAAGATGGAATGAAATACGAAGTTGACCGCGTAATAGATGTGCGACCAGGCTATGCGGCGAAAGCCGGTGGCCAGGGAGATCGCTACACCATCATGGTGAATGGCAGACGGACTCACCTTTACTTTGAACGGTCAACGAACCTGTCCGGGAACATCATCGGCAGGTGGTTTGTGGAAAGAAAAGTGCCGCTGATTGAAAACGGCACCTGAGAGAGGTTGAAATGAACGAGAGAAATCATTGCTGCTGGATCAACCAAGATGAGCAGGTTTTATCCTTTCACCCGATTGTTGGCTTCCTTATGAAAGAGTTTACGACCCATGAGGAACTCATTGCGTATGTATTCGAAGCGACCAGTAGTGAACACTACCGTGTTCAGTAATCCGCCAAGGAGCGAGAAGCATGATTGATCTGGATCAAAATAGAAAAATCAACGCTGCATTATCAGCTCTGTACGAGGAATACTGTGCAGACTATTTGACGACTTATATACAGGCGTTTGGTGATGGCAATCCTCCTGAGCGTATCAATGAGTTTGGGATTATTGATGAAGAACGCTATGATGCGGATAATGGCATTTTGTTCGTCGCAAAAGAGACGAATGATTGGGACAACAAGGACTTCCAAAATGGGTATTTCTTTCGCAAGTGGATGAATTCCATCACAAAGCAAGGCTTATCCGGACACGCAAAGGAACACCCGCTTATGTGGTATAACATTGGACGGTGGGCGTCATTATTAGATAACCCATCACAAAGTATTCCTGCTCTTGCGGAAGCTAAAGGCGAGGCAATTGAAAAAATTGGGACGGTTGCTTTCACAAATATAAACAAGGTTCGGGGAAAGAACCAGGCAAAGAGCGAGTATGCTTCCCTTGCCTATTCCGATATAAGCGGAATGCTGCTGAGAGAAGAGCTGTCCATTATTCAGCCGAAAATGATCGTGTGCTGCGGAACCTACTATGAATTCGTGTATCATGTAAGGGACTCTTATGGACCGGTCATCGCAATGCCACATCCGGGGGCAAGAAAGAACACCATCACCATGCTTGAACAGCTCAGAGCAAGCTTGTAATCTGATTAAAATGACAAACCAGGCCGGTCAGTGATACCAGCCTGGTTTGTTAGCTCACTACGGATAAAGAAGCAAGGAGAGGTTAAAAATTTTTGCCGTTCCCATCCGGCGGGGCCTCGCCGGATA
>NZ_CANRMB010000006.1 GCF_947631635.1 uncultured Dysosmobacter sp.
AATTGGCGATTTTCGTCCGGCCGAAATTGGCTGTTTTCTCCCGGCAGAAAATGGCTAATTTCTCCCGACTCTAACATCGAAGGGAAAATCGCAAAAAAACAGGCCGAAATTGCTGAACTGGAAGCTCAAAAGCAGAGTCTTCTGCATCCTGTGACAATGAAAGCAGTTATGGCAAAGGCGAAGGAGGCAGGCCTTTCGCCTAAAGAAATTGCCGAAAAACTTGGCATTGAACTCTGATAGGCTGAAATAGAGGAAGAATAAAGGCACGGGAGTTCCCGTGCCTTTTTCTCCAAAGAAGCCGCAAGACTGTATGCGCTCCCTCCGGCCATGTTATATTCGCATATGAATTTGTTATTGCTTCCAGTATTGCTCGACCTTCGTCTCGGCAACATGGGGAAGAAGGTTGAACTGTTTCATGATTTTCTGAACCACGACTGCTTTCTCAATCTCCAGTTCCTTCAGCGTAGAAATCATGGCAGAAATGCCTTCTTCCCGGCCTTCCTCCCGGCCTTCCTCCAGAGCGGCCATTCGGGTGTTGTAGTCATGAATCTCCATCACTTTTTCTTGGTCATACAATGTCACCATGATATCGGCTACCTCCTTCTGCCTTGACGCCAGGATGGGGACTAGAACCCCCTCTTCCAAACACTGCCGGATAGTTGCTTCTACCGCCAGCTGTGTAGGCCCAAACACCCGCCGCTGGTCATCAGCAATCCGGCAAAACCGGACATATTGATACACGATATCGTCCTTGCCGCCGGTATCCCCGCGAAGCACCTTTACCGCGACCTCCGCGCTACCGGCACCCTCATACAAATCGGAGAGGCGAAGCACATCGGGTACATTCTGCTTTCCTGTGTAGACGACATAGAGTTCCGGTCTTGGTACGGAAACCTTCTTCGGAGCGTACAGATCCAGATTCTGTTCCTCTACATACTCCTTGTAGGTCGCTGCCAGGTAAAGAAGCATTCGCAGGGCCAAATTCACAGAAAATGTGGACTGTGCCTCTACCAGGAGGATGAGTTTATCCCGGACAAGAACGCCCAAGTCATTATAGATCCCATTGGTCAGAATAGTGGCGAGCGTGACCAGCTTGAAATCTTCTTCCCGCACATCGGTGTCCTCCGGATGGAGGGACAGGTACAGCTTCCGGGTGTACTCCGGCTCCTTAAAGATGTATGAGAAAAGGCTGTCCTTAATGGTCCGCCTCATATCGGTCATATGCCTCATCCCCCCAGCTTGCTGCCTACCTCTATTATATCGTAAGTTTAGAGAAAATACAAGGGGCAATGCCGCAGGGAGGCGAATGCCAAATGGACGGCCACGTCTCCCGCGGATACGCCTCTCCACCAAATGGAGATGAAACCAATTAACAAGACGAATCTCATCTCGGGTATCAAGTGTCTTCGATCAGCGCCACCCAATCTTCTCCATAATTATCTTCATTGAAGTTCTCTTCTAACATGAAAGATACTTTTTGAAAAGCCTCACTCTGCTCCATAAGGGCCTTTGTCTGGACAAATGTGTTCGTCCTGAAATCATAAATCCAGAGCTCATCCAGCTCATCGAGAAAGACCTCATCCCAGGAACAATATCTCAGGCCGGGCGGTGGTGGGGGCAGCTTGTGAAATGACCTGTCAAACTCTTCTTTTGGCATTTCCACACTGATATAATCAAGTATTGCCTTTATGCTATCTCTGTTTTTTTCATCTATCCAATACTGCACCGGGCACCCAACCGGCAGTTCCACCGTCACTGTCATATTATTTTCAGCAGGACAATCGAAGTGTAACGGAGTCCTCACAACAGCATATTTTGGAGCTTTAACAGGATACCAGATGAAGTTATCAAGGCTCATCACGCTCCCCCTCTCTTTTTTTGTTCAGTGTAACAGAATCCGGCCTGGTGCGCAAGGTTTGTTCCCACAATAAATGCCTTCACAATACTTTTGACATGGATTGGAAGAATAATTATAATTAAAGCAGGAGCAATGATTTGTGATGTCTCATCACACACTCAAAAAGCAGCTGGTGAAACCGCCAGCTGTTTTTTTGTAAACTGCAGGGGAGACGGAGGCCAAAATGAAAATAACGACGTGGAATGTCAATGGGATCGCCGCTTGCCGGCGGAAGGGGTTTCTGCGGTTCTTGGCAGACACCCGGCCTGATATCCTATGCTGCCAGGAAATCAAATCGCAGTGTGAGCTTAACACCCCAGGCTACAACCAAGTCTGGAATCCTGCCAAGAGATCTGGTTACTCCGGTTCCCTTGTTCTTACGCGGCGACAGCCCCGGTCTATTACCCTGGGCTTTGACGCTGATGAGGATCTTGACGCCGAGGGACGTCTGATTGCACTCGAATATGCAGATTATTATGTGGTAAGTGTCTACGTACCCAATACCAATCCGCATTCCGACCCGACTCGTCCGGAGTATAGGGCAAGGTGGGAGGCGGCGCTGCGCAAATATATCAAAGGGTTAGATAAACCCGCCATCCTCTGTGGCGATTTCAACGTGGCCCATACAGATCTGGACATCTATCCGGAGCACGAAAAGGGGCTCCTCCAACCGCTGGGGTTTGAACAGGAGGAGAGAGAGCGTTTTAATCTGCTGCTTTCCTGCGGATATGTAGATGCGTTTCGAGCTCTACACCCCACGAAAGAGGGGGTATATACCTGGTGGTCACCCAAAAACCACAATCGGGAGGCGAACCGCGGCTGCCGGCTGGATTATTTTTTGCTCTCGAATGAACTAGTGAACTGCGTCCAGAGTGTAAGCCACCATGTCAATACTGTCGCCTCTGACCACTGTCCGGTATCCATGGTTATCAGGCCGGCGATTAAGCCAAAGGATATCTCTAATGAAGATCTTGCTGTCATGTGGCACACAATAGACTGGCCAAAGATGGAAGATGCACTCTATCAAAAACAGATCAATCTGGCAGAGGCGGCGCATTATCGCGATTGGTCAGCCGTGAGTCAGATCCAGACGGAGATAGTCCACTCATTTGCCGCCAAGGTTCTCGCTGTGCGTAACGTAGTCAATATGGACGGAGCTGCAGGTGTAGATAATGTGAAGTGGTCTACACCGGCTCAGATGATGCAGGCAGCCCTGTCCCTGACTTCACGAGGGTACCACCCTCTCCCATACCGACACCATGAAATCGCGGACAGCGGCCATACACGCATCGTCCATATACCGGCAGCGCGGGATAAGGCAATGATGGCACTCTATGCCTTTTCTTTGGATCCCGTCGCGGAATCCACAGCTGACCATGGGAGTTTCTCTGCCCGCCGAGGCCGCTCAGCGTTGGATCTGCATGCATACCTAAGTCAGGAACTCAGTGGCCCGGATGCGCCTGGATTCATTGCAATAGTCGATGTGAAAGCCTATTACAGCAGCATAGTCCATGAGCGCCTCCTGACTTTAATCCCTATGGATAAGACAATGCTCAGGAAGTTCTTACAGGCGGGAGTCGTCCGGGATGGGCAGTTGTTCGAAACCGACCAAGGTATCTCGCTTGGAACATCGCTCTCCCCCATCTTAGGCAACATGCTTTTGGACGGCCTGCAATCTTATCTCTATGATCACCTGTTCCCGGAAGGCCATAAAAGCCACGATGGAGGCCGTATGTTTCGTTTCGCTGATGATATTGCCGTCACGGCAAGGGACTATAAACAGGCCGCTCAAATCATGGAGATTATCGGAGATTTCCTAGCAGATCGCGGGTTGAAGATCAATCACGATAAATCCTTCATTGCTAGTCTACGGGATGGGTTTGACTTCTTGGCCAGGCATTACCGAGTGGTGAAGGGAATTCTCGAGATAACTCCTTCCACCAAATCCATCCAAAAAATTGAACGCGAACTATCTGACCTGATTCTCGGCCACAACGGGTCTCTGAGGACACTAATCGATTTAATCAATAAGAGGCTCAATGGATGGGCTACCTACCACCGCATCACAGATGCCTACATGGTCTTCCGGCATGTTGACGCTGTAGTTGAGGGACTGTTAGTACGAAGGATGTGCGACCGATACAGCCGGTGGCACCGAGATACAGTCCTCAATAAATTCTGGATAAAAGAAGACGGATATTATGTATTCGCTCTCCCGGATGATCCAACGGTCAGGGTGACACGCCTGGCTCCCATCACTATTGTGCGGCATAAGCCCTGCCGGTTAAGTACCAATAGCTATCTGGACAACGATTATTACGCCTGGCTCAAGTACAAACGCGACACCCAAAAGAACAGCGGAAAGTATAAAGCTGTATGGCAGCGGCAGGGCGGCAAATGTGCTTACTGCGGACAACCCATGCTTGCCGATCAGGAGGTTGATGTGGTAGAGCGGATTCTGGGGCGGGGCCGCAGGCCGCAGAATCTCATGTACATCCATCGCCGGTGCGCCTATGACTCATTTTCGGGTTTGGATGATGTCACATTGGAGTCCATAGACCTTAACAACCTTCTCCAGGATGTCTTAGAAGAAACTCCGGCCGCCGAATCTCCCTACTTAGAATTGCAGGAGTTTTTCAGACTGACAGACAAATCCCCTATATCTCTTTCATTCCGCGAAATCGAACAAATCCTCGGTGACCAGCTGGACTGGGAGGCTTACTTTTATACTGCGTTCTGGTATGATGCCCAAGATGGGGGTATCACAACTCCTATGTGGGTTGAGGAGGGATTCCCTATCGAGACTAATTAGATATGACTTGTAGCGAAAATGCATTTGAGATATTTGGTGCTTCATTTGATACCGGACGGTACGATCCAAGACTGTGTAGATGATACCATTCGGACAACCCAGGAGGTATATCCTCACCCCATGCCAGTGGCTCCGGCCAAGGAGACGGCATCTTTTATCCTGACGGCTATGCAGTTGATTCTCTATCTGCTTTCTGTAAATGCTGACATAGAGGATGAACCGCTGCCCGTCAAATCGGTTCGAACCGGGCCCAAAACAGTGAATATTATCAGGGACAAAGCCGGAGAGGTTTCCGCTAAACAGGTCGGAATCCGAGTCGGTTCCGCTCTTCGCAGGGCAACTTCTCACAGCCAACATGAAGCCAATGTCTCAGCAGTTCCAGGGAGCCATAAACGCCCTCATGCACGGCGAGGTCATTGGCACCACTATTGGACGGGTCCGAAGGACGGCAATCGTGAGTTGATCCTAAAATGGACTGCACCCACCTTCATTCACCCGGAGAACGGGCAGGAGAATAGCATTGTCTTGTTTCCGGTAAAATAGCATTTAAATGTAAAGAGGTTATTGATCCGAACATGCCATTTTGCTATAATGCAATTAAAGATAAAGATACCATTGAAAATGCCCAATTCATTGCGGAAGAGGGAATCGGCGGTTCGAGATCCAAAGTGAGTCATTTTTCCACGTCGGAGCAAGCGTCAGATCGCTTGCTCCGATTTTTTATCAATCAGACCATGCGCATGCTGCTGCGCCTCCTTTCAAAACCAGGCCCGCTTTGCCGGGCCTCTTTTTTTGAGAACGGGTATTCCGGATTTCCCCGCATTTCATAGACGTTCCGTGCGAATGCCGCTGAAGATGGACAAAGGCCGGGATATTTGCTATCCTATCTGTAATACGCAAAGAAACGGACTGAGGGGGACTGCATATGTTCTTATACCGCTGTGACGGAGACATGCTCCGGGTTCAGAAGGACGGCAGAAGCTGGACAGCGGCACTGCCGGGAACACCGCCCAGCCATGGGGAGATCTGGGCCCATATCAGCGGAGATGAACGATATATAGCCTTTGGCAATCACCGGGGTGTCCGGGAGGAAACTCTGTCCGGGGCCAGCCGTTTGGATAGAGTCCATGGGATCTGGGTCTATGACCTGGATGCGGGCCGCCTGATGACAGTTCCCCACAGGGTCCAGCGGACCGATGTCTTTTGGGATATCATGTTTGATGCGGAAAATGCGCTGTATTACAGTGACGGCAATACCTTCTGGCGGTGGAGGATAGGCGCGGAGAGCGTGGAAAAGCTGTTCCGCTTTCAAAAGGTGAAGGGCGCGCCGATGGGACTGTGTGTCAGTCCCGGCGGCCGGGTCCTCTCTTATTACAAATACCGGGCGGATGAAAAGCGGCTCTTCCTGTATGACCTGGAGACCGGAGAGAGCCGGGACCTGCATATCTCCATCTTCTATTACGGTTGGCTGGATGAGGAGCATGTGGTGTGGACCAGGATGGGTGGCCTGAAGGTGCTGGATGTGAAGAGCGGAACGAATCGGACGCTCCTCCGGGATCACAAGGCCATCCTGAAAAGATGCGGCGGGGATGACGCAGCCCGGATCAGCTGCTTTTTGCAGGAGGAAAGCGTCTTTGAAGACCTGGACCTGCTGGGAAGCCATGCGGGGCGCCTGTGGTTCAATCTCGTGCTGCGGAGCTTTCCCAGAGAGGAGCCGGGGGTGCTGGGGTTCCTAAAAAAGAAACGGGAGCCGCTGCTCCACGACGGCGTCTGGTCCGTGGGGCCGGACGGAAAAGAGCCGTGCTTTCACTACCAGGTACCGGAGGATTGCCGTCACGGATATTTCAGCAGGCTTTTCCGGCAGGGGAGCCTGTGCTGGACCGGCGGGGATAACGTCTTCCGGTGCTGGGACGGCACGGACCGCCGGATGTTCCCATCCGGCTGGAAGCCGGTTTTTCTGCCGGGGGAATGCCAGTGAATACCGTGGTGGTGGGCTTGCCGGTTTCTTGATAAATTCACAAGAATCTTGTGAATAAGGACAAGATATCACAAGAAACTTGTAAAGTCAAGACCTATTTTACAAGTTTCTTGTAAAAATGGATTGACAGTTACAAGAAACTTGTGTATTCTAAAACCAGAGAGCAATGAAAGGATGTCTGCTATGAGCTTTGGTGAACGGATGCAGGCCCGCCGGGAGGAACTGGGACTTTCCCGGCTGGAAGTGGCGGCGATGCTGGGCGTGTCCCCCTCTGCGGTCAGCAATTACGAGAAGAGCATCAGCTTTCCCAAGGAGGAGGTCATCCTCCGCCTGTTCGACTGCCTGAAAACCGACCCCAACACCCTGTTTCAGGACAGTTTTCAGGCTGGCGGCCAGGTCCTGACCCATCCAGAGCGGCAGCTTTTGGAGCGTTACCGGGGCTTATCTCCCATGGGGCGGGAGACGGTCCGCTCCGTGGTGGAGGCACTGTGCGCCTACCGGGATGATCTGGAGGCCAGCAGGACCGAGCAGGAGCCCCGGGTGATCCCGCTGTACCGCAGCCCCGCGGCGGCGGGCTATGCGGCCCCGGTGTTCGGCGAGGACTTCGACTACATCCCTGTCACCGATGAGGTGCCCCAGGCGGCGGAATTTGCCGTCCGCATCCAGGGAGATTCCATGGCGCCGTTCATCGCAGACGGTTCCGTGGCCTATGTGAACCGGGACCCCTTGCAGGCAGGGGACGTGGGGGTGTTCTGTGTGGACGGAGATATCCTCTGCAAGCAGTATTACAAGGACCCGGCGGGGATCGTCTACCTGTTCTCCCTGAACCGGGCCAGAGCCGATGCGGATGTGGTGTTCGGCCCCACCAGTGGGCGGACACTGGCCTGCTTTGGCCGGGTCATCATGCATGCGCTGCCCTTGCCGGGAAGAGCGTAGAAGAAAAAGAGAGCCTTTCGGCTCTCTTTTTATATGGATCGGGTGAACTTATACGATAAATCCGCCATCGGCGGTCAGGACCTGCCCGGTGAGAAAGGCGGCCCGCTCCGAGGCGAGAAACGCCACGGCGTGGGCGATGTCCTCCGGTGTGCCCAGACGGCCCAACGGAGTCTCCTCCACCAGCATGGCCCGGGTCTCCTCTCCCAATGCCCGCACCATATCCGTTTCGATGCACCCGGGTGCCACACAGTTCACCCGAATGCCGGAGGGGGCCAGTTCCAGGGCCAGGGAGCGGGTAAATCCGATGATGGCCGCTTTGGAGCAGGCGTAGGCCACCTCACAGCTGGCGCCCCGCAGCCCCCAGATGGAGGAGATGTTGATGATGCACCCCCGCTTTTCGGACAGCATATGGGGGAGCACCGCTTTCGCGGTATTCCGGGCGCCGGTGAGGTTCACCGCCAGTGTGCGGTCCCAGGTCTCGTCGTCCGTGTCCTGAAACAGCCCCTGCCGGGAGATCCCGGCGTTGTTGACCAGCAGGTCCACCGGACCTAATTCGGCTTTTACGGCCTGCACCATGGCCTCCACGGCCTGCCGGTCCGCCACATCCGCGCCAACGGCAATGGCCATGTGTCCGCTGTCCCGCAGCTGGCGCACAAGCGACTCGGCGGCTTCCCGGTGTTCCAGATAGTTGACGCAGACCGCCCAGCCCTCCCGGGCCAGCTCCACGGCGACGGCCCGCCCAATGCCCCGGGAGGCCCCCGTGACCAGTGCGACTCGGTTCATATTCCCGCCTCCTGTTTACTCGATGGAGGCAGTATAACAAAAAAACGAAAAAAACGCAAGAAAAGTGTTGACAAATCGATATCGTTCGTGTATCCTATACCTGTTCCGCTTCGGACGATTAGCTCAGCTGGCTAGAGCACCTGCTTGACGTGCAGGGGGTCACAGGTTCGAGTCCTGTATCGTCCACCAGAGCAATCCCTTAGAGCCGCAAGGCTTTGAGGGATTTTCTTTTACCTGTATACTTTCCAAAATTTAGAAAATACGACATTTTTACGATTTTTAAGGTTTAATTTGGGGTTAAGCCTCTGCCTCACAAAAAAGAAACCGCTTCGATTATAAAGCGATTTCCTTGCCCTCGCTCTTCCTCCCTAACTTACTCCGCCCTTCAATGCTCCTCCCTAATGCGCATTTACTCTACCAGCTTGGAGAACCCCCTTGCGGTTTCCACAAGGGGGGTATGGCAATTCGCCTATCTCGGCATTTTCAAGCGCCCCGAGATTCGGGAAAATGAGCATTTCTCCCACATCGACCGCCGTCCCAAAAGCCTGCCCTAGGTATCCGACTGGTCAATCCATTGGGAAAGATAGATCGAACATCGCAAGTCCTCCATGCGCTGCAAGGTGGGGCACGTTTTCAGGATCGTCAAGTGCCAGTTTGGCTACCGAAAAACAGCGTACCGCGGTTGGAAAAAGAATGCGAACCGCCTGTGTGCGCTGTTCATAAGCGCGAACCTGTATACCTTGGTGCATGAAGGGCGCACGTTGCGCGAAGCATGCCCAAGGTGGGAAGTTTGCCCTGTTCAGCTGGCTTTTCCCCAAAACAGGAAATTTTTCAGGGAACTGCATGGAACCAGGCGAATGGTCCACTATTTGCGCCAAAGTACGGCCATTATACTGATTTACTCAGTGGTTCCCGAACGCTGAAAGCCTAGGAAAAAGTACCCGAAAACTCCTTTGAAATTTTCTGAAACCTAGCGATTTGGCGGCGATTTACAACACAAATCCATAAGAATTTTCGAGACATCCCTTCTAGCAGAGAGAAGTGTTACACCGTGATGAAGTTCTTGCAATAGGCGTGTTAGAGCCCGGCGAGAAGCACCTGTTATAGAGAAACCTTACCTCGACAAAACGCGCAGAGACATCGTCTCTGCGCGTTTTGTCGAGGTAAGGAGAAATTTCCACATGAGCATATCTGATACGAATTCTTCTTAAAACGGTTTTACCGTTTTATGAGAGTCACAGCATGTGACTTGGCGGAAAAGTCGCCATAAGAATGTAGTTTATACGTTTCTTGGCACCGCAGGCGCTGCGGCGTGCAACGCCGCGATAAAGAGGAAAAGCCGCCTTTTACACGTTCAAAGAGTCTGGCTTCTCTGATAGGCCTTGATGGCTTCGGTCAGCTTGGGAACAATGGCGTGCAGGTCACCCACGATGCCCAGATCAGCGATCTTCATCATGGGGCAGGATTCGTCCTTGTTGATGGCGATGATAAACTCGGAACCCTCCATACCAGCCAGATGCTGGATGGCGCCGGAGATGCCGCAGGCAATGTACAAGTTGGGATGGACGGTCTTGCCGGTCTGCCCTACCTGACGGTCTTTCTCAATCCAGCCGCTGTCAACACCGATACGGGAAGAGGAGACTTCCCCACCAAGCACGTCGGCCAACTCCCGGAGAGGCTTATAGCCATCCGGACCACCGACACCGCGGCCGCCAGATACCAAGATTTTTGCCTCGGTGATGTCCACAGTCTTCTTGTCATCATGGACTACCTTCAAAATCTCCACGTTCATGTCGTCCATGCTCAGATTAGCGTCAAAGGGCACGATTTCGCCGGCACGGCTGGTGTCCTTCTTGGGCATCTCCATGACACCAGGACGGACAGTGGCCATCTGCGGCGTGTAGTTTCGGCAGACGATAGTGGCCATGACATTGCCGCCGAATGCGGGACGGGTCATCTTCAGGTAACGGTCAGAGGTATCCAGAGCGTCCACGCGCTCAGGCTGCAGAGCCAGGGAGGTGGAGGTCTTCAGATACTCCTGATACTTTTTCACATCGATATCCAGACGGGTGGTATCGGCGGTCAGGCCGGTATGAACACGGCCCGCCACACGGGGAGCCATATCGCGGCCGATGCTGGACGCACCGAACAGCACGATGTTGGGATCGCAGTCCTTGATGACCTTCGTCACAGCCTTCACATAAGGCTCGGTGGTGTAGTGCTCCAGAACGGGATGGTCGATAACCAGAACCTTGGAAGCACCGTAGTGGATCAGCATATCAGCCTTGTCTTTGATATTATAGCCCAGCAGAACAGCAATCACCTGTTCACCGGAGTCGGCGGCCAGTTTGCACGCCTCGCCAATCAGCTCAATGCTGACCTTCTGAATGGCACCGCTGCGCTGTTCTACAACAACATAAATATCCTTACTCATCGTCGGGGTCCCTCCTCTCAAATAATATGACGCTCAATCAGTTTTTCCATGATCGCTTCAACAGCCTGGTCAGCGGTCAGATCCTTCAGCAGAGTGCCGGGATCCCGCATCTTCTTGCCGAAGGACTGGAATACGTTGGTGGGAGAACCCTTCAGGCCGATCCACTCAGGGTTCAGATCATTCTTCAGATCGTCGAAGCCCCAGACGGTGACGGTCTTCTCGTAAGCGTCCACAATACCGCGGACGGACATATAACGGGGTTCGCACAGCTCTGACAGAGCGGTGACCAAGCAGGGCATCTTGACCTTCAGGACGTGAGCGGAATCCTCAAACTGACGCTTGACAAAGATGTAGTCGCCATCTACGTCCAGCTCCTCGGCATAGCTCACCTGGGGCAGACGCAGCTGTTCGCCAATCTGGGGACCGACCTGAGCGGTATCACCATCGATAGCCTGCCGTCCGGTGATCACCAGGTCGAAGCCAATTTTCTTCAGAGCGGTAGCAATAATGGTGGCGGTGGCATAGGTGTCGGAGCCGCCAAATTCACGGGCGGAGAGCAGGTAGGCGTCGTCGGCGCCCATGGCCAGAGCTTCCCGCAGGGCCACATCAGCCTGGGGGGGACCCATGCAGACAACGGTCACGGTGCCGCCGACTCTCTCACGCAGCTGTAGTGCGGCTTCCAGACCGGCACGGTCGTCATGGTTGATGATGCTGGGCACACCGTCACGAATCAGGGTGCCGGTCTTTGGATCCAGCTTGACCTCAGCGGTGTCGGGGACCTGCTTGATACAAACAACAATTTTCATTTCTTCTGCACTCCCCTCTTACTTCAGCTTCATGGAACCGGAGATGACCATCTTCATGACCTCAGAGGTTCCCTCATAGATCTCGGTGATCTTGGCATCGCGCATCATGCGCTCCACGGGATACTCACGGCAGTAGCCGTAACCGCCCATGGCCTGCACGGCAAAACGGGTCACTTCGTTGGCAACATCGGATGCAAACAGCTTGGCCATGGCAGCCAGGGGACCAAAGACCTCATGGTTGTCCTCGGCAATGGCGGCACGCCAGGTCATCAGACGGGCGGCGTCGATCTTGGTCTGCATCTCGGCCATCTTGAACTGGGTGTTCTGGAAAGAGTTGATAGACTTGCCGAACTGCTTGCGCTCCTTGCCATACTTGATGGCCTCATTCAGAGCACCCTGGGCGATACCAACAGCCTGGGCGGCAATGCCGATACGGCCGCAGTCCAGGGCGCCCATGGCGATCTTGAAGCCTTTGCCCATAGGACCCAGGACACGGTCGGCGGGGACGCGGACATTCTCATAGGTGACGATGCAGTTGCTGGCTGCCCGGATGCCCATGCGCTCAATGTTATCGCTGACAGTGATGCCTGGCATCTCCTTCAGGTCCACAATGAAAGCGGTAAGACCCTTGGAGGCGGGCACGGTGCGGTCGGTCAGAGCGAAGACCACGCAGGTGTCGGCAAATCCGGCGTTGGTGGTGAAGATCTTGGAACCATTAAGAATCCAGTCATTGCCGTCCTTTACGGCCACGGTCTGGGCGCCCTGCACGTCGGAGCCGGCATTGGTTTCAGTAAGGCCGAAGCAGCCCACTTTGCTGCCGTCGATCAGGGGGCGCAGGTACTTCTGCTTCTGCTCTTCAGTGCCGAAGTTGTTGATGCAGGAGCAGCACAGTGACGTGTGCACAGAAATGGCGATGCCGGTGCTGGCATCCACCTTGGAGACTTCTTCCATACACAGGGTGTAGGCCAGGGTGTCACTGCCGCAGCCGCCATACTCCTTCGCGTAGGGAATACCCAGGAAGCCGTACTTTTGCAGTTTGCTCAGAAGTCCCAGATCATAGGTCTCATTTTCGTCCATCTCTTTTGCCAGTGGCCTAACCTCATTTTCCGCAAAGCTGCGGAAGAGCTGCTGCTGGAGCTGATGGGATTTGTCCAGTTTGAAATCCATATGTACCTCCTTGTCAGATCATATAAACTTGCTTACAAATATTTTGCTGGCAAACTAACTGATGCAATCGTAGCAGATAACAAATAATTTGTCAACATATAATTTGCAAACAAAATATTTTTTTATTATGTCTTGAAAAGGCATGGTTAACTTTGCTATAATGCAAAACTAATGCAGAACATCGGAACGGATATAACATCGGATACTGCTAATGGAACGGAGGGACATATGGAACTGAATGAATGTATCAATTTTCAACTGAATAACGTACATAATGCGGTGTTCAGCTACTTCAAGACGATGCTGGCACCCTATGATGTGACGCCGATTCAGTACGCACTGCTGAAATGCCTGTGGACAGAAGACATGCAGCCGCCTACACAGATTGCGCAGACGCTTCAACTGGATACCTCCACGGTTTCGGGCCATCTTGACCGACTGGAAAAGAAGGGATTGATCGAGCGTGTGTACAATGCTCAGGACAGACGGAGCATCCATGTGCATCTTCTGGAGAGCGGTGCCGCGCTTCAGCGCCCAATCGAGGATACGATCCTGAAGGCCAATCAGGAGATCACCACCGGGATCATCCCGGAGGATCTTGCGGTGTTCAAAAAACAGCTGAAAATCATTGAAAGCAATGCGAAGGCCGGCAAAGCTGTATGATGTCCGGCCTAAAGCGGAGTTTTCAAAATAGGAGGCAGGGCACCGGAAAAGAGAACACGGTGTATGACTTCGCCGCGCATGAGAAGATGAAGCCGCTGGGTAAAAGAAATGCGCCGTCCGGAAGGAATGCAGATAAACCGCATTCCTTCCGGACGGCGCATTTTGCTAAGGCTTGACCCTTCACAAAAGTCTGGTGGATCATTTTGATCCATTGATAGGGAGATCATATGTGTTTAACGCAGAAATGGGCAGCTCTCCGCCGGCGGCGATCCACCCTGCCCGAAAAGCGACACGCGCTATGGGGAATAATGCAGCTGCTCTTTCATCATACGCTTGTTCATCCAGGAAATCTTGATACGCTTTTTCAAAGTCACGGTTCATTGTGTGCACCTCCGTCAAGAATCGCAAAAATTCTCTGGTTTCATAGATATTGGCAAGGTCGTCTCCTGCCGCGAATTTGGATGGTTTCTCCATAGCTGCCCCTGATTTGGCGATTAGAGTTTCCGTGATTTCTTTCGTGAACCGTTCCTTCACAGTCAGTGGTCCCTCTCGGCAGTGTAATATTAGTTTGCCATCTATGAAAAACATGATATTCCGCTGCTTCAATAAAGTCAATATAGCGCAAACAAATTTTTCGCATACAAATTAAATTTGATCACGATGCACCAGGAATGCGGCTATTCAACATGAAAGGATGAATTACCAGCAAGAAATACAAGTATTGTTAAATTGTCTTTTCCGAATTTTTGAGCATGTTTTTCTTATATCTATTGAAAGAACGGCGGTTTCTTTGGTATAATACAATAAATAAAGTTTGGTAACGGCAAACATGCCATGGCATTGTCTGGATGGAGGAATATATGGAGCTAAATGAGTGTATCAATTTTCAGCTGAATAATGCACAAAATGCTGTGTTTCATTATTTTAAG
Source organism: uncultured Dysosmobacter sp. (assembly GCF_947631635.1). Taxonomy (GTDB): domain Bacteria; phylum Bacillota; class Clostridia; order Oscillospirales; family Oscillospiraceae; genus Oscillibacter. The sequence continues at coordinate 14,406 of NZ_CANRMB010000006.1, forward strand.
TTGATGCTGGCACCCTATGATGTGACACCGATCCAATATGCGCTGCTGAAATGCCTTTGGACAGAGGATATGCAGCCGCCTACCCAGCTTGCGCAGACACTGCAGTTGGACACCTCCACGGTTTCTGGCCTTCTTGACCGCCTGGAAAAGAAGGGGCTGATTGAGCGCATATACAATACACAGGACCGGAGAGGCATCCATGTACATCTGATGAACAGCGGTGCTGCATTGCAGGGGCCCATCGAAGAGACGATCATGGCTGCCAACAAAGAAATCACTGCCGGAATCAACCCGGAGGATTTGGAGCGGTTTCGTCTACAGTTGAAAGTCATTGAAAACAATGCAAAAGCCGGCAGGCATGTGTGAAGATTCGTATGGGACTTGAGACCGCGCGATTCGGTGTGTTCCTGTCCTGTTCGCCCTGAATTCGATTGCTCTTTAGCTTTTTCCTTGCTGTTATTCCGCCTGCTTTGAAACTTTTGTGTTTATTTCCTTAGGTACGGTTTATAATTCTTATGGGTCAAGCCTCGCATTTCCGCTGTACTCGGCGGAGATGCGGGGCTCTTTTCATGCCGTGCCGATTCGGAGAAAGTTAAGGAAGCACTGATGAAATCCAAGTATGCGCCTTGGCAGGCGAAGAAGATGCCGCCAAGACGTATGCGGGGATCTATTCAGGGATTCCTTAATTGTATCCCCCTTCTGCCAGGCGACCATTGTTGAGTCAAAAATAACTCAAGAGTTGTCCTTGACTCGCAAAAAGAGACAAGAAGAATGGAAGAAAAACAAAGAACATATACAACATGCACAAATAAATATCAATTGCTGGGAAAAATCAAAAACAACGCCAAAAAAATAACAAGAAAAATATTTACATGGGCGCATATAGCCGTTTCCTGTGCGATGCGTATGGAATTGCTTTGGGGCATATGAATACAGGAATTCGATAAAAATGCGAAAATCATCCGAGTCCAAACCAACTCGGAAACTATAAATCAGCAGGATAGCAATTGCCTTGGCATACCAATTTATAAATTAGAGCACATTATCAGTATGAGATATTGGGAAATGAGCATGACATAAATATCCGCATGTACATGCAATAAACGCAAATAAAGCCATAATTTTTGCATAAATATTATGAAAATTTGAATAATGTGATGATGCTGGTTAACCCCATTTTCATTCAGAGATGTGTGTGAAAACCAGTTTATAGAATGCTTTAAAAATGGCACAAGTTTTGCTAAATAATAAATTAGAACATGCAGATGGTCTGCATGATTCTAGTATAGAGAAAGGAGTTATTCGGGCATCACTTTAAAAATTATAAAGGAGGCATATATTGTATGAAATTTAAACGTGCAGAAATTATTTGGCTAGTCGCATCTATTGCTGTATACTTGTTCTTCAATATTCCTGGAGTGCCAGCCTACAATGACTTCACGGGGTCCATCGTTCACCATACGATCGGGTTTTTGCTGATCTGGGTCGTGAACTATGTTGGATTCCACAAAATTTGCAAGATCTACCGTGCGCGTAAAGCTCCTGATGAAGCTGAATCTGAGAATAAAAAGTAAGAAAGGAGGCACATCATGCTTAGTACTACTACATTATGGGTTTGCATAATTACTTACCTCATTATTGTGTTAGGCATCAGCAGCGTTGTGCACTACATTCAGAACAAAAGAACACATGGCGACCTGTTCAAAGCAAAATTGCCTTGGCCCCAGGCGGTTATGACTTATATCGCATCTCAGATGTCCACATGGCTGTTTTTCGCCGGGCCCGGCGGATATTACCGCGGCGGCTTTGTGTACTTCATGGCGGAAATGGGCTGGGTCCCCATGTTCATGCTGATTTCCCACTTTGTACTGAACAAGGTTTGGGCGCTGAACCGTCATAGAGACTATGTGACGCCCTCTGACTTCTTCGCTGACCGGTTCCAAAGCCCTGCTCTGCGAGCCATTACCGGTTTGATCTTCCTGGCATCCTCTCTGCCGTATGTTACCTCCGTTCTGGTGGCTATTGCACAGGGCGCTCAAGTGGCTACCGATGGCGCCGCCAACTATACCACTGTCTGCATCGTGATTGGTCTGGCAATGGTGATTTTCACCGCCATTGGTGGTTTCAAGTCCGTGGCGCTGACGGATACAATTCAGGGCGTGATTTTTATCATCTGCATCTGGTTTATCGCGCTGACCTGCTTGGGCATTGGCTTCAACTTCTCTCTGCCCACCGCTTTGAAGAGCATCTATGACAATGCCGGTCCCGAGTGGTTCTCCATGCCGGGCCTGTATAACTGGGTGCCTTACGGCTACCGTTTCGGCTATCCGTTCTCCTGCATGATCGGCCTGTCCGTTATGGTTCCTCATGTGTTTGTCCGTTGCTGCTATGCCAGTAAGGATCTGGACACCCAGCGGAAAGTAAACAAACTGACGCCCCCCGTCCGTCTGTTTACTTGGTTTGGCTGCCTGATTGTCGGTATCGTCGGTATCGCCCTGCTGCCCGGCCTGGAAAAGTCCACCACGGAGATGATCATTCCCTTCCTGGTCAAGGATATCGTTCTGCAAGCCTATCCTGCTCTGGCCACTGTGCTGATGATCATGTTCTTTGTTGGCGCCACCGGCGTTGGCATTTCCACCGCAGACTCCTATTTGCTGGTTGCGGCTTCCATCGTGTCTGACGACTTCATTGGCAAGCTGTTCAAGATTGAACTGAACCAGAAGAAGAAAGAGAATATTGGACGGCTGGTCATTCTCATTATCGGCGTACTGAGCGTTTTCATGGCCATGAATCCGCCCGACCTGATTTATACGCTGATTATGTTTGCCTGCGCCATCGTTATGCCGCTGTTCCCCATTCTGGTTCTGGCAATCTACTGGAAGCGCGCTACCAAGGCTGGCGCAATTGCCGGCGCTGTGGTTGGCACGATTCTGGTTCTGCTGACCTATTTCGTCTGGAACATTGGAAATACCTGGTACGGCGCCATTGGTGTTCTGGGTTCTCTGGTTGCGACCGTGGTCGTCAGCCTGTTGACCAAGGACTCCACGCCTGAGGCTACTACGGACTTCTATGCCACGCTGGATAGGGGGCTGGAAGAAATCTACGACGTCGATCCTGCCGCAAAATAATCATTGGGAAAATCTTCGGTATCGTGCGGAGTGTTCCAGCAATATGATGCTTTGATTTTGTACATGGGCTGTTGGTGGTGCCCGCTCTTTAGGACAGGCCCCTCCTCCCTGCTTGTCCCAATAACGGTCCATCAATAGCCCTGTACAATCAAAATATAAAACAAAGAATTTTAAACGAAAAATTAACAAAGAGAGGGGTTCTGCAAAATCATGCGACCTTTAGAAGGAATTAAAATCATTGATTTTTCTTCTGCTCATGCAGCGGTTTATTCAACAATGATTCTGGCGGACTTTGGAGCGGATGTCCTGAAAATTGAAAGATATGGTACAGGAGATGCTGCTCGCTATTATACGCCTTATCAAAAAGACGGCAGTGCCTATCACGCGTATTTGAATCGTGGCAAGAAAAGCCTGAGCATCAATATGAAGACCCCTGAGGGAAAAGAGATTATCAAAAAACTGGTGGCGGAGGCCGACGTAGTTGTGGAGAACTTCCGCTATGGAAGTCTGGACAAAATGGGCCTTGGGTATTCCGTGCTGAAAGAAGTAAAACCTGATCTTATTTATGCTGCCCTGTCTTCCTTCGGCCAGACCGGCCCCCTGAAGAGGCAAAATGGTCTGGATTTGACGCTGCAGGCTATGGGAGGCATTATGGACCTGACCGGCCGCAAAGACGGTCCCCCGATTAAGATCGGCACCCCCATCGGCGATCAGTTCAGCGGCGTATATTTGGCGCTCGCTATTATGCTGGCACTGGTACATAGGCAGAAAACCGGCGAAGGCCAGAAGATCGATGTGGCTATGATGGATGCCATTTTCTCTATGCTGGAGATGGGCGTCATTCAACCCGCAATTACCGGCCAGCCTACTGTTCGCCGGGGCAATGGTTCCCCGGTCATTTGCCCCTATGATGTATTTCCTGCGGCGGATGGATATGTGTCTATTGGCGTTTCCACAAATGCCCAGTGGGTAAAGTTCTGCCAGGTGATGGAACTGGATGATTTGGCACAGAACCCGCTCTATGCCACAAACGCCAGCCGTGCGGAGCATTTCGACGAGGGACTGCGTGCAGCAATTGAGGCAAAGACCAAGACCATGTCCCGGTTTGAGATCGAACAGAAGCTGCGCTCTGTGAATTTGCCCGTTGGTGCGGTCTGTACGGTATATGAGGCTTCAGAGAGCGAACAGATTAAAGCCAGAGACATGGTCGTAGAGGTTGAGGACAAGGCGGCCGGCAAGGTGCGGATGTTTGGCATTCCCGCAAAACTGTCGGCAACTCCCGGCGCTATTACTTCCAGCGCTCCTTTGCTGGGTGAACACACGACTGCTTGCCTGAAAGAGCTGGGATATACGGAAGCAGAAATTGATAAGCTGATTGCGGATAAGGTTGTTGAGCAGTCGTAAGCACACTGCACGAAATGGCTGAAAGCAAAAATTGAGGAAAACGATCCTTATATTGAATTAACTGTTAAAGGAGCAAAGCGCAATGAAAAAGCCTTTGGACGGCGTTACTATTATTGATTTCACGCATGCCTACAGTGGACCGTTCTGCACAATGAATTTGGCGGACTTCGGTGCGAACGTAATTAAAATTGAGCGCTGCGGCACCGGTGATCAGTCCCGATACTGGGGACCTTTTAACAAGGAAGGCTACAGCGGGTATTACGCATATTACAATAGAAATAAACGGGGTATCGCTCTGGATATTTCAAAGCCCGCCGGGCAGGAAATCATTAAAAAGTTGGTAAAAAAAGCAGATATCGTTGTAGAGAATTTTAAGGTGGGAACCCTTGATAAATTAGGCCTGGGTTATGAGGATTTAAAAAAGGAAAATCCACAGTTGATTTATGCGGCACTTTCCGGGTTTGGCCAGAACGGGCCGTTGCATAAGTTGGCGGCTTATGATAATGTAATAGAAGCGATGAGCGGCTTGATGGAGATGACAGGCTTCCCAGGCGAACCGGGCTTGAGAGCTGGTGCCTCCATTGGCGACAGCTATCTGGGACTTTACGGCGCGTTGGCAATTATGCTGGCATATTTCCATAAATGCCGCACTGGTGAAGGTCAAAAAATCGACCTTGCAATGATGGATGTGCTTTTTGCACTTCCTGAGGCTCCGTTCTTGAATTATACGGTACTTGGCAAGAAGATTACTCGCTGCGGCAACGGTGTTCGCCATCTACTGGCCCCCTACGATGTTTACCGCTGCAAAGACGGTTGGTTTGCGGCAGGTGTCACCAGTGAGAATACTTGGCCGGAGTTCTGCCGCGTGATTGGACATCCTGAAATGGCGGAGGACGCCCGATTTAAAAGTATGCAGCTGAGATGTGAGCACTTTGACGAAATGACGGAACTGGTTTCCCCCTATTTTGCGGACAAGACCAAAGCGGAACTAACAGAGGTGTGGTCCAATACAAATCTGGCCTTTGGCCCGGTGATGACGACCAAGGAACTTCTGGATTTCCCGCAGCTGTGGGAGCGGGAAATGTTGGTTAAGGCCAATGACCCGGGCCTCGGCGAGTATATCGCCGTCGGCAACCCTATGAAATTGGAAGCATCTCCGGCCGATATTCGCAAAGGCGCACCCTTGCTGGGTGAGAATACGGAGGAAGTATTGAAAGAAATCGGCTATACGGAGAAAGAGATTGGCGAGTTTATTAATGCTGGTGTTGCACAGTAAGTATTTCCACAAATGACGTTGGGCGAGGGGGATATTTTGTGGCGGAGATGGAATTTCCCTTTGATTTGGTGACGTTTAAAAATCTGATCGATCATGCCTATGACGGTATCGGCATTTGGAACAAGGAAGGGAAACTTATTTATATCAACAATGCCTGTTACCGCAGATATGGCGTTTCGCCTGAAGAGATGATCGGAAAGAATACGGAGTATTTTACAACTGGAGAAAAGCCGTTTTGGGATGTTTCCACTTCGCCTCGCGCATTTCAGGAAAAGAAACCCGTTCTGCAGAAATATCGCTCTTTATCTGGCCTGGATGTGACAATGATCACGGTTCCGGTGCTTGACAATCAGGGAGAAGTTGAATATGTGATCCAAACCTCGCGGGATGACGATCGTCATCTGTTCGAATACATTTCCCCGATGGTACAGGATGCTGCGCTCGGTGAGCATGAAGAGACTGCCGAAAATAGATGCAGGATCGTATACAAAAGTGCCCAATTCCAGGAACTGATGAAAGAAGCTTCTGAAATTGCCAATACGGATGTGCCCTGCTTGATTTTAGGCGAAACGGGAACTGGAAAGAATATGCTGGCGGAACATATCCATCGTATTAGCGACCGAAGGAAAAAGCCCTTTATTTATGTTAATGTCGCAAGCCTAAATCCCAATTTGATTGAGTCACAGCTGTTTGGATACTGTAAAGGCGCTTTTTCCGGCGCCCAGAAGAGCGGCAGCCAGGGACTATTCAAAGCTGCGGACGGCGGTGTGATTTTTCTGGATGAGATCGGAGAAATGCCGCTGGAGCTCCAGTCGAAGATACTCCACGTTGTTCAGACAGGAGAGTTTATTCCCGTTGGAGGTGTGAAGGCAGAGCGGGTGGATGTACGTATCCTTTCCGCAACGAATTGTTCCCTGCACGACATGGTAAAAAGCGGAAGGTTTCGGCAGGATCTCTATCACCGCTTGAGCGTGGTTGAGCTGTATATACCGCCGTTGAGGTCGCGTCCGGATGACTTGGCGCTGCTGATAACGTTCTTCTTAAATCAGTTTAATAAAAAGTATGGAAAACTCTGTACATTGGCGAAAGAAACGCGGGATATTCTGCTCAGGTATTCATACAACGGAAATGTGCGGGAACTCTCCAACATTATGGAGCGGTGTGTGCTGATGACGAAAGACAGCGAAATAAAGCCCATCGCGCTGCCGAAAAATGTCTTTTCGATTGCGGCACAGCAGCAGGTGCATCAGGACTATACCGTTACGCAGGGATCGCTGGAGAAGACCATGCAGGAATTCGAGCGGCAGCTTGTTTGTAAAGCCTATCGGGAAAATCCAAGCTCCCGCCGTTTAGCGGCAGCGCTTCAGATCAGCCAGACAAAGGCGAGCCGATTGATTCGTAAATATGTTTTAGAAGAAAAATCGTCTTTGCCGGAAGAGTAAAAAATCACAGGCATCCCATCTGCTTTTTGCAGATGGGATGCCTGTGATTCTGAAAAAGTGACCAATGCAGAACTGGCCCGCTGAGGATATCTCTGTGTATTTATAAACCATTCAGGAATTGACCGCATCAAAAACATCTCGGCGCTAAACCAGTCCTTATCTGTATCCTGCACACTTGGGGATCTCAGACGAATTACCATCCTCATATTCATGTGATCCTGCTGGTAGAAGGGCTTACATCTCTTAATCAATGGAAGGACAAGGGAGGCCGTCTCTTTCTCCCCGTCAGGGTTTTATCCCGTCTGTTCCGAGGAAAATACCTAGCTGAATTAAAGGCGCTTTGGAAATCCGGTAACTACGATTTCATGGAAGCAGTAAAATTTACGGTGATACCAGCGGGTTCCAGCGACTCTTGGACACCTGCTATGCGAAGAAATGGGTTCCTCATTGCAAGAAGACCTTCAATGGAGTGCAATCTGTATTGCCATCAGCAATCAGCAAATTATCCGGATGGATGAAAAGACGGTCGCCTTTTCTGTGAAGGGTTACCGGAACGAAGGACATTGGAGGGGATTGACCCTTTCCGGAACAGAGTTTATTCGACGATTCCTTATGCATATGTTGCTGCGGGGCTTTGTTCGGATCCGCCTGGGCGGTGTTTCCATCTTGGGCAGTGCCGCCCCCTCCGTGGGATTCCGGGCGGTCAGATGCTTCCGCACCGCCGCGTCCATCGCCTGATGGAGAACGCCATGGACGCTATCACGGTATGACTCGATGCTGTTGTACAGCTTTTTCAACAGTTTTTCGTCCACCGCGAATGGAGACGGCCAAGAGTAAGATGATAATCATTACACAGACGATTCCAATAGCCAGAACAGTGGGATAGCCCGTTTCATTGCCCAGCCAGTCAATTATACAACCAATCAAACTTGTGGTACCCGCATAACCAATAGAAGAAACCATGGTCACATAGGACAGATATTTTTTATAGTCGATTTTTTGGTAGACGTCACGAAACATGACTGGTATCATAACGGAGTTCATACCCATTGCCGCGCCAAGGAACAAGGATCCCACCATGTGTATGGGAATCGAGTTGATCAGTAACAGGAGAAGACTGAGGGGGATGAAAATGAGTCCTGATATCAATGCGATCTTTAGGCCGTAGCGATCATAAATGCGTCCTAAAGTCAACTTACATGCGATGTTTCCAGCCATACAGCAGGATGTCATCCAAGCGCCCACCTCGGCACTGTGACCAGCATTTACAGCAATTGCACTAAGAAAATTCGGGTATGCACACAGAGCGGAGATAAACAGAATAGCCAGTAGCATCAGCCAAAAAGAAATCGTATAGGCTAGATCTGCTGTATACACAGTGTCACCTTCAACACTTGGCGGGGTCTGCCGGGAACATTCCGCATCATTCTCCCATCCGTAAGGCTGACAACCGACATCTGCCGGCCGAAGCCGAAGAAGAAAAATCGAAATGGGCAGCTGCAGCAGCAAAAGCCCCCCCATGATCCAATACGACATGCGCCAGCCGAGGTTCTCGATAACAAAATTGATAACCGGACTGGCTATAACTCCCCCTACTCCGGCAAAAGATGACGCGATTCCCATAGCAAGGCCGGTCTTTTGATAAAACCAGTTACACAGGAGCAGAGCCAGTAGGTAGTTGCGAAGAAACGCACCGCCTATGCCTTCCAAAAGAGCAGCAATATAAAATGCCGCCAAACTTTGGGCGGAAGCCATAAGGGCAGCACTGGAACATATGAGCAGTGAGGCTGTTCCTAGAACTATGCGGCAGTCAATTTTGGCGAATACCTTATCCGCGAAAGACAGAACAACACAGGAACAAATGTTAGAGATTAAAGCGGTCGTGGTAAGGGCTCCCATGCCGAAATCGAAGTCTTCCAAAATAGGAAGATAGAACAGGCCGCGGCAGTTGACCGTAAGACCAAGGGAAAGCGCCTGAATAATACAGCAACCAATCAGAATGAACCAGGCTTTATGTATGCTTCTATTTTTCATATTTTCATAAGAATTCCTATAATCCTATAAAAAGTGGGCGTTGCCGTTTTGCAACGCCCACTTTCGTCACAAGCAGTTACGATACAGATCAAAAAATGATTGCTGAGACTATTTCACCAACAAAAATCGATGGCATATTGACTGATAAACTCCGCTGCGTTAATGATGCAATCCTCATCCAAACCAAACCGGGGATTATGATGTGGATATGTAGGAACCTTTTCTGGATTCATCCCGCCGACATTGACATAGAGCGAAGGACGCATTTTGCAGTAATAGCAGAAGTCATCGCAGCCTGTTGCCTTTTCGCTGTAAAAGAGGGAATCTTCACCTTTCAGCTTGACGCTTACCTTTTCGCCAAGAGCTGCCAGCTTTTCGTCATTGACGACTGCATCAAGTCCCGGGATAAAGGACACCTCTGCTGTGGCGCCAAATGCGGCAGCTGTGTTTTCGGCAATTCGCTTGAGGGATGATGTGAAATGCTCAAATTCATCCTCATCATAATAGCGGATAGTGCCTTCCATATAGGCATACTCGGAGATGATATTTTTTGCTGTGCCGGAATGGAAGCTTCCGATGCTCATCACCAGCGCGCGATTAGGATTCATCTCCCGGCTGACGAAGGTCTGCAGGTTCATAAGGACCGAGGCAGCCGCCACGGTTGCGTCAATAGCGGTTTGCGGAACACCGCCATGTCCGCCCTTTCCGCGTACACCGATGTTAATGCTGCAGGAAGCGGAAGCACGCGCTCCGGGTACTGTATCAAACTTACCGACTGGCATCATACTCTGCACGTGGAAACCCAAAAATGACTCACAATCATCCAGGAGACCACTGCCGGTCATGACTGGGCCGCCGCAAGGCAGATACTCCTCTGCCGGCTGAAATACAAATTTGACTGTGCCGTGAAGCTGCTCTCTGTTGGCACACAGATATCTGGCTGCGGCAATCAGGGCTGCCGCATGGGCATCGTGGCCGCAGGCGTGCATGACGCCGTCGTGCATAGACTTGTAGGGAACATCGGTCTCTTCCTGAATGGGCAATGCGTCAATGTCCGCACGAATCCCCAACACAGGGCCTTCCTGCGCGCCTTTCAAAACCGCGATCAGGCCTGTCTTGCCCGGTTGATAGATCTCAAGTCCCAGCTTTCGCATTGCATCCGCAATATACGCAGTCGTTTCAAATTCCTGATTGCTCAGCTCGGCGTGCTGGTGGAACCAGCGCCGGTCAGCAATTGCCTGCTCAGCCAGGGACTCGTCGATTTTGCATGGAAATGTATGTTCGTTGTTGTTCATTTTTTTGCTCCTTATTACACGTGTTGGAAATTTAGGCCGATCAGAAGGGTCCCAGGTTGATGATCGTGCAGAATGCAACGACTGCGCAGCTAAAGACAGCCACAACGACGACCAGAGGCATGAAGAACTTGATCCACTTGTTGTAGGGAATTCCGGCCATTGCGAGACCCGCCATGCAAGCCGTGGGCCAAAGGCAATTCGTAAAGCCATCGCCCAACTGGAATGCAATGACAGCGGTCTGGCGGGTAATGCCCAGCATATCTGCCAGCGGGGCGATCAGGGGCATCGTGACAGCTGCCTGACCGGAGCCGGAAGGAACCAGGAAGTTAAAGAAGAACTGGAAAATGTAGATGAAAACTGCCGCCAGCACTTTGGGCATGCCACCCAGCAATTGGAAAGCCGCATAAAGGATCGTATCGACTACCATGCCGCCTTCCAGAATGATCAGGATGCCGCGGGCCATGCCAACCATCAGTGCGCCCATCAGCACGTTGTGGGCGCCCTGAACGAAACCGTCGGCAATGTCATTGAGGCTTTTTCCATCAATCAAGGCTACCACGATGGCCACTACCAGCAGATAACCGCCGATCTGGGAGCCATCCCACCAGCCCAGGACGGTCAAACCATAGATTAGGCCGAGGAAGCCAATAACAGTTGCAGCAAGAACGACCTTTTTACGAGCGGTAAATGCAGGGAGGTTTTGGGGGACAGAGCCAGCCGAAGAAGCTTCACTTGCGTCACTGCTGTACATGAGACTGCGGGTAGGATCCTTGCTGATCTTTCGGGCATACAGAATGGTATAACCAACACCGAGGATCATCAATACCGCATAGATAAACAGACGCATTCCCAGACCGGAATACAGCGGCAGTTCACAGATGCCCTGTGCAATACCGGCAGTCCAGTAGTTCATAGGTCCGGCAGTGAAACCCAGGATGTTGCCTAACATGCACATGGCATAGCCAACAATAGGATCATAACCCATCGTTTTGGCCACCAGGACAAATAGTGGGATAAAGGCGAAGCAGCTTTCAGAAATGCCGAGAAACGCACCCAACAGAGAGGTGATAAGGCTCATGGCAGGGATGATCAAAAGAGAGTATTTTCTCAGTTTGTCAACGGAGGCGTTCAGAGCAATTTCGAAAACCTGGGTGGAATTGATAATGCCGAATGCGGCGCCGTAGACCAGCACGATAGCGCCGACAGAAATGCTTTCAATGATGCCTTTGGGAATCGATTCAAAGATGCCAAAGAAAGAAACACCGTTCTGCTCTACATACTGGAAGGAATTGGGGTCTGTGACGGTACGGCCCGTGCTGGGATCGACCATGTCTGCATATTGTCCGGCAGGGATGACGTAGGTAAGAATTGCGGCAAAGACAATCATGATCATAATGACTACGATTGCATTTGGGGCTTTCATTTTGGAGGCCTTTTTCATTTGTACCTTCCTCTCTCTTCTTTTTTATTATCCAGATTATACATTTTACAGAGGGTTACAAGGTGGATTTTGCGTTTTTGCGTGTTACTTGAAGACTGCCAGCGCCTGCTCAAAGTCACGCACCAGGTCATCTGCGTCCTCAATGCCCACGGACACCCGGATCATGCCGGGGGTGATGCCCATTTTGCGGCGGGTCTCGTCGGGTACGCCTGCGTGGGACGAGAGAACGGGGTAGCTCAAAGTGGTGTGCAGGCCGCCCAGAGTGGGGGCGTAGCGGGGGAATTTCAGCGCCAGCATGAACTGGTCGATCTTCTCCTTGTCCTCCTCCACAATGAAGCTCAGCATGGCGCAGTAGCCGTTTTTGCCGAACATGCTGTCCGCCAGTGCCTTCTGGGGATAGGTGGGCAGGCTGGGATGGTTGACCTTCTCCACACAGGGATGCTCGGAGAGCATCTTGGCCAGCTTCTCAGCTGTGTGCATCTGCTGGGGGACGCGGAGAGAGGCGGTCTTGATGCCCCGCTCAATTAGCCAGGAGCTGAAGGGATCGCCGGGGGTGCCCAGCAGCATGGCCACCGACTGGATCTTGTCGCACAGGGCCTGGGTGGTGGTCACGGCGCCGCCCACGGCGTCGCTGTGGCCGTTGAGGAATTTGGTGAGGCTGTTGACCACAATGTCCGCGCCGAAGTCAATGGGACGGATGGCGATGGGAGAGGTGAAGGTGTTGTCCACCATCAGCAGCGCGCCGTTTTGATGGGCGAGCGCAGACACCGCACGCAGGTCCACCAGCGTCAGCGTGGGATTGGAGAACACCTCGGAGTAGATCAGCTTGGTGTTGGGCCGCACGGCCTTGGCGATGTCCTCTGTGTTCTGATAGTCCACGAAGGTCACCTCCACCCCGCACTTTTTCAAGATCTGGGTCATGACGCAGAAGGTCTCGCCGTAGATGTTGGCGTTGCAGATCACATGGTCGCCGGGCTCCAGCAGCGCCATCAGGGTCGTGGTGATGGCGCCCATGCCGGAGGAAAAGACCAGGGACTCCTCGCCGCCCTCCAGGCAGGAGATGACCTCTCCCAGGGCGGTGCGGTTGGGGTTGCGGGTGCGGATGTAAGTATAGCCTTTGCTGTCATAGGTGTCCTGCACCTCCTGAAATCCCTTCATGGTGAAGGCGGTGGTCAGGAAGCAGGGAATGGTCTCCGGGTGCATCCCGAAGCCGGGAAGATGGTCGCCCTTATACAGGGCTTCTGTTGCAACTGAGTAGTCAGGCATATGATTTCTCCTATTTCTTTGCATTGATATGCGGGTCGAAAAATGCTCCTCCCTTCCTTTGTAAATATACAAGTATACAAGTTTTCCGCGAAAGATATTTGTGTTTCCTCTCCCAAAATCATACGATGACGTTTTAGTGCACTATAAGGTCAATCTAAATTTCTCTGGCAGAATTGACAAAATTCGGCCTCTTGACTCCGCCAATTCCCACAATTTTTTGAAAATTGTGCCCACCAAACCTTATAGTGCAGTATAGACTTTTAAAAAAATTTCAACCATTTTGCACAAAATTTCCTGCTGTTTTTTGCTTTTGCCACAGGGAGAGGAGGATGGGAATGAAGAAACGCTATACGGTGGGCGAGGCAGCCACGCTGCTGAACATGTCGCCGCAGGCCGCCTTGGTGCCCTTCATGCATGTCACGTTCCGCAGATACTGCAGCAGGGCTTTCCACGCCTCATAGGCGGTGGTGATTTCTTCACCATAGACATGAAGGCCTCCTTTATAGCAATGCCGTCTTGCCGGTGTGCCATCGGCCGACGTGTGTCATTTGAGCAGGATAATGTAAGTTTGTCAAACATATTGGACAGTGAAGTCAAGAGGAAAAAGCCAACGGGGAGGCCTTATAGGGAAGTTGTTGGAGCGGCGGACATGATGTGCCAGCTGACAAAATCGTTGACCGCTATGACAGAGGCTCAGAATTGGCACATGGACTGATCCCGGTTTGCGATGTATGCCACATATAGGATAACTCAGGAGATGCCCCCTATCGCATTTTCAAAAAGCGCAAAAGCCAATGCTGGTATTGCACCGAACCGCATCTGTGGCTAAAGGAAGATATCACGGCGCTGATAGGCATTTCATATGCCGAAAGGGCAGCCCTGAACCAGAGAAAATAAGACCGTTCAACCAAACTGCCGGATTGGCCGGTTAAGGATACAGCATGTATCGTATCAAGCAGTTTCCGTGTGCAACAAAAGTACGACACCAGTTAGATATTAACTGGTGTCGTACTTTTGCCGTATAAGAAAAGCTCACAAATCAAGTAATTCCAGGGGCTTCAAGGGGCGACAGGTTGGAGTCCTGTATCGTCCACCACCTGGAAATCCAGGGGAAGCCCCAGAGCCGCAAGGCTTTGGGACTTTATTTTTGCGGGGCGAATCATACAAAGCTATGCAAAGAATTGCGGAATCATGCAATGCTTTGCGGTTAAATTTCAGGTTCAATAAGAGGGCGGCACTTTTTAGAGTGCCGCCCTCTTGTGCGTGGGTCTCGCATCCGGGCCGCCCTTTGCCCAGCCGGCGGATCTGCCGCCGGTTACAGGTTGTCAGCCCTCCGTCTCCCGCAGGCGCTCCACGATGGTAAAGCGGGCCGCGGAACGGTAGACCGCCAGAGGCACCAGCGCCCCCAGGATCAGGAACACCGGCAGCACCAGCAGCACCGGCAGGACGGTGAACCGGTAGGTGAAGAACCAGAACAGGCTGCTGACCATGTTCCCCGCCAGGGGTCCCAGCACCAGGCTCAACGCCAGGGAGAGGGCCATGGCCAGCAGGGTGTAGTACAACCCCTCACACACCAGCATGGTTTTCAGCTGCTTCCCCGTCATGCCCACGGACTGGAGGACGGCAAACTCCCGCTTCCGGGTCAGGATGCCCGTCAGGACGGCGTTGACGAAGTTCAGCACGCCCACCAGGCCGATGATGAAGCTCAAGACCCCGCCCAGGGTGAGGAACATGCCTCTAAAGCCCTCGAACTCGTCCACGTAGGTCTGCCTGCTCTCATAGTTGTAGAGGGGCTGGACCGTCTCGGTGTACCCCGCCAGGAAGTCCTCCATAGCGGCGTTGGACTCCTCCGTGGTGTTGAAGGGGTAGATCATGACCATATCGGTGCCGGTGTCCCGCTGGAACTGCTCCGCCCCCAGGATATAGTCGTCGGCCCCTGTGACACCGTAGCGGAAGGAGATGGCGCTGGGTACCCCTACCAGGGCGCAGACGGTGTACTCCTTCTCCTCATAGACCTTGGGGCGGCGTACGAAGGTGTCAGTCTCATCCCGGCTGTACCGGGCGTCCACTTCTTCCAGGGAAAGCTCTTCCCCGGTGTCCCTGTCGAGCCACGTCCACTCGGACACATAGCGCAAGGTCACGGCATCCCCCAGTCTGGCCCAGGCGCTTTTGGGCAGCAGGTTCCCGTAGTCGTCCACCCGGCCCACGGCGGCGATGGCGTTTTGCCTGGGGTCCTTCAGTGGCTCCAAGTCCCCCTCAATGACGGTCAACTTGCTGAGGGGGAAATCCTCCATGCCGTAGAGCAGGGCGTCCGCTGCCACCCGTCCGTCGGGCAGGTGCTCCGCGTAATCCACCTGGCTCTGGGCGGCCTCCTCGCCGTGTCCCATCCACGCCTGCTTCAGCCAGTCCTGGGCGACAAACTGCTGGACGTTCCAGGTCAGGGCGTACACCCGCCCGCTCTCGGTGATGCCGCCCTGGGCCTCAATGTCGGCAATGACCTCCTCCGGCACGGCGTTGTCGGCGGAGCGGAAGTTGCCGCTGCCCGCCACGAACTGGTCCGCGTGGCCCACGATGAAATCCGTGCAGACGAAGCTGGCCAGATACTTGTCCATGTCGAAGCCGCCGGTGAAGGTGCACGTCAGGGTCATCAGCACCACCGCCAGGGTCAGGGACACCACGGTGACCGCCGTCTTGCCCCGGCTTCGGCCCAGGTTGGCCCAGGCCATTTTCGGCAGGGACGCGCCGCTGGCCGCCCCTCTCACGGCCCGCTTCCCCTTCTTTCTTCCCGATGTCTGGCCGCCCTCGGTGCAGCGGACGGCCTCCACCGGGGAGACCTTCGCCGCCAGCCGTCCGGGACGCCGGCAGGAGAGGAACACCGTCGCCAGGGAGAACAGCGCCGCGCCGAGAAAGATCCAGGGGTTGAAGGAGACGAAGGCGCGTTTATAGTTGAGCTGGGCCATGATGACGGGGGTCAGGCCGTTGCCGATCACAAAGCCCAGGAGCAGGCCCAGAGGGATGCCGATGCAGCTCAGCAGCAGGGCCTGCTGGCGGATGACGCGCTTGAGCTGCCGCCCCGTGGTGCCGATGGTTTTCAGGAGGCCGTAAAACCGGATGTCGTTGGTGACGGAGATCTGGAACACGTTGTAGATGATGAGATACCCGGTGAAGATGATGAGCAGCAGAATGGCGGCGATGGCGATGACCGTTTCCGGGTCAAAGCTGCTGGAGAACCGGGAGCCGGTGTGGGCCCAGCTGACGCCAATCTTCAGGTAATTGTCCTTTCCCGGCTCCTGGTTCTGATAGCCGTGGTTTTCCAGCACGGTCTCCAGGTTCTCCCGGATGTTCAGGGCGTTTTTGAACATCACGTCCAGGGTCCACTTGCCGGTTATGGTGGACAGGTTGGCCTCCGACAGGGCAATCAGCTCCTGGGCGGCGGACTGGGGCAGGAGGACGTGGTTGGCGACGACGGCGCTGTCGTACTCCCACCAGCCGGAGAGGGTGAAGGTGCGCTCCACGATCTTCCCCGCGCCCACGTCGCAGTCGATGGTGATGGGCAGGGTGATTTTTGCCCCCACCTCCGGTTCCACGCCCAGGAGGGCCAGGATGTGGGTGTCGGTGGCCATCTCGTCGGTGCCCTCCCGTGGCAGGGTCCCCTCCACGGGGTCGCAGAAGAAGTGGGGCGCGCCGTGGGGCTCGATGTAGCTGACCTCCACGTGGGACTTGTTGAAGGGCGGCTCGGTGAGCATCCCCACAAACAGCCGGGCCCAGGAATCCTGCACCAGCGGGTCGGCCCGGAATTCCTCCGCCTGCTCCCAGGTGACCTCCTTGATGGCGCCGTGGCCGTCGCCGCCCATCTGGCGGAAGTTCTCCTGCTGGTAGGAGTAGTTGATGGAGGCGGCGATGGTGAACAGAGATGTAAACAGAACCGTCGTCAGGGCGATGGCCAGCACCGCCACGATGTTTCGGGTGCGGGCCGCCTTCATGGAGCGGAAGCCCAGATGCCGGATGCACTTGCCGTTGGAGACTTTGATCATGGCGCTCACCCCCGGACCACGATCCGTCCATCCTCAATGCGGATGATGCGGTCGGCCATCTGGGCGATCTCCTCGTTGTGGGTGATCATCACGATGGTCTGGACGAACTTCTGGCTGGTGACCTTCAAAAGGCTCATGACGTCCTGGCTGGTCCTGCTGTCCAGGTTGCCGGTGGGCTCGTCGGCCAGGATGATGGCGGGCTTGGCCGCCAGGGCCCGGGCGATGGCCACCCGCTGCTGCTGGCCGCCGGAGAGGTTGTTGGGCAGGTTCTGGAGCTTGCTCTCCAGGCCCAGAGTTTCAATGATCCGGTCCACATAGGCCCGGTCCGGCTGGTTGCCGTCCAATTGGATGGGCAGGACGATGTTCTCGTACACGTTCAGCACCGGCACCAGGTTGTAGTTCTGGAACACAAAGCCGATCTTCCGCCGGCGGAAGATGGTCAGCGCCTCATCCTTCAGCTCCGACAGCTCCCTGCCGTCCACCGTCACGGTGCCGCCGGTGGGACGGTCCAGCCCGCCCAGCATGTGCAGCAGGGTGGACTTGCCGGAGCCGGAGGTGCCGACGACGGCGACGAACTCGCCCTTCTCCACCGCCAGGTCCACGCCGTCCAGGGCATGGACCTCTGTGTCGCCTGAACCGTAGATCTTGCGCAGGTCTTTTGTCTCTAAAATGGCCATGGGATATTACCTCCAAGGAAAAGTCTGTATTGCCCTTTGGCAATACAGACCCCTGCATCGAAAAGAATTTCGATACAGGGGCAAGTTTTCAGAAGAGTTATCTTCTGAAAACTTATGATTGAAAACGAAAGACACCCTTCCTGGGTTTCTTTCGTAGCTATCTTCCTTCCCGGCATCGAATTCTTATACGGTTTTTTCAGGTTTGCATAGAGTCTGTATTGCCTTTTGACAATACAGACTCTATCACATGAATCTTTCCAGAATCTTTCTGAAATCTTACAGTTTTGAAAGATTTCCATTCCGGCGGGTTGGAATTGGGCCACGGGTTGAATTTTGTCCTCTAAAAGGTGTTTGACACCTTGATAAACTGGGGCTTCATGTACGATAAACCAAAGAGTGAATGATTTGTTCTTTGGTCATACCGCCATATAGTTCTTTCAGGCATCCTCCCTCTGTAATCTCTTCCATGATTTTATCAGCTTCAATTTCAGCAGTTACTTGTGTGTATTTCCCTTCATGGAAAATGATTTCTCCATTTTCCAACTCAATGATATCCTTGCAATATAACCGCCAATGTTCGATTGAGGGGTTCCATGCCACACATTTATCATTCTCACGATTTCTTATTCTAAAGCAGGTGTCATATTGATCAGACTCCGCTGTTCTTCTCATCCACTCACCTAAACTTTCTGAAAACAAGTTGAACTCAACCGCGAATTTGTACTTTTCTAAAATCCTTATTAAGTCATTTAATTCATCTTGACTTTTTATATGCACCGCAAAATCCATATTGTTATTTTGGGGGTTGCTCAAAACCCTATCAATCTGTTTCAATGATTGTACCTCCACCAATATTTGCTGAGCTAAAGGTGAGGAAAGCATAGCATTATAAAGCGGCAAAATCAATCATCGGAATAGCGGGGCGGACTGTGCGACTTACCCCCTTGGCAGGTACAGAGAGAATTTGGCGCCCTTTCCCGGGCGGGAGGAGACCTTGATATAGCCGCCCTGCCCCTCGGCGATCTGCCGGGCCAGATACAGCCCGATGCCCACGCCCTCCGCCTCCTGAGCGGCGGAGGCGCGGTAGAACCGCTGGAAGATTTTGGACTGCTCCGCCTCGGGGATGCCGGGGCCGGTGTCGGTGACATTGATGCGGCAGAACAGCTCGTAGGGGATGGCCTGGACGAGGATGCTGCCCCCGGCGGGGGTGTATTTCACCGCGTTGTCCAGCAGATTGCACACCGCTTCCGCCGTCCACTTGGCGTCAAAGACCGCCGTGGCGTCGGAGGGGACCAGCGTCAGGGAGACGTTTTTCGCCGCCGCCTTGGGGGCAAACTGCGCGGCGGCGTCCTCCAGCATGGGGGACAGGGGCCCGGCCTTTGGGTGAAAGGCCAGGATGCCAGTCTCCAGCCGGGAGGTCTTGACCAGAGCCTCAATGAGGGATTGGAGCTTTTCCGCCTGTCCCTCCAGCGCCTGGACACAGGCGCGGCTGTCCGGCGGCAGGGCCTGCTCCTCCAACAGCTGGGCATACAGCAGGATGTTGGCGATGGGGGTCTTCGTCTGGTGGGAGATGTCGGCAATCAGGCTTTTGATCTTGTCTTTTTCCGCCGCCACGTTTTTGGCGGAGATGGCCGAGGCGGAGAGATAGTGGGCCAGCTTGGTCTCCACGGCGGAGAGGAGGCTTTCGTCAAAGGCCTCCTCGGAAAAAGTCCCCTGGATGGCCGTCTCCAACATCCGGTCCAGCCGCCTCATGACCCGCCGGGTGTGGAAGCGGCTCCATAAAATGGCTGCCGCGGCCGCGGCGACCGCCGTGATCGCCAGCGCCGCCGCGGGAACGCCCATATAGATCTTTGTCATCTCACTTCACCACCCACGCATAGCCGATGCCGTACACCGTTTTCAGATATTGGGGCCGGGAGGGGGTGTCCTCCAGCTTGTCCCGCAGGCGCTTGACCGTCACGGACAGGGCGTTTTCATCCACATACTCCGCTCCGTCGGACCAGACCCAGTCCAGAAGCTGCTCCCGGGAGAGGGTGCGCCCCCGGTTTTCCACCAGCATCCGCAGAAGCTTCTGCTCCGTCTTGCTCAATTCCACAGGCTGCCCGTCCCTGCGGAATTCCATCCGCTGAAAGTCAAAGGAGAACCCGTCGATCTCCACAGCCGTTGCCGGGGCCGGGGCGGCCCGGCGGAGCTGGGCGTTCACCCGGGCCCGCAGCACCGCCAGGGAAAAGGGCTTGGTGATGTAGTCGTCGGCGCCGGATTCCAGGCCCACCACGATATCCGTCTCCATGTCGTTGGCGGTGAGCAGGATAACGGGCACGGCGCTGGACTGCCGGACCTCCCGCAGCAGGTCCAGCCCGCTGCCGTCCGGCAGGTTGACGTCCAGGATCAAAAGGTCAAAGGGCTTTTCCGCCAGAAGCCTCCGCCCTTCGGCCAGGGTGCGGCAGAGGGCGATCTCCGCCTGAGGGCTTTGCAGAGCCAACCGGATGCCCTGGCCCAGGGCGTTGTCGTCTTCGAGAATCAGCAATTGCTGCATAGGGACCTCCTTTTCAACTGCGCTGAAGATATAGAGGGAAGCATACGACCAGTTCAAACCGCCCCTCTTTGACCTGCGTGTCCAGAGAGCCGCCGTACCGCCGGGCAATCTCCCGCATACCGGCGATGCCGAAGCCGTGGGCGGCCCGGTCCGCCTTGGTGGTGGAGAGGTCCGGATGGACCTCTCCGCAGACGGCGTTTTCCACCCGCAGCATAAAAAGACCCTTTTCCGCCCGGCACCGGACGGTGACGCGCTTATCCGACCCCTGCCGGGCGGCCTCCATGGCGTTGTCCAGCGCATTGCCCAAAAGGGCGCACAGGTCCGTGTCCGCGATGGGCAGCGCCTGGGGCAGGGAGACGGCAAAGTCGCCCTCCAGACCGTCCCGGGCCATCTCCTCCGCTTTCGAGGCCAGCACCACATTGGCGGTCTCGTTTTCGCAGAGCCGCTTGGTCCCCCGCAGGGCGGGAGAACCGGCGATCTGATCCAGATAGTCCAGGGCCTTTGCGTGCTCGCCTGTTTCCAGCAGGCCCCGGACCGCCGTCAGGTGGTTCCGCAGGTCGTGGCGGATCTGGCGGACCTGCCGCTCCTCCCGCCGGAGGCCCTGGTAATAGACCTCCCGTAGGTTGGCCATGCGGCTGGCCTGCTCCAGCCGCTCGTGGTCCGCCAGGACCGTGATGGCGAACAGCAGCACCAGAGAGGTCAGGAACACAAAGGGCAGCACCGCCAGCCCCAGGTTCATGGACAGGCTGTAAACAGAGAAGGAGTCATATCTGTCGTAGGTCAGCAGCACCACTGACACCAGGGCGCACAGGGGCATGGCGGCCAGACCCAGCACCAGCTTCCACAGCCGCCGGGGCAGGGTGACGGTCTCCCCCGGCAGACGGCGGCGGAGGACCAGCCACAGCGCGGCGAAAACAGCGGGCCGGGCCAGCCGGGTGAGGAGGTCGTAACCGTGGAAAAACTGCAGATAGGTGTCCAAAATCGCGCAGACCGACATCTCCAGGCAGAAGAAAATGGAGCACACCGCCAGCCGGCCCACCCAGTCTCCCTGGGTGCAGAGCAGGAACAGGAGAAAATAGACGGGCAGGGTATACAGCAGATTGGGGTCGCCGACCCAGATGACCATGCCGGAGGAAACGCCCAGCGCGGCGGTCAGCAGGAACCGCCGCCCCCGCTTGGCCCGGAGCCGGACAAAGGTCCCGCAGAGCCGGCACAGGCAGAAGCCGCTGACGGCCAGCGGCAGGAGCCAGCCCCAGCTCCGGATCATAAGGATGCAAAATTCCACAAGGTTTTTCAGCACTTCTCATCCCTCCAGCATGGCCCGGGTCAGGGCCACCAGCGCCGTCTGCTGAAAGGCCCGGCTGACAGGCAGGGACGTCCCGCCCAGGCAGACCTCACTGCCCTCCACCCGGTCCACGGCCCCGGCCCGGACCAGATACCGCTGGTGGATGCGGACGAAGCCGGACCCCGTATCCCGCTCCACCTCGTCCAGCTTGCCGTAAAACGTGTAGTCCCGGCCCGCCGTGACACAGGTGACCTGGCGGCGGTCCGAGTAGAAATACAGGATGTTCCGCTTGGGGATGCGGTAGGTGGTGTCCCCGCTGCGGCAGATAAAGGCCTTGTCCCCCTCCCGGCACAGAGCCGCCGCGCAGCGGTCCAGCACCTCCGAAAGCTGCTCCGCCTTGGGCGGCTTCAGGAGATACCCCAGCGCCCCCACGGAGTATCCGTCGAACACATGGTCGGCGTAGCCGGTGACAAACACCAGCTGCAGGCCCTCGTCCGCGGCCCGGAGGCGGCGGGCGGTCTCCATGCCGTCCAGCTCCCCCATCTCCATATCCAAAAACACCAGGTCCAGCTCCCCGGCGTGGCTCTCCAGCCAGCGGAGCAGCCCCTCGCCGGAGGAAAATTCAAAAAACCGGCCCTCCACACGGCGGCGGTCCAGCGCCCGTTCCAGGGCGGCCCGGAGGGCCATCCGGGCGTCATATACATCGTCGCAGATGCCGATGCGCAGCATCTCATCACTTCCTTTGCAGGTCCTATTGTGCCGTCCATTCATTTAAAAAACACATGGGATTTTTCAGGCGGACGCTGTCCGCTGTGCGAAAAGCGCACAGGGACTGCCCATGAAATGCAAATCAAGGCCGCGGCCCGTCACAGCGCGCTTGTGCTGTGACACTTGAAAAGGGAATGGATCACATTTTCAGTGATTTGATTATACCATACGCAGGTCCGGCCTCCAAACCAAACTTGACATCAGACCTGCTGAATTTTACATCAAAAGCGCATGCCCTGTCAAACTTGACACCAGACCTGCCGAAAATGACGGCCCCGTTTGCGGGGGCTGTCATTTGGCGTTACGCTGGGATCAGCAAGGAGGGAACACGCCGTGACCGGTCAACTGACCGTTCCCCACATTCGGGGGATCCTGCGTCCCCTCCCATCCGGCGCTGACCGCGCTGCTGCAATGCATGCTGTGAACAGGAAAAGGAGAGATCTGCCATGCTGACTGTACAAGACCTGCACAAATCCTATCAGGTGGGAAAGACCACCTATGAAGTGCTGAAGGGCGTGTCCCTGACCGTGGAAAAGGGGGAGTTCGTGGCCGTGATGGGCCCCTCCGGCTCCGGCAAGACCACGCTGCTCAACTGCATCTCGTGCTACATCCCCGCCGACTCCGGCAGTATCCGGCTGGGGGACACAGAGTTGGCCCGGCTGGACGAGGAGGCCCTGGCAAAGGTCCGCAACCGGAAGCTGGGCTTCGTGTTTCAAGACTTTTTGCTGCTGGACGGCCTGACGGTGCGGCAGAACATCCTGCTGCCCGCCATCATCGGCGGCGCGGTGTCCGGCATGGTGGAGAACCGGGCGGACCAGCTGTGCGAGGTGTTCGGCATCTCCGCCATCCGGGACAAGTACCCGGCGGAGATCTCCGGCGGCGAGAAGCAGCGCACCGCCGTGGCCCGGGCCCTCATCAACCATCCCCTGCTGATCCTGGCCGACGAGCCCACCGGGAACCTGGACAGCAGGTCCAGCCGGGCGGTGATCCGCTCCTTTGAACAGGCCAAGTCCGCCCTGGAGGCCACCATCTTCATGGTGACCCACGACTCCTTCGCGGCCTCCTTCTGCGACCGGGTGGTCATTCTCCGGGACGGCGTGGTTTGGCGGACGCTGGAAAAGGGCGCCGCCCAGCGGTCCGCCTTCCAGGACCAGCTGCTGGACGCCATCCGGGAGATGGGGAAGGAGTGAGCGCCATGAAAAGCTTCCATCAGGTCTATGCGGCTCTGCGCCGCCGGAACCGCAAGCAGTATGCCCTGCTGGCCGGATGCTGCTTCTTCTCCGTGCTGCTCATCACCGCCTACGCCTCCATGATGCGGGCTCCCACCATCCTGTCGGTCCTGCCGGAGGGCGGCGACTCCCGGAAGCAGGTGATGATGGTGTTCGTGCTGGCGGTCATCGGCTGCGGCGTGTTCACCACCTATGCCTCCAGTCTCTTTTTCCGGCAGAAGTCCCGGGAGACCGGCGTGTTTCTGGCTCTGGGAGCCGCCCGGCGCCAGCTGAAGCGGGAGCTGACAAAGGAGCTGGCCCTGCTGTCCTTCGGCTCCTGCGCCGCCGGGGCGGTGCTGGGCGCGCCGCTGGCCTGGGCGGTGTGGCAAATATTCCGGGCTTTTGTGGTAGACACCCAGGAGATGGCCCTGGCGTTTTCTGCACAGGCCTACCTGCTGGCCCTGGCATTCTCCGCCTTCGTCATCGGGATGCTGTTCTTTTTGGGCGGGCGGTCCATCCGCCGCACCAATATTATCGACATCGTGCAGGAGTCCCATAAGTCCGAGCCCATCCGGGCCGTGCCCCGGTGGTACGGCCCCGTGGGCATCGCCCTGCTGGCGGCGGGAGGCTTTCTGGGGTACAGCGCGCCCAGCTGGTTCATTTTGGGCCTTCACTGGTATCCCCCGGAGGGGCTAACCGCCATTTTCTATCTGCCCGCTCTGGTCGGGCTGTATATGATCCTGCTTCACACGGTGGTCAACGGCTGGAGCGGGAAAAAGCACGCCTACAAGGACCTGATCTCCACCAGCATGATGAAATTCCAGGGGCGGCAGACGGTGCGGAACATGCTGGTGATGACTCTGCTGATCGCCGGGGCCTATTTTGCCAGCTTCTATACCCCCATGCTGGGCACCGGGGCCATGATGGGCTATGACGCCCGGACCGTGGACTATGAGTACCACTGCCGGGCCGACCAGGACATCCCCGGCGAGGACGAGGTGCGGGCGTTGGCGGAGGACTACGGCGTGACCATCACCTCCTGGGCGGAGGCCCCCATGCTCCGGCTGGGCGTGGATGGCTGGGAGCACGTGGAGGAGGATGGCCCCATGGGCGTCACCTGGCATGAGGAATACCGGGAGCTGATGCAGTCCGACCTGTTCCTGTCCGAGTCCGGGTACAACGCCCTCACCGGCGAGTCCCTGGACCTGGCCCCCGGCACGGTGGCGGGCATTTTCGACTCCACCGGCGACGGACAGGGCCGCTTCGGAGGCCATGCGGAGATCCTCACCAACACCGCCAACGGCAAGACCCTGTCCGTCACCCCCACAGAGGGCCTGCGGAACGACATTCTCTTTGGCCGCTACGTCATGGACGACGGGGACTACGCCGCCATGGCGGAGGGCCTGCCCCCAGACTGGCGGGAGAGCACCGTCTGCTTCGATGTGGAGGACTGTGAGGAGACCTATGACTTCGCCAAGGCGCTGTTCTATGAGATCGTGGACCGCTCCGGCCCCGAGGTGGAGCAGTACGACAGCTGGGACCCGGTGATCCGGGCGCGGGAGATCCGGGAGGAGGGCAGTTACTTCCTGGACCGGGAGCATCTGACTGAGCACGGGTTTGAGATCATTGACTACGAGCAGCGGGACAGCTCCAACTTCCGAATGCGCTGGCAGTATATGCCCCAGTTCCGGGTGCTGGACAAGGCGGACTTCGTCAAGACCACGGCGGTATTTTTGACGCTGTTCATCTTCATCGCCATCGTCTGCTTCGCGGCGGTGGTCGTCATCGCCTTCACCCGGTGCATGACCATCGCCCTGACCAACCGGCGGGTCTATGACGACCTGCGGCACCTGGGCGCGCCCGGCGAGTATCTGCGGCGCTCCGTCCGCAGTCAGGTGAAGCGGGTGTTCCTGGTGCCCGCCGTAACGGGCACGACCCTGATCTACGCCTTCTACGCCATGATCATGTACTTCAACGACAACCGGCTCACGGAGACGGAGATCGCCGGGATGCTTGTCTGCCTGGGCGTCATCGCCGCCGCGTCCGCCCTACTGTACGGCGTGTACCGCCTGACGCTGAAAAAAGTGTGCGGGGCCCTGGCGGTATAGAGGACCGGGAACAGACGGCGCGCATGGAGCGCTTGCGTTTTGCCGCGCTTCGCGGTAAGATAAGACCGACCCGCATACGCAGCGGAAAACGTCTGTGACAGGGAGGAGCGCCGGACGCCGGTCCGGCGGACTGGATATGAAAGAGAAGCTTCAAGATGGAAAGGTCCTGATGGGGACCATGGTCATGGCCTTCGACAGCCCGGATATCATGCGCATGATCGCAAACGCGGGGCTGGACTGGGCGTTCCTTGACACGGAGTCCGCCGATCCCGACCCGGCCAGGCTGGGAACGATGCTGGGATATGCCCAGATGGCGGGGCTTCCGGCGGTGGTGCGCATTCCGGAGATCTGCAAGACAGAGGTGGGGCGCGTGCTGGACCTGGGCGCGGCGGGGATCATCTGCCCGGACGTCCGCTCCGCGGCGGAGGCCCGTGAGCTGGTCCGCCTCGCCCGATATTACCCGGAGGGCGAGCGGGGCGTGGCACTGGACCGCCCCCACACCCGATACAGCGTCTCCGGCGCTGCGGATAAGATGCGGTACATGGAGGCGGCCAACCGGAAGCTCATGCTGGTCTGCCAGATCGAATCCCTGCCGGGCCTGGAGAATCTGGACGAGATCGCGGCGGTCCCCGGCATCGACGGCCTTTTGATCGGCCCCAACGACCTGACCCAGGCCATGGGGATCTTTGGACAGACGGAGCACCCGGATTTCCTGGCGGCGGTCCGCCGGATCATCCGGGCGGCGGAGACCCACGGCAAGTATGTGGGCATGAGCTGCGGAAGCGCCGCCGCCTGCGTGCCCTGGGCGGAGATGGGCGTCCGTTTCTTCCAGGTGGGGACGGATGTGGCCCTGTATACCGGGGCGCTGCGGGCCATGCGCCGACAGTGGCAGGAGCGCTTTGATGTCTGATGTACCCTGGGCGCGCCCCGCAAACTTGCTGCCGCCTGGGCGGAGACACCATATTTGACACATGGAAAATGCCACAGGACGGTTGTCCTGTGGCATTTTATAGGTCAGTCAGGTGGATCGCTCCCACTTGGACATGGCGTCCAGGATCTGCCGGTAGTGTTCGATGATATAGCCGTAATTCTCCCGCTGATGGGGAATGAGGCAGCGGCTGCAATCCTTATAGCCGTTTTCCAGATAGGTGAAATTGCCGCCGCACTCCCGGCCCAGCATATACAGGGGGCAGTAGCAGAACAGGCAGTTGAACTCCGTGCCCTCCGGCACCTGGTGGCAGGGGAAGTACTCGCAGGCGGTATTGGAGAAGAAGGAGTATCCCTTTCCATACCAGCCGGGCCGGTCCTTCCGCTTGGCTTCATCACACATGGGGGGCCTCCTTTTCCGCCTTGCCGTCCTCGCCTTTGGAGATCAGCGCCAAAAATTCCTTTGCTGACGGGGACAGCTCCGTGTCCCGGTTCCAGACGACATAGATCCTGGATGGAATGATGGGATCGATGATGTCCTTCCGCACCAGGTGGGGGTCCGTGTTCAAAAGCGAGGAGGAATAGGGCAGGACTGCAATGCCGATGCCGGCCTTCGCCCAGCTCAAAAGGGACATCACATCGTTGTTTTTGCAGATGATATTGGGAATAAAATCGCAGGATTTGCAGTATTTGGTGAACATGGAGATATACCGGCGGTGCAGCAGCAGCGGGAAGTCCCGCAGCTCCGAGAGGGGGATGGTGTCGCCCTCAAAGCTGGCGTAGAAGCCGGGGTCCGCCAGGGCGACAAAGCAGTCGGAATCGTGGGAGCCCAGGGCCTCGTCGTGGATCTGCCGGTAGTTGTAGCGGGTCTTTGCAAAGGGCTCCCGGACGATGCCCAGGTCGATTTTATGCTCGTCCAGGGAGAAGAGAATATCCGTGGTGCTGGCCTCCGAGACCTGGATATCGACGTTGGGGTTGGAGCACTTGTAGGAGTAGATCCAGGAGGGGATCAGCCGGTTGGAGACCGAGTTGACCGTGCCTACCCGGATCTCGACCCTGGGGGAGACGGTCTTGCTGCGGACCTCGTTGATTGTCATGTTGATGAGTTCAAAGATCTCCTGGGCGCGCTGTTCCAAAAGCCGCCCGGACTGGGTGATGGTCAAGCCCTTTCTGGTGCGCTCAAAGAGCGGAACGCCGAATTCATCCTCCAGGGCTTTCAGCTGAAGGCTTAAGGGGGGCTGGGAAACATGCAGGATCTCTGCGGCCTGTGTGATGCTTTCCGTCTCCGCGATGGCCAAAAAGTATTCCAGTTGTTTGAGAGTCACAGGCTGTCACCCCTTTGTATGGCGTTAAGCATTTAAAAAATAAAAGAATGTCCACATCCATGAAGATTTTAAGTATTTGGCAAGCGGAACGACTGCCCTTAAATGATAGCACAGGGGACCATGCGGAGTACAAGAAGTAAAAATGACTGAAATATCGATTTAAAAAATTATCCCTTTTATACATTATAGCACAAAAATCCCCGCGGCTCAATAGAAAAATCATGTCTAAAATTCCGTATTTTCACCGCGCCGCAGCCGGCGTGTGCGGCATGAGACGGCCGCATGGCATAGCGGGAGGGAGCGGCGCGGGATGCCGCCGCTCTCTTTTCAAAGAGCTGGAAGCGGACACAGGAGCGGCCTTTCCCCATCAAAGCACAGGGAAAAGCCGGGTGAAAAAACCCAGATAACTGAACAGGTATCCAAAGGACAGACGGCTTGAAAGGAGGACAGCATGCGGCACCTGCATACACATATCAAGAGGATCCGGCCCCTGGACCAGATGGCAATGGGACTTGCCTCGATCCGGCAGAGCCAGCTGGCGAAGCCTCCGGCCAGCATGGGGATGCTGGAGGACCTGGCGGTCCAGATGGCCGGGATCAGCGGGAAGGTGGAAAACCGGATCCAGCAGCGGCGGGTCATCGTCCTGTGCGCGGACCATGGCGTTACGGCGGAGGGAATCTCCATGGCGCCCCGGTCTGTCACCGCCGCCCAGGCCGTCAACATGACAAGGGGCGGCACAGGCATGTCCGCCCTGGCCCGGCACTTCGGCGCGGAGGTCCAGGTGGTGGATGTGGGCATCGCCAGCGAATACAGCTGCCCCGAGATCCTGAACCGCCGGATCATGCGCGGAACGCACAACTTTGCCGTTCAGCCGGCCATGACGCGGGAGAGCGCGGTGGAGGCGATCCTCACGGGGATCGAGCTTGCCGAACTGGCCAGGGACGATGGAATGGACATCATCGGCGTGGGGGAGATGGGTATCGGCAATTCCACATCCGCCTCCGCGGTCCTGGCGGCCCTGACCAGGACCCCGGCGGACCTGGTGCTGGGGTGCAGCCGGGAGGTCAGCGGCGCGGCGCTTTCCAAAAGAGAGCGGACGATCCGGCGCGCCCTGGAACGCTGCCGCCTGGACCCCAACGACCCCATCGACATCCTGGCAAAGGTGGGCGGGCTGGATCTGGCGGCGATGTGCGGCGTCTATCTGGGCGCCGCGGAACACCGGCTCCCCGTGGTGATCGACGGGTTCGTCTCCGCGGTGGCGGCCCTCTGCGCGGCCCGGCTTTGCCCAACGGCTGTGAAGTACATGTTCCCCTCCCATGCGGCGGAGGAACCCGGATATCATGTGGCGGCGGAACAATTGGGGATCGATCCCTGTCTGGACCTGCACATGCGGCTGGGAGAGGGCGCCGGCTGTGTGCTGGCCTTTGAGATCATTGCCGCGGCCTGCGCCGCCATGTGCGGGATGGCGACCTTTGAGGAGGCCTCCATCGACGACAGCTACTTGGACGACGTGCGGGAGGACAGCCGGTTCGTATACAGCCTGGAGGCGTGAACCCTGCTCCAAAGGCCCCGCGGAGCGCCGCGTATTCGGAATAAAAGTCCGCGCCGGCCTGTCTGACACAGACAGGCCGGCGCTTGTACTTTCGGGTGCTATTCGGTGGTTTTGTGCAATATATATAAAAAATGGACTGGCCGGACGAAAAGCTTGTCCGTGCGGCCCTTTGAGCGGCGGAATATGATTTAAAAAATATATAGCAAAGACGAACGGTTAGATTTTAAGTATTTGTCATTTGGACAAATATCCCGTACAATCGAAAATGGGAAGTTAACAGTACGGAAGCTGGCGGCGTGCCTGCCCCGCCCTGCCGCCGAAGAATTTTTGGGAAAGTATTATTTTTGGAATGGAGTGAGAGCCATGAACCTTGTAGAAAAATATCTGGCGAAAGCCGCCGGAAAGGAGACCGTATCTCCGGGCATGGATCTGAGCTGCCGTGTCAGCTATGTTGCAGCCCACGATGTGACGGCCCCGATCGCCATCAAGATGTTCCGGCAGATCGGCGTGAAAAAGGTGTTCGATCCCGACCGTGTGGCCCTGATCGTGGACCACATCTATCCCGCCTCCTCTGAAAAGGCCCGGGACAATGTCTGGGCCATGGATGACTTCGCCAAGGAGTTTGGCGTACATATTTATCAGCGGGGCGAGGGCGTGATCCACCAGCTGATGTATGAAAAGCACCGGGCGCAGCCCGGCGAGCTGGTGGTCATCGCGGACTCCCACACCGGCACCTGCGGCGGCTACGGCGCGGTGGGCGTGGGCGTCGGCTCCACGGAGCTGGCTGCGGCCATGGCCACCGGCAAGCTGGACCTGGAGGTCCCCGAGGTGGTCCAGATCTATCTGACCGGAAAGCGCCCCGGCAATGTGTTCGGCAAGGATGTGATCCTGTACCTGGGCAGCAGGTTCGGCACCGACCACCTGGTGGACCGGGCGCTGCTGTTCACCGGCCCCGGCATCGAGGAACTGAGCGTGGCGGAGCGCATGACCATCTGCAACATGGGCATTGAGCTGGGCAGCATGATCACCCTCTTCGGCACCACCGAGAGAGAGCCTGACACCGCGGAGGACCTGGAGCTGGACCTGGGCACGCTGGAGCCCCAGATCGCCCGCCCGTTCTCCCCGGCCAACGTGGTGCCGGTGAGCCAGGTGGCCGGAACTCCCATTACCCAGGTGGTGGTGGGCAGCTGCACCAACGGCCGCCTCAACGACATGGAGCAGGTGGCGAAGGCCTTTGAGGGCAAGCATGTCCACCCCGACGTGAACACCCTGGTGGTCCCCGCCTCCAAGGAAATTCTGGAGGAGATGGAAAAGCGGGGCTGGTGCAAGATCATCCGGGATGCCGGCGCCACCGTACTGAACCCGGGCTGCGGCTCCTGCTTCGGCGCCCATGAGGGCCTGACCAGCGCCCGGGACGTGGTGGTTTCCACCACCAACCGCAACTTCCCCGGCCGCATGGGCAGCATGAAGGCAAATATCTATCTGGCGTCGCCGGCCACCGCTGCGGCTTCGGCGCTGGCCGGAAAGATCACCGTGCCGGAAGCGTGAGCGAAGGAGGAGACAACGATGGATAAAATCAAGGGAAAAGTGATCGTCCTGGGGGACGATGTGGATACCGACCAGATCCTGCCCGGCTACGCCATGGCGGAGTCCTATGACCAGCTCGGCAAATTTGCCATGGCGGGTCTCGCGGGCGTGGACTTCAAAGCGGTCTATGAGCCGGGGTGCATCCTGGTGGCGGGCCGGAACTTTGGCTGCGGCTCCTCCCGGGAGCAGGCGCCCATCGCCCTGCAGCAGGCGAAGATCGCCCTGGTGATCGCCAAGGGCTTTGCCCGGATCTTCCGGCGCAACTCCATCAACATCGGCCTGCCGGTGTGGGTGGCGGACGTTGCGGACGGCCTGAAGACCGGAGACCGGATCGAGGTGGATCTGGAACAGGGCACCGTCACGGTGAACGGCGAGACGAAGCAGTTCCAGCCCATGGCGGAAAATGTTGTAAAGACACTGTCCTATGGCGGCCTGATCCCCCGTGTTCGGGCCGAACTGGGCATTACAGAGTGAGAAAAGGGAGGATTGCGTTGTGAAAGATCCGCAGGAGAGAACCAAACGAATCATTAAAGAGGATATTGAGACCATCCGCGCCTATGCCGACTGCTTTGGCGTGGAGATGCCCGATCTGGACGAAAACGGCGAGGTCGTGGGCCTGCCCGCCCCCTATCCCCGCGAGGTGGCCGGTGTGGTCCGCAGCGGCTACCGCATCTATGAGCTGGGCCAGAAGGCCCTGGAGACCGGCGTACCCTGCCTGAACCCCATCCTGGGCCGCAACACCGCGGAGGAGACCTGGAAAGAGTCCTGTGACATCTACAAGTATGCCGACATGTACGATGACACCATCTTCCAGTTCGTCCACTCCGAGGCCACCCGCCACATCGACCCCCTGAAGGGCCGGGAGCTGATCGAGCAGTCCCGGGGCAAGGGCGGCATCACCCCCAAGGGCGAGCGGGAGTTCATCCAGATGGGCGGCGGCGCCAAGCACCCCGTGCGTATCAACGCCACCGGCGATACCGCCCACATCAACATCCTCAACGCCCTGATCGCCGGTTTTGACGGCACGGACATCGGCCCGGTCATCCATGTCCACTTCGGCGGCCGCGGCATCCATGACTTCCGCACCAAGGTCGTCAACGGCTACAAGGCCATCCAGATCTGCGGCGAGAACAAGATCTTCGCCCAGCTGGACACCCATAAGCACATCAACAACATCGGCGGCACCGACGGCATGGCCATCGCCATGTGCCTGCTGGCCGAGGGCCTGGCGGCCCACGGCGGCCTGCCCTGGGAGCTGAGCGGCATCCAGATGAACGTGGGCGGCAACAACCTCTACCGCGACCTGGCCATCATGCGGGCCTTCCGCCACAACATGCTCTCCAAGAGCCTGATCGTGGTGCCCGAGACCTTCCAGAACCCGCCGGGCAACCTGATCGCCGAGCAGGCCCACTTCGCCCGCATGGCCATCGCCGCCAAGCTGGGCGGCGCCAACTTCTACCGTCCCAAGGCGGCCGAGTCCGTGGGCATCCCCACCGGCGACTCCATGGGCCAGGCAGTCTGGGCCAGCGAGGATGTGTTCCGCCGCACCTACAACCCCGGCATCGAGTCCCCCAAGATCGACGAGTACGAGGCCATGATGATGGACGAGGCCTTCGCCGTTCTGGAAGCCGTGCTGCACCTGCCCGCCCACAGCCTGAAGCCCGGCTGCCTGACAGAGGAGTTCTGGAAGCAGTGGACCGACGAAGAACTGATCGACCTCATCGTGGAGGGCGGCAAGAGCGGCATGATGGATACGCCCCGCGCCGGCGGCTGGGACCTGAAGCGCTATGTCAAGACCAACCGGGACCCCGACGGCATCACCCGCTATGTGGAGGGCTACACCCCCCTGGGCGTGGACCCCACCCGCTGCCCCATCACCAAGGAGCACGTCACCGTGCACATCGAAAAACCGCCCACGCGGAAGGAGAAGATCGTCCTGGCCACCGTCGGCGCGGACGCCCATGTCAACGGCATCAACGTGGTGCGTGAGGCGTTCCAGGACGCCGGCTATGACGTGGTGTTCCTGCGGGGCATGAACCTGCCCGAGACCGTGGCCGAGGTGGCCGCGGAGGTCAAGGCGGACGCGGTGGGCGTGTCCAACCTGCTGGGCCTGGGCGTCACCCTGTTCCCCCGCGTGGAGAAGCGCCTGAAGGAGCTGGGCCTGCGGGACAAGACCGTGGTCTGGGCCGGCGGCCGTATCGCGGAGAAGGAAGAGGAGCATCGGATGTACGAGGAGAAGATCACAAAGGAGGGCGTCGGCTTCATGGGCGTGGACGCCTTCTTCGGACCCGACTCCACCCCCGAGCAGTGTGTGGAGAAGATTACCCAGCTGATCGAGGCAAAACAGGGCAAGTAAGTTTACAGAATATATTTTCGAAGGAGTTTTCAATATGGATCAGTTTAGGATTCCCTGCGTGATTATGCGCGCAGGCACCAGCAAGGGCATCTTCCTGAAGGAAAACGATCTGCCCGCTCCCGGTCCCGAGCGCGATAAAGTTGTTCTGAACATTTTTGGTTCCCCCGATAAGCGTCAGATTGACGGCCTGGCCGGCGCTGACCCTCTGACCAGCAAGCTGGCTATCATCGGCCCCGGCTCTGTGCCCGGCGCTGATGTGGACTATACCTTTGCGCAGGTGTCCATCACCGATGCCAAGGTAGACTGGAACGGCAACTGCGGCAACATCTCTTCCGGCGTGGCCCCCTTTGCGATCGATGAGTCCATCGTCCGCAGCCATGAGGGTCTCAACGAGGTCACCATCTGGCAGACCAACACCCAGAAGATGATGAAGTCCTACGTTTTGGTGGAGAACGGCAAGGCAAAGGTTACCGGCGATGCCGAAATCGCCGGTGTGCCCGGCACTGCTGCCCCCATTCAGATGGATATGTCCGGCACTGCCGGCGCTGCTACCGGCAAGCTCCTGCCCACCGGCAATGTGGTGGACGTCATCGAGACCAGCCGCGGCCCCATTGAGGCTTCTATCGTTGACTGCGCCAACCCCGTGATCTTCGTCCGGGCTGAGAGCGTCGGCATGAAGGGCACAGAAAGTCAGGAGGAGATCGACGGCAACGCTGACCTTCTGAAGTATCTGGAAGAGATCCGTGGAATCGCATGCGTCAAGTGCGGTATGGCCAAGGACCTGGAAGACGCCACCAAGAACAGCCCTGCTTTCCCCATGGTCGCTTTCATCACCGAGGCTCAGGATTACTACTATCCTCCCGAGAAGAAGACCATCAAGAAGGAAGAGGTTGATCTGGTTTCCCGCCTGATGTTTATGCAGGTGCTGCATAAGACCTATGCCGGCACTGCCACCGTCTGCACAGGCGTGGCCGCCAAGATCAAGGGCACGCTGGTCAATCAGGTGCTGCATAATGACAATCCTCCCGAGCTGGTTCGCATTGGCCACCCCGCCGGCATGATTCCCTGCTACTCCGAGGTGGATGAAAACAACAATGTCAAGAAGGCTGCCATCGTCCGCACCGCCCGCCGCTTGATGGAAGGCTATGCGCTGCTGGAGCAGGCTCGTTTCGAGTAATCCAATCAACCGTGTCCGCCCCAGAACCGCTTGGCTCCGGGACGGGAAAAGAGGTTAGACCAATGCTGGCAAATATTCTTGTATACGATGTAGGCAGCACCTATACCAAAGCAGCCGCCTTCCGTCTGGACCACGACGAATTTACGTTCCTGGGCCGGGGACAGTCCCCCACCACCCTGGAGAACATCTTGGAGGGCGCAGGCAAGGCGGAGGCTGCCATCCGGGCGCAGGGCGTGGAGTTTGATAAATTCGTAAAGCGCTACAGCTCCTGCAGTGCCGCCGGCGGCCTGCGGATGGTTGCCCTGGGCTACATGCCCAGAGTCACTGCCAAGGCGGCCAAGGAGGTGGCCATGACCGCCGGCGCCCGCGTGATGCAGGTGGTTTCCGCAGACGAGCCGCTGGATTACCGGCAGGAAGTGCTGATGGAGATCAACCCGGATATCATTCTGCTGTCCGGGGGCACCGATGGCGGTGACGAGACCTGCGTGCTGGAGAATGCGGATATGATCTGCAAGCTCCACACCAAGGCCACGGTCATCATCGCCTGCAACAAGTATGCCCAACGGGACGTGGCCGAAAAGCTCGGCAAGGCCGGCGTCAATTATGTCCGGGTGCCCAACATCATGCCCACCATTCATGAGCTGAATGTGAAGCCCGCCCGCGAGGCCATTCATGAGCAGTTCATCAAGCAGATTACCCGGGCCAAGGGATTGCTGGACTTCCGGGATACCCTGGCTGATCGAACCGTGGTCCCCACCCCCGGCGCAGTACTGCTGGCCAGCGAGCTGCTGGCAAAGGGCACCTATGAGGAGGAGGGCGTCGGCTCTCTGATCCTGGTGGACATCGGCGGGGCCACGTCAGACATCCACTCGGCCCTGCCGGAGCTGGATAAGCTGGCCATCGAAGAGCGGGGCCTGGTGATCAACAACGAGAAGCAGTTCTCTTACCGGACAGTGGAGGGCAACCTGGGCCTGCGGGTCAGCGCCACCGGAATTCCCGAGGCTGTAGGCCCCAATGCCATCATCCGTGCCATGGATATGGAGAGCGACGTCACGCCTGACCAGGTGCTGGACTTCGCGCAGCATCTGGAGGACCATCCGGATTACATCCCGCAGGGGGAAGTGGAAAAGTCTCTGGAGCGCGCCTTGGCCACCTGTGCCGTCAACACGGCCCTGCGGCGCCACGCCGGCCACTACATTGAAAAGGCGGATCCTATCATGGGTCTGCTGGCTGGTGAGGCAGTGGGCCGGGATCTGCGCAATGTGGAGCGGGTGCTCTGCGTGGGCGGTATCTTTGTCCATTCGGATGAGGACAAAGCCAAGGCACTGGTGCGCCGCTGCTTCGCGGAACCGGGCATTTCCCTGCTGCCCCTGTATGAGCCCCAGGTGATCCTGGACCGCAGCTATTTGCTGTACGCCATGGGCGTTTTGGGAAAACACTATCCTGACGCCGCCCTGCGCTTTTTGAAGAAATATGTTTCCGGAGAAGCTGCTCCGGCAACAGAATAATTACAATTTAACAGAAATAGGAGATTAATATTATGAACGGACCTCAGAAGATGCGCGAACTGTTCGCCGCCAAGAAGACCATCGTTGCTCCTGGCGCCCACGATATGCTGACCGCCAAAATCATTGGCCAGCTGGGCTTTGACGCTGTTTACATGACCGGCTACGGCCAGTCTGCCAGCCACCTGGGCAAGCCCGACGTGGGCCTGATGACCATGAGCGAGATGGTCGCCCGTGCCGCCAACATGGTGGAGTGCGCCGGCGTGCCCGTGGTGGCTGACGCCGATACCGGCTTCGGCAACGCCGTGAACGTCATGCGTACCGTCCGCGAGTATGAGAAGGCCGGCGTGGCCGTCATCCAGCTGGAGGACCAGGTCATGCCCAAGAAGTGCGGCCACATGATCGGCCGTGAGGTTGTCTCCATGGAGGAGATGGTCGGTAAGATCAAGGCTGCCTGCGATGCCCGCCAGGGTGACATGATGATCATGGCCCGTACCGATGCCCGCACCGTCCACGGCATTGATGTGGCTCTGGAGCGTGCCCACGCTTACAAGGAAGCCGGCGCCGACATCATCTTTGTCGAGTCTCCCGAGAGCGAGGAGGAGATGCGCCGCATCAACACCGAGCTGCCCGGCGTTCTGACCCTGGCCAACATGGTCGAGGGCGGCCGTACCCCCATGTTCACCTATGACAAGCTGTCCGAGTTCGGCTACAACCTGGTCATCTATCCCACGGCTTCCGTCTATGTGACCACCAAGGCCATGGTGGACCTGTGGGAAGGCCTGAAGCGTGACAAGACCACCGAGACCATGATCGACCAGATGATCGATTTCCCCAAGTTCAACGAGATCATGGGCCTGCCCCGCATCCGGGAGATCGAGGCCAACTACTCCACCGGCCGGGTGGTCAAATAACTGCTGAAGGCAGGTGACGAAATGTCTGATTTGAGAAGCGCGGTCAAGGCGAAAATGCCCCTGACCATGGGCGAGACCATCGCACTGGCGAAGGAGCACAACACCCGGGTGGTGGATGTGGTCCTCGTGGAGAACGAGATCAGCACCGGGCTGCCCCGGGAGGAGCTGCTCAACCGCGTGATGGACGAATACGCCCACAACCTGAAAGCTGTGGAGCTGGGCGTCACGGAGGGCAACAGCTTCCTGCTGGGCAACGTGGCCTCCCAGCTGCGGGAAAAGGGCCCCGGCGTATGCTTCAAGGAGGAGTTCCTGGATAAGGCGCTGATGTACACCGTGGGCGCGGAGATCGGCAACCACTGCATCGGCATGCGCCCCTGCGCGGGCACCGGCGACTCCTGCCCCTACACGGGCTATATCCGGGCCATGATGGATACCGGCGTGGACGCCAAGACCATCGCC
The DNA here is from genome assembly GCF_947631635.1 of uncultured Dysosmobacter sp. Lineage (GTDB taxonomy): Bacteria > Bacillota > Clostridia > Oscillospirales > Oscillospiraceae > Oscillibacter. The sequence continues at coordinate 52,110 of NZ_CANRMB010000006.1, forward strand.
GAGATCGCCGCATTGATGCTGAAGATCGGCGGATTGTTCCGGGTGGGCAAGGTCACCACCGGCTGCAACATGGAGGGCTTCGGCGCGGGCTCCGCCTGCGTGGCCGCCGCCACTGTGGCACTGGAGGGCGGCACCCCGGAGCAGATGGAGAAGGCCATGGTCCTGGCCATGTCCCCCACCATCGGCGTGCCCTGCACCCCCCGGGTGCTGGTCCCGGCGCTGTGCACCACCCATGTGGGCGGCGCCATCCTGATCGGCATGTACGCCGCCCGCATCTGCATGGCGGTGGATATGAACGTCAACGTTCCCTTTGACGTGATGCTCTCCATGGCCTCCCTGGTCCACGTAGCCTCTGCCAAGAACATCGTCCCCACCGTGGTGGAGTACATGGAGCCCTTCTTCCAGCGCACCGCCGCCGTGGAGTCCCTGGTCAGCCAGGAGGTCCGGGACGCGGAGAAGAAGCAGATCGAGGAGACCTTGAAAAAGGCCGGAGAGATCTCCAAGAAGCTGGCCGAGGGTGCCGGCAATGTGCTGAGCACCTTTGGCGACGCCGTGGTAGGCGGCAGCAGCCAGGCGGTGGGAAGCCCCACCAACTGCGGCCGCATCGCCCACGAGCTGCTGAACGAGGGCGAAAAGGTGCGCAAGATCACCGTAGAGCTGTATCCCGAGCTGTTCGCCCGCCGGACCATCAACATCCCCGGCGTACTGATGGGCGCCGTCTACGGCGCGTCCACCGCGGACCATGAGATGTATGAAAAGGCTGTGGACATGGTGAAGGCCGACGGCGTTGAGGTGGAGATCGTAGAGGGCCATGAGCCCAGCATCCAGAAGGTCACGCTTGTCACTGACCAGGGCAACACCGTGCAGGTGGACTCCCTGAACCGGGGCGGCGGACGGCTGGTGCTGCGCAACGCCGTGCCCAGTCTGGAAAAGGCACAGGAGGCCGCGAAGCGTCTGGGGATCGTTGTGGTACAATAATACATCGTATCATGGGTCGCCCTGTCGCTTGCCTGCGGCAGGGCGGCTGAATATTCGTAGAACTTTTAAAAGAATAACGGCTGCCGCCGGAGCGTTTTCCAACCGCTCTGTCATAAGCTGCCGTTGGACGTATATCCTTAAAAAAGGAGAACATGCAGATGATCGTATGGAAAGAGGTCCTGCCGGGGGTGCGCCCCGGCAAGGCGCTGGATGTGGGGACCCGGTTCGGGGAATTTGCCGTCCGCCTGGCGGAGGCCATGCCGGTGGGCTCGGAGGTGATCGGCATCGACAACGACGCCTCTGCCGCGGAGAAGGCCCGGGAGAAGTTCGCGGAAAAGGGACTGCTGTTTGAGCAGATGGATGCCGCTGCCATGGACTATCCCGACGATACCTTTGAGGTGGTGGCCCTCTCCAACACCCTGCACCACATCGAGGACTACGGCAAGGTCCTTGCGGAGATGCTGCGGGTGCTGAAACCGGGCGGCTTTTTTGTCCTCAATGAGATGTACCGTGACGGCCAGGACGCAGCCCAGCAGGTGCATGAGGCCCAGCACACCCTGGAGGCGAAGCTGGACTGTCTGCTGGGCAGCTACCAGCGCCGGACCTGGAAGCGGGAGGAGATCATTGAGATCTTCCGCACCCTCCCCCTGAAAGACATGACGTTTACGGATTTCCAGGAGGACGCGGCCTATGACGCCAAGCTGGAGGCCAAGAACCGGAAGCTGGCGGCAGAGGTGGAGAAGATCGCCGGACGGCCGGAATACGAGGCGCTGAAGCGGGAGGCGCTGGAGATCCAGGACCGCTGCCAAAAGGACGGCATCCGGCGCTGCACCCAGCTGCTCTGCGTGGGCAGGAAATAAGCGGATCAGGCTTCCGCACACCAGTTGCCCCCGCAGAAAACTGTAAAGAGTGAACAAAAACGGGGCGGTTTTTTCTGTAATTATGTCAGTTCTTAACGTTTTTTAAATGAAAACGCCCTGAGCCTAATCTTTTTTGTATTTGTCAAGAACTTGGGATTGCAGTATCCTAAAGTAAAAGGGGAAACCATGGATCACCACAACGATTTGAGTGGAAACAAGGAGGACGAGGACCATGCTGAGAATTAAAGAGGACCTGTGCAAGAAGTGCCGCATCTGTATGAAAAACTGCCCCATCGAAGCGATCGTCGCCGGAGAAGAGAACGGCCAGAAGTATGTGCGCATCACGGATAAGTGCGTGGAGTGCAACATCTGCCGCCGTGTATGCCCCTTCGGCGTGATCGAAAACGACGAACAGACCGAGGGCATCGTGCAGTGCTCTTCCTGCTCTGTCCAGTGCAAGATCCCCGTTGGGTCTACCGGCGCCTGCAAGCGCTACACCAATGAGGGCGGCAAGCTGGTGCGCAACCGCGCACTGGTGGTGGAGCCCCTGCCCCAGGTAGAGGTGGATGAGAAGATCCGCAAGCCCATCATCACCGCCGTGGGCGCAGGCACCAACTATCCCTGCATCCGGCCCGCCCCCCACATCGTCTGCGAGAAGCGGGACGGCGTGGACGTGGTCACCACCGTCACCGAGGCGCCCCTGAGCTACAGCGGCGTTCTGGTGAAGCTGGACACCAATACATACATCGGCGAAGAAGGCGCCACGGTCTATTGCGAGGGCAAGCCCGTGGGCATGGTCCAGACCGAGGAATACGGCTCCAAAATGGTCTATGTGGGCGGCGCCAACCGCCTGACCGCCAAGGACGGCGGCTTTGCCACCGCCCGCACCATCTGCGCCCTGGCCAACGGCGAGGAAGTGGAGCTGACGGTCAAGACCGAGGATAAAAAGGCCATCAAGATCCGCTGCCAGCAGGGCAAGGCCCCTGTCATCAACGGCGTGGAGGAGCAGACCATGCGCATCGGCTGCGGCAGCGCCACCATCGGCCTGCTGGCGGACATCATGAAGGAGAGCGTGGACGAGTGCATCGTCATCGACCACCACGTCACCGGATTGTTCAGCGAGCACCTGGCTGGCCGTGAGGTCGGCATGAAGTGGTCCGGCGTCATTCCCAATGCCACCAAGAGCACGGTGGGCCGGTACTTCGGCGGCCACGGCGACGGCATCGGCGGCACGGTGCTGCAGACGCCCCGGGACGCCATCAAGAGCGTCGACATGTCCGTTGCCCACGCCGGCATGACCATCCTGGTCACCAACACCACCGGCGAGATCGCCGCCCTGTTCGAGGTCCAGGAGGACGGCGACGTCAAGGAGATCCCCATGACTGAGAAGGCCGCCAAGGTGGCCAAGACCATCCAGGAGAACTGCCAGAGATCCACGACCAGCGTTCTGTACTGCGGCGGCACCGGCGGCTCCGCCCGGGGCGGCGTGTGCAAGCACCCCGTTGCCATCACCGAGGCGGTCCACGACGGCCGCGCCCGGCTGACCATCGGCGGCGCTCCCGCGTTCGTCTATCCCGGCGGCGGCATCAACTTCATGGTGGACACCGCCAAGGTGATCAACAAGGCCTTCACCTGGGTGCCCACTCCCGCCACTGTGGCCCCCGTGGAGTACACCATGACCAAGGCCGACTATGAGAAGATCGGCGGCCACATGGATCAGATCAAAAACGTCGAGGACTTCCCGGAGTACCGGAAATAACCGTGAGTGAATATTTGCACGAGCTGCCTGACGGGCGGGTATTCGTGGACTATGGACCCACGTCCATGGTGATCACGGCCCGCCGGCAGGGCGCCCCGGCCGTGGACCTGGCGAAAGCGGCCTTCCCGCTGATCCAGGACGCGCTGGGGGAGATCGCCAAGGCCCTGTCCGTTCTGCGGCAGTATCCCGGGGAGGGAGACTTCTCCCAATTGGAGGGACTGCCGCGGGTCATGGCCGAGGCGGTGCTGGCCACCGGCGAGGAGACGCTGACCCCCATGGCGGCGGTGGCCGGTACGGTGGCCGACGCGGTGGCCGACTGGATCTTCGCCCAGGGAGCGGAATTTGTGGCCGTGAACAACGGCGGGGACGTGGCGCTCCGCCTGGGACCCGGCCAGCAGATGCGGATGGGCATCCTTCCGGACCTGAACGGGAGCATCTCCCAGGTCGTCACCCTGCGGGCGGAGGACGGCATCGGCGGCGTCTGCACCAGCGGCTTGGGCGGGCGGAGCCTGACCCGGGGCATCGCAAACTCTGTGACAGTGTTTTCCCACCGCTGCGCCCTGGCGGATGCCTGTGCCACCCACATCGCCAACTGCTCCTACATCGACTCCCCCCGGGTGCACACGTGCCTTGCCGGAGAGCTGGAACCGGAGAGCGACATCGCCGCCCTCCGCATCGTCCGGCAGGTGGAGGCCCTGGAGGAGCGGGAGATCCGGCAGGGTCTGGAGCAGGTCCACCAGGAGGCCCTGCGGCAGCTGGAGCGCGGGAACCTCGTCTCTGCGGCGGCGGATATCCAGGGCCTGCAGCTGTGGGTGCCGGAGCCGCTGAACAACACCTGAAACACCCCAGGGCGGCCGACGTCCAGGGTAATTCAAAATAAGGAGAACGCAGCTATGAAAATTGGATTTATCGGTCTTGGCCGTATGGGCAAGCATATGGCGACCAATGTGGTCAAGGCTGGCTTTGATACCTATGTCAACGATCTGGTCCCCGCGCTGGTGGAGCAGCTGGTGGCGCTGGGCGCCAAGCACTGCCCCACCAACCAGGCGCTGGCCGCCGAGGTGGACGTGGCCTTCACCATGCTGCCCAACGGCGCCATCGTGGAGAGCGTGATGTGCGGCCCCGAGGGCGTGCTGGCCGCCTGCAAGCCCGGCACCATCATCGTGGATATGTCCTCCGTGGCCCCCGCCACCACCCAGAAGATGGCGAAGATCGCCGCCGAGAAGGGCGTGAAGTACATCGACGCCCCTGTCAGCGGCGGCACCGTGGGCGCCGAGGCCGGCACCCTGACCATCATGGTGGGCGCTGACGATGAGACCTTCGCCAAGGTGGAGCCCGTTCTGCAGGCCATCGGTAAGCGCATCCACCACATCGGCGGTGTGGGCATGGGCGACGCCATGAAGATCGTCAACAACATGCTGCTGGGCGCCAACATGGCCTCCCTGGCGGAGGCGCTGGTCCTGGGCGCCAAGTGCGGTCTGGACCCCGACACCATGTACGATATCATCAGCACCTCCTCCGGCAACAGCTACGCCCTGACCGCGAAGATGAAGAAATTCGTGATGGCCGACGCCTTTGAACCCGGCTTTGCCCTGGATGTCCAGTACAAGGACCTGACCCTGGCCCAGGAGGCCAGCCGCACCACCCACGTGCCCATCCCCATGTCCAACACCTGCATCTCTGTGTATGAGCAGGCCCGGGCCGCCGGCCTTGGCGGCGAGGACATGTCCGCGGTGATCAAGGTCTGGGAGAAGCTGTGCGGCGTTGAGATCCGCGCCCCCAAGGAAAACTGATCCCCCCTGCCGCGAGCGGCGGCAGAAACTAAATTGATAGAAGGGAAATCCACACATGAAGCCATTTGATTTTTATGCGCCTACGACTGTGGATGAGGCTCTTGAGCTGATGCACAAGTATCAGGACAGCGTTTCCGTCATCGCCGGCGGAACGGACCTGGTCCTGGAGCTGAACGAGTACAAAGCCGCTCCAGCAGTCGTGATCGATCTGAAGCAGATCAAAGAGCTGGACTACATCCGCGTGGAGGACGGTGTGCTCCGCATCGGCGCCATGGCGACTCACGCCAGTCTGGCGGCGGACCAGACCATCAAGGAAAAGGTCCGCATCCTGTACGAAGCCACCCGTCAGGTGGGCTCTCCCCAGATCCGGAACCTGGGCACCATCGGCGGCAATATCGCCCAGTCCTCCGTGGCGGGCGACGGCCTGGCGGCCTGCGTGACGCTGAACGCCGACGTGACGCTGCGCAGCGTCCGGGGCACCCGCACCATGAACATCAACGACTTCCTGGCCGGAGAGGGCGCCCAGAAGCGCAATATCCTGGCTGCGGATGAACTGCTGACGGAGATCTCCTTCCCCGTCCCCGATACGAAGCATACCGCCACCGCCTTTTACAAGCTGGCCAAGCGCAAGTCCCTGGCCATCAGCGTCATCGGCGGCTGCATGGTGGTCACCGTGGACGATAACGGCGTCTGCACCCACGTCTCCATGCGGGGCGGCGCGCTGGGACGGTATCCCATGCACTTCGCCACCTGTGAGGAGCATCTGCTGGGCAAGAAGCTGACCTACGCCACCATGCTGGAGACCCTGCCCATTATGCACGACCAGATCCTGGAGGCCAACCGCTCCCGTCCCTGGTCCGTGTTTTACAAGAAAGAGGGCGCCCAGGGCGTTTACAAGAAGCTGTTCGCGGATGTCCTGGGACAGCTGGGCATTGAGGAGGTGCAGGAATGAACAAGATCACAGTACATTGCACGGTGAACCACAAGCCTGTGGTTGTGGAGACCGCCCCCAATAAGCGCCTGCTGGATATGCTGCGGGAGGACCTGAACCTGACCAGCGTCAAGGAGGGCTGCAGCGAGGGCGAGTGCGGCGCCTGCACCGTGATCTTCAACGGCGAGACAGTGACCAGCTGCTGCGTGCTGGCCGGTCAGGCCGAGGGCGCTGACATCGTCACCCTGGAGGGTATCAGCGTGGACGGCAAGCCCGACGTGGTGCAGCAGGCATTCATGGACACGGGCGCTGTCCAGTGCGGCTTCTGCACACCTGGCATGATCCTCACCGCCGAGGTGCTGCTGGCCAAGAATCCGGACCCCACGGAAGAGGAGGTCAAGCAGGCCATGAGCGGCAACCTGTGCCGCTGCACCGGCTATGCCAAGATCGTCGAAGCCGTACTGCTGGCTGCTGAGAGAAAGAGAAAGGAGGCGTAAGCATGAAGGACTATGCCGTTCTCGCGCAGGACCACGTAAAAGTTGACGCGCTGGAAAAGGTGCTGGGCACCGCAAAATTCGCGGCGGACTACAAGATGCCCAACATGCTTTACGGCGGTGTGTTTCGCAGCACCGTACCCCACGCCTATATCAAAAAGCTGAACATGGATAAGGCCCGGGCCCTGCCCGGTGTGGCCTGTGTGCTGGACCACACCGCCATCCCCGGCAAGAACCGCTTCGGCATCATCTTCAAGGATGAGCCCTGCCTGGTGGATGACAAGGTCCGCCGGTATGGCGACGCCATCGCCGTGGTGGCGGCGGAGACCCCGGAGCTGGTGCACGAGGCTCTGGACCTGATCGAGGTGGAATATGAGGAGCTGGAAGCTGTTTCCACCTTCGAGCGGGCCATGGAGGAGGATTCTCCCAAGGTCCACGGCGACACCAATGTCAACGTGACAAAGCATCTGGAATACGGCAATGTGGACGAGGCGTGGGAAAAGTGCGACGTCATCGTGGAGAACACCTACACCACCCACATCCTGTCCCACATGTTCATCGAGCCCGACGCGGGCATCGCCTATCTGGATGAGCAGGGCGTTATGAACGTGATCGTCTCCACCCAGAACGCCCACTATGACCGCAACGAGGTGGCGGCGATGCTGGGCGTGCCCCAGAACCGCGTCCGTGTGAAGCAGGCCGTCACCGGCGGCGGCTTCGGCGGCAAGCTGGATATCAGCGTGCAGCTGCACTGTGCGCTGCTGGCGCTGTATACCAAGCGCCCGGTGAAGATGGTCCGCTCCCGCACGGAGTCCACTATGGTCTCCTCCAAGCGCCATCCTATGACCATGAAGTGCAAGACCGGCGCCACCAAGGACGGCAAGCTGGTGGCGGTGGACTGCTACATGACCTGCGACGCCGGTGCGTACAGCTCCTATGCCCCCGCGGTCATCGGCCGCGCGCCGGTGCATATCGTGGGCCCCTACGAATGCCCCAATGTTCGCTGCCATGCGGTGTTCGCCTATACCAACAACCCCATGTGCGGCGCGTTCCGCGGCTTCGGCGTGCCCCAGGCCGCCGTGTGCCATGAGGGACAGATGACCGCCCTGGCAAAGGCGCTGCATATGGACCCGCTGGAGATCCGGATGATCAACGCCCACCGCGTGGGCTCCGTGATCCCCACCGGACAGGAGCTGACGGAGAGCGTCGGCTTCCTGGATACGCTGACACAGGCACGTGACAAGGCCGCGGAGGTTATGCCCGAGGCTTTGGAACGCCTGCAAGAGACGGAATAAGGGAGGACTTGATATGAAAAGAAGAGGAACAGGCGTCGGCTGTATGTTCTACGGCGTCGGCAATACCGGTCTTCCCAATCCCGCCGCTGCATTTGTGCAGGTGCTGCCGGATACCAGCGTCCATGTGACGGTGGGTGCGGCGGATATCGGGCAGGGCTCCTCCACCATGGCGGCCTCCGTGGCCGCGGAGACGCTGGGCCTGAACTATGAGGATATCCAGGTGAGCTGGGCGGACACCATGTACGCCCCCGAGGGCGGCGCCACCTCCGCCAGCCGCCAGACCTTTATCACCGGCAACGCGGTGAAGAACGCCTGCCAGACGGCCATGGGCGAGCTGAAGCGCACCGCCTCCGAGGAACTGAATGTCCCCGAGGAGGACCTGGTCTTCCGCAAGCGGGAGATCTACAGCAGCAAGGATGAGTCCATCCGGATGACCTATCCCGCGCTGATGGCAGCCATGGGCAAAAAGGGCCGTCTGGCGGTGGGCGCCGGCTACTACAACCCCAAGACCACCTATCTGAACCCCGCGGACATGTCCGGCGTCCCCTATGAGCTGTACTCTTACGCCACCTGCATCCTGGAGGTGGAGGTGGACACCGATACCGGCGAGGTCTCCCTGCTCAAAGCGGTCTCTGCCCACGACGTGGGCACCCCCATCGGCATCAAGCTGGTGGAGGGCCAGATCGAGGGCGGCACCGCCATGGGCACCGGCTTTGTCATCAGCGAGAAGATCGATATCGACCCCAAGACCCTGGCCATCAAAAATCCCACGCTGTCCAAGTACATCATCGAGACCAGCATGGACGTCCCTGTGGTGTATCCCATCGTGGTCAGCAGCGAGGGTGAGGCCGGTCCCTTCGGCGCCAAGGGCGTCGGCGAGCCGGCACTGATCCCCAGCATCCCCGCCACCGTCGCGGCCATCAACGACGCGATCGGCAGCAATTTCACCTCCACGCCCATCTTCCCCGCCGACATCGTGAAGGCCTGGAAGGAAAAGCAGGAGACCCAAGGTTAAAAGTACTTTTCCCTAAGGGTGCTTTCAACATAACTCATGGCCCGCCGGAACGCGGCGGGGCCCGCCAGAGGCAGCCCTGCGTACCCGCGCCTCTAGTACCTTTACTGTCATGCAAAGATACCAAGAAACGCGTATTGAGGGAGGAATTTAATTATGTCAAACACCACTACTGAATTGACCGGCTGGAAGAAGTATTGCAAAGAGCAGAACATTGAGTTCTCTGTTCAGCGGATCCTGATCGACGGTCTGGGCGGCATGGCCCACGGCCTGTTCGCGTCCCTGCTGATCGGCACGATCTTCAGCACCATCGGCGTATATCTCTTTGACCTGAATTACAGCATCTGGGGCCAGGAGTTCGCGCTGCTGGTCGACTCCAAGACCTTTGCCTACGCTGTGCAGGGCGCGGCAATGGCCGGCGCTATCGCCTACTCCATGAAGGCGCCGCCCTTTGTCATCTACTCCTGCCTGGCAGTCGGCTATGCCACCAACTCTCTTGGCGGCGCCGGCGGCCCCTTGGCCGTGTTCTTTGTGACGCTGATCGCTGTGTTCCTGGGCAAGCTGGTCTCCAAGCGGACCCCTGTGGACCTGATCGTCACTCCCACTGTCACCATCGTGGGCGGCGTATTCGTTGCCACGCTGATCGCACCCCCCATTGGCGCTGCCGCCAGCTGGCTGGGCAACATCATCATGTGGGCCACCAACCAGCAGCCCTTCCTGATGGGCATCCTGGTCGCCGCCATCATGGGCATCGTGCTGACTCTGCCCATCAGCTCCGCCGCAATCTGCGCCGCTCTGGGCCTGGTGGGCCTGGCCGGCGGCGCTGCCGTGGCCGGCTGCTGCGCCCACATGGTGGGCTTTGCCGTGGCCTCCTATCGTGAGAACGGCATCAATGGCCTGACTGCCCAGGGCATCGGCACCTCCATGCTCCAGGTCCCGAACCTGGTCCGCAAGCCGGTCCTGTGGCTCCCCGCTGTTGTGGCCTCGGTGGTCAACGGCCCCATTGCCACTTGCCTCTTCAAGCTGAAGATGAACGGCGCGGCCATCTCCTCCGGCATGGGCACCTGCGGCTTTGTCGGCCCCATCGGTGTCATCACCGGCTGGATCAATCCCTCTGAGGCCGCTGCGGCCCAGGGTGAAGTCGCCTACTCTGCCGGCGCTTTTGACTGGATCGGCCTGATCATCATTTCCATCATTGTCCCCGCCGTTGTTGCCTGGCTCACCTCTGAGTTCATGCGCAAGAAGGGCATGATTCAGGAAGGCGACTATAAGCTGGACCTGTAAGTGACCCCGCGCCGCCTATCCGAAGAGTCTCTGGAAAGAGATTGGCGGAACATCATCGACTGTGCGGAATGGCTGCACGCAGGCATTTGAGTTATCATACCGCCGCCCGCTCCCGGCGCTGAATCGCCGGGAGCGGGGGAGGACGGTACTTAGGGAAAAAGGTCTCGTCCGGCATCCGGCCGGATACAGGGGGACGAGCACCCTGGAAGTTCATCTATTGTATTTGGCAAATGCTCCGTTGGTAGATCTGACAGAGGAGTTGCAAATAATGAATTGCCGCGCAGACTGCGGCAGAAGGGAGTTCAATCATGGCAACATTAGTAATCAAGAACATTGGAACCATCGTTTCCGGTGACATTACGAAGCCTATTCTCGAGGGCAGCGTCATCGTGGTGGAGGACAATCTGATCTCCGCTATCGGCGGCGAGGAGCTCCTCGCTAACATTGGGGACGCGACTGTGGTCGATGCCAACGGAACCACCGTCACCCCCGGCCTGTGGGATACCCACGTGCATGTTACCACTGCCGACGGTTACGGCACCCGCCAGAAGACCTTCGGCTTCATTGAAAGCGCCAAGAACGGCGGCGTGACCACTATGATCTCCGCCGGTGAGTGCCACTTCCCCGGCCGTCCCAAGGACCCCGCCGGCACCAAGGCCCTGGCTGTTGTGGGCCACAAGAGCTTCGCCAACGCCAAGCCCGCCGGCGTGAAGGTCGAGGGCGGCGCCCTGATCATGGAAAAGGGCCTGGTGGAGAAGGACTTTGAGGACCTGTCCAAGGAAGGCGTTTGGGTCGTCGGCGAGATCGGCCTGGGCTCCGTCAACAATCCCGAGCTGGCTGCTCCCATGGTGGAGTGGGCCCACAAGTACGGCTTCAAGGTGCAGATGCACACCGGCGGCACCTCCATCCCCGGCAGCTCCACTGTTACCGCTGACGACGTGATCAAGACCAAGCCCGATGTGGTCTCCCACATCAACGGCGGCCCCACCGCCATCCCCGAGCATGAGGTGGACCGCATCATGGACGAGACTCCCTTCGCCATGGAGATCGTGCAGTGCGGCAACCCCAAGATTGCTACTTACGTGCTGAAGCGCGCCACCGAGAAGGGCCAGCTGGGCCGTGTCATCTTCGGTAACGACGCTCCCTCCGGCACCGGCATCATCCCCCTGGGCATCATGCGCAACATCTCCTTCGCTGCCTCCATGGGCGGCATCGAGCCCGCTGTCGCTGTTGCCATGGCCACCGGCAACCCCGCGAAGGTCTATGACCGCCTGAACCGCGGCACCATCGCCGTTGGCAAGGAAGCCGACCTGCTGATTATGGACGCCCCCATGGGCTCTGTGGCTGACGACGCTCTGGGCGCTTTCGCCGCCGGCGACCTGCCCGGCCTGAGCTATGTCATCATCGATGGCAAGATCAACGTCAAGAAGAGCAGCAACACGCCCCCCGCCAAGAGAAAGCCCTGCTAAGACCGTATCCAGTCTGATTGGATTGAGAGTTTGATATTATTAAAATAGGAGGAATTATCATGAAAGAACCCAAGATTCGCAAGATCGTTACCAACCTGGAAGAGATCTATCTCGAAGGCGGCGCTGATATGCCCGTTGAGAACGGCGACAAGAAGTGCCTGAAGACCGTCTCTGTGGCGGCCGTCATCAAGAATCCGTATGCCGGCAAGTGGCAGGAGGACCTGAGCGAGCTGACCGAGTACGGTGAGTACCTGGGCGACCTGCTGACCCGCAAGGGCGCTGAGCTGCTGGGCGCTGAGAACGTCGAGACCTACGGCAAGGGCTGCATCGTCGGCACCGACGGCGAGCTGGAGCATTCCTCCGCCATGCTGCATCCCAAGGCCGGCAAGACCATCCGCGCGGCCATCGGCGGCGGCAAGTCCATCATCCCCTCCAACGAGAAGGTCGCCGGCATCGGCGCTTCCCTGGACATCTCCATCCACTTCAAGGATGCCGCTTTCGTCCGCACCCATTACGGCTCCGTCGAGGTCTCTGTCCCCGATGCTCCCAGAGCTGACGAGATTATCATGGCTGTGGTCCTGACCGACGGCGGCCGTCCCCATGCCACTGTGAACGGCGTTGGCCGTATCGGTGGCCTGCAGAAGTCTGAGGCCAAGTGCGAGGACGGCCAGCGCTGATTGGCACGCCCTTTGCGGACATCATCCTGACACTGACATAAAAAGGCGCCTCCTGCTGTGGCAGGAGGCGCCTTTTTGTCGTTTTTCCAGGGCGCCGACTGTGTCTCTCTTAAGAAATGCCGGAGCCGTTTTCCAATGCGCTCATGCTCTTTTTGAACTGGACGGCAAACATGGATGCGGTGGTGCAGACGGCCAGGAAGTCCGCCACCGGCTCCGCCAGAAAGACGGCGAAGGCTTTGTCGGCAAAGAAGAGGGGCAGGATGTAGATCAGGGGGATCAGGAGGATGACCTTCCGCAGGACCGCCAGAAACAGGGAGGTCTTAGCATTTCCCAGGGCGACAAAGGTCTGCTGGCAGGCGACCTGGATGCCGAAGATGCCGGTGGCGGCCATGTAGATGCGGATGGCCCAGGCGGCATATTCCACCAAGGCGGGATTGTTGTTGAAGATGAGCGCGAAGGAGCGGGGGAACAGCTGCACCAGCGCCCACAGCGACAGGGAGTAGGCCAGGCAGGCCCGCAGCAGGCAGCGGAAGGCATCCCGCACCCGCTGGGCATTTTGGGCGCCGAAGTTGTAGCTGATGATGGGCTGGGACCCCTGGGTCAGGCCGTGGAGGGGCATCATGGCAAACTGCATGACGCTGGTCAGCACCGTCATGGCGCCCACGGCGATATCCCCGCCGTATTTCAGCAGGGAGGAATTGAAGCACACGGCGATCAGGCTCTCTGTGGACTGCATGATAAAGGGCGACAGGCCCAGGGCCAGACAGGGCAGAAAAATGGCGGGCACAGGCCGCAGATACGCCTTCCGCAGATGCCAGCGGGTCTTGGGTCCGGTGAGGAACCGCAGCACCCAGACAGCGGACACCGCCTGGGAGAGGATGGTGGCCAGCGCAGCGCCCCGGACGCCCATCCCAAAGGCGAAGATGAAGATGGGGTCCAGCACGGTATTCAGACCCGCGCCGATGAGCACGGTCTTCATGCTGACGGAGGTAAAGCCCTGGGCGGTGATATAGGCGTTCATGCCCAGGGTCATTTGGACGAAGAGGGTGCCCATGGAGTAGATGCGCATATAGTCCAGCGCGTAGCCGATGGTGTTGGGGCTGGCGCCGAAGGTCAGCAGCAGCGGCTCCGCGAAGAGCTGAAAGACCAGTGTCAGCACCAGTGAGACCAACAGCAGCAGCGTGAAGCTGTTGCCCATGATGCGCTCCGACTCCTGCGGATTGCCCCGCCCCTCCTGGATGGAGGCCCGGGGGGCGCCGCCCATGGCCAGCAGTGCCGCGAAGGCGGAGATCACCATGATGACCGGCAGGCACACGCCCACGCCGGTGAGGGCCAGCTTGCCCACGGTGTCCACAGGCTGCATGTGGCCGATGTACACCCGGTCCACCAGGTTGTAGAGCATATTAACGATTTGAGAAGTGATGGTGGGCAAAGACAGAGAAAACAGCAGCTTTCCCACGCTGCCGCTGCCCAGATCCACATTCTTTTGTTTCATACAGAGACCTCCTCCGCCAAACGGGCGCCATTTTCCAAAAGTGTTTCCAGCAGACTGTGGAGCAGGGCTTCCTGCTCCGGCGTCAGTCCGGACAGCAGGCGCCGCCCGCAGGCGGCCTGAATGGCCTGACACTCCCGGGCCAGGGGAAGTCCCTCCCCCGTGATGGCCAGGTGGACGACGCGGCGGTCCCCGCTGTCCGGCGCGCGGGCCAGCAGGCCCTCCGCCGCCAGAAGCTCCACAGCCTGGGAGACCTGGGATTTGGAGATGCCCCGGAACTCCGTCACATCCCGGGCGGTGTCATAGTCCGGATTGTTGACCAGAAACAGCAATACATGGACCTCGCGCATGGTGAGCCCGGTCCTGGCCAGAAGCGGAGAGAATTGACGGGCGTAAAATTTCTCCAGCTGACGGGAGAACTGCAAGATGCGGGAATAGTTGAACGACATGGCCGCCTCCAAAAGTTCCTGAAAAAATGGTTTTAAAAAGAACTATTTGCAGGATACTACCGAATGGATGGGATGTCAAGACGGCGGAAACACTTTTTTACATTGACAAATGCGCGGTATAGCGGTATGATAGGAATATGATATTCAAAACCAGATTATAAGGAGCGGCGTATGACTTGGAATATTGTGAGTGACAGCAGCTGCGATCTGCGGATGAGCGACTTTGAAAGCGCCCGCGTGCGCTTTGAGACCGTGCCCCTGCGGCTTCAGGTGGGCGACCTGGAGTTTCTGGACAACGACGACCTGGAGATCCCGGAGCTGCTGACGGCCATGGCGGCGGAAAAGAGCGCCTCTTCCACGGCCTGCCCGTCTCCCGCGGCCTTTGCCCGGGCCTTTGAAAAGGGCGACCGGACCATTTGCTTTACCATCTCCTCCAACCTGTCCGGCACCTATAACGCGGCGGTGATGGGCCGGGACATGGTGCTGGAGGAGCACCCGGAGAAGAAGGTCTGCGTCATTGATTCCAAGGCCACCGCCGGAGCTATGGTCCTGCTGATCCGCAAGGCCAGGGAGCTGATGGAGGCGGATACCGAGGACGACTTTGAGGGCATCTGCAGCCAGCTGCGGATCTATCAGGCGGCGCTGCGCACCTGCTTCACGCTGGAGAATTTCGACAACCTCATCAAAAACGGCCGGATGCGGCCCCTGGTGGGCACGCTGCTCCACACCCTGGGCATCCATGTCATCGCCGACGCCACGCCCCAGGGCACCATCCATGTGGCCGACAAGGCCCGGGGCGAGGTCAAAACCTACAAGGCCATCACGGCCCTGATGAAGGCCAGCAAGGACTGCACTGACGCGGAGGTGGTCATCTCCCACTGTGAGAATCTTG
Organism: uncultured Dysosmobacter sp.; assembly: GCF_947631635.1. Lineage (GTDB taxonomy): Bacteria > Bacillota > Clostridia > Oscillospirales > Oscillospiraceae > Oscillibacter. The sequence continues at coordinate 67,495 of NZ_CANRMB010000006.1, forward strand.
CGGCCGCCCTGAAGCTGAAGGAACAGATCCTGGCGGACCTGCCGGTCAAGGCGGTGGAGATCATTCCCTGCCGGGGCCTGACCAGCTTTTACGCCATGGAAAAGGGCCTGATCCTGGGCTATTAAGTCTCGAAAAAGAACGCCGCCGGCACTGCCGGCGGCGTTCTTTTTGGGGAGAATGTCAGCGGAACAGGACAGGGGCGCCGCCGTAGGGAGCCATTTCCAGGCGGATGAAGAAGCCCTGGTCATGGCTGCAGACAGGGCAGGACTTGGGGGCCTGCAGGCCCTCCTGGATATGGCCGCAGTTCAGGCACATCCAGCCGCACTTTGTGTCGGAGACAAAGAGCTTGCCCGCCTCCAGCAGGTCTGCGAACTGACCGAAGCGGTTGCCGTGGGTCTGCTCGATCTTGGCGATCTGCTGGAAGGAGGCGGCGACCTGGGGGAATCCCTCCTCCTTGGCGGTGTCGGCAAAGGAGTTGTAGACCGGGTCGAACTTCTCGTACTCGTTGTGCTGGGCGCGGCGCAGCAGCTGCACCACATCATTGGTGATGTCCACCGGATAGCTGCCGTCGATGGCAATGGTCTCCCCGGCCATCTCCTTCATGTGGTTGTAAAAAATCTCCGCGTGCTCCTTTTCCTGCCCGGCGGTGAACTGGAACACCGCCTCCAGCACATGCAGCTCCTGCTTTTTGCACAGGGAGGCGGCAAAGGTGTAGCGGTTGCGGGCCTGGCTCTCACCGGCGAAGGCGCGCATCAGGTTTTTCAGAGTCTCGCTGTTTTTGAATTCCACAGACATTGGAAGGACCTCCTGTTTGGCGTGATGTGGATATTCTTCCCAAAAACTTCAAATCTATACAAAAGAGGCCCCCGCACAGTGTGCGGGGGCTTGTCCGGTCATGCCTTGGGCAGCTGATATTTTTTCAGCTCCCGGTCCAGGTCGGCGGTGAAGTCGCCGGCGGTCTTGATGTCGTGGAGGTAGGCGTGGCGGTCCAGATGGCGGTTCTGCTCCTCAATGACGCAGACAGCGATGTTGGAGCAGTGGTCGGAGACGCGCTCGAAATTGGTCAGCAGGTCACTGAGGACAAATCCCAGCTGAATGGTGCAGTCTCCGGTCTGGAGGCGCTGGATGTGGCGCAGGCGGATCTCCTCAATGAGCTGGTCGATGGTCTCCTCCAGGGGCTCCACAGACCTGGCGGCGCTGGGATCATCGGCCTGGAAGCAGCCGAAGGCGGCGCTCATGATCTCTTCCAAGGCGTTGATCAGGACCTGAAGCTCCGCCTCGGCGCTCTTGGAGAAGCGAAGGCCCTTTTCGTGCAGTTCCCGGGCGGACTCCTGCAGGTTCAGGGCGTGGTCGCCGATGCGCTCAAAGTCGCCGATGGCGTGGAGCAGGCGGGAGACCGTGCGGATGTCGTCCATGGACACGCCGTGCTGGGAGATCTCCACCAGATAGCTGCCCAGGCGGTCCTCATAGATGTCCAGCTTGTCCTCATTTTGAAGGATCTCAGATTCCCGTGCATCACTGTAATCAGACAACTGCTGGATGGCGTGGAGGATATTTTCGTGGGCCAGGGCGCCCATCTGGTTGGTCATGGCAACGCATTCGCTGATGGCGACGCCGGGCGTCCGCAGCAGCAGGGGATCCAGGAAGGCGAACTGCTCGGCCTGGGATTCGCTCCGGACCAGTCTCCGCGCCAGCTTTTCCAGCTGGCGGGAGAACGGCAGGAGCAGAAGGGTGGTCAGGACGTTGAACACCGTGTGGCAGAAGGCGATGCCCACCGCGCCCACGGCGGAGGTCATGAAGGGGAAGTGGAAGATGACGTGGCCGCCGTAGAAGAGGATCAGGAAGATCACCGTGCCAAAGACGTTGAAGGAGATGTGGATGACAGCCACCCGCTTGGCGTTCCGGTTGACGCCGATGGAGGAGATCAGGGCCGTCACGCAGGTACCGATGTTCTGTCCCATGATGATGGGGATGGCCATGCCGTATGTAATGGAGCCGGTGAGGGCCAGCGCCTGGAGGATGCCCACCGACGCGGCGGAGGACTGGATGACGCCGGTGAACACCGCGCCCACCAGCACGCCCAGGATGGGATTGTTGAAGGCGGTCAGCAGGCTGGCGAACTCCGGCAGGTCCGCCAGGGGACTGACGGCGTTTTTCATCAGCTCCATGCCGTACATCAGGATGGAAAAGCCCACCATGATGCGGCCGATGTCCCGGCGGCGCTGTTTTTTGGACCCCATGATGAGGATGATGCCCGCCAGGGCGATGAGGGGGGAGAAATTCTCCGGCTTCAGGAGGTTGACGAACACACTCTCGCTCTCAATGCCCGTCAGGGACAGGATCCACGCCGTCAGCGTGGTGCCGATGTTGGACCCCATGATGACGCCGATGGTCTGCCCCAGCTCCATCACGCCGGAGTTCACCAGGCCCACCAGCATGACGGTCATGGCGGAGGAGGACTGGATGGCGATGGTGATGCCCGCGCCCAGCAGCAGGCTTTTAAAGGGATTGGAGGTCATGCGTTTCAGGGTGCGTTCCAGCTTGCCGCCGGCCATTTTTTCCAGGCTCTTGGACATGGTGGTCATGCCGTAGAGAAAAAACGCCAGGCCGCCGCAAAGGGTAAAGACGGAAAAGATATCCATGCTCATGCTCCTTTATCGTTTCTCCGGCCTGTGGCTTCAGCCGGATGCAGAGAACTCTATGCCGCCCCAATATTATATATGTTTTGAAACGCATTGAGAAGTCAGCAGAACGCCGAAACGCAAAATTTGCGTAAAATTTTAGGTATTATGCAATATGCAACAAAATAAAACTATACATAATAGACAAAAACTGCAAACGTTTGCTGCAAGAAAGGCAGCGCCAGTCTTGGCGCTGCCTGTAAAAGACCGGTCAGAGGGACTCCGTCCAGAAGGCCCGCACGCCGTCCGCAGTCCGGCGTCCGGCAAAGTAGCCAATCTGCCACAGGGCGCGGATGACCTCCATGTCTTTTTCCGTCCGGGAACAGCCCAGGGTGTCCTCCGGCGCGATGACCAGGACCTTCCCCTCCTTTTCCAGGGCGAACAGGGCTTCCCGGCTGGCGTTGTACACGTCGGCCCGGCGGCGCATGGTCTCCACAAAGGCGGGATACTTGCGGAAGGCGCTGGCCAGGGCGCGAATGGTGCGGTCCGTTTTCTTGCAGTAGTCCCGCTCCCGGGTCAGGACCACCACCACGCGGTCGCAGCCCACGTCAAAGGCCCGCTGCCAGGGGATGGGGTCGGCGCAGCCGCCGTCCAGATAGGGCTGGCCGTCCAGGCGGATGGCCGGAAACATCAGCGGAATGGCGCAGGTGGCCTGAAGCAGGAGGTTGTGGCCGTCATGCCGGGGGACCGGGAGATACTCCGCCGCGCCGGTGTTCAGATTCGTGACCACCGCCTCCACCGTGCCGGGATAGGCCTCAAAGGCGTCATAGTCAAAGGGGACCAGCTCGTTGGGGATGGTCTCGTAGGCAAATTTCAGACCGAAGTAGGAGCGGTTTTTGGGGTTTACAAAGTTCCGCCAGCCCATGTAGCGGCGGTCGTTGGCGTAGGTCGTCACCAGCTTCAGATTTCTCCGGCTCTGGCGGGAGAGGTAGCTGACGCCGTAGGCGATGCCGGCGGAGACGCCTACGGTGTAGTCCGGCATAGGCAGCTCCGCGTCCAGAAAGGCGTCGCACACGCCGGAGGAGAAAATGGTCCGCAGGGCACCGCCCTCCAGGACCAAACCGGTTTTCATAGAAGGTCACTTCCTTAAAAAATTTTTCGTTTGCAATTCCAGCATTGCATCCATGGTAAAAATATTTGCTAAAATTTGAAAAGTGGATGGAACTGTATGGCGGCCACCGTGTACGCCAAGAGATCCTGCAGTGTCACAGGCGGCGTACGCTACAGATAAAAATTTTACAATTGTTTCTAACCAGTCACAAGTTTAACAAAAAAGCGTGTTAAAATCAACGCAGTTCATAGAAAAATTAGGGAGATCTCTTGAATGTGCAAACATATCGATTTCAACATAGAGGCTACCCGGTGGCTGATCGCCCACTGGAAGGAATGCGAAATCATGTGCGGTGTCAAACCGGCCGATTCCACCTGCTGCTGGCAGATCGCTGACACACTGAAGGCAACCGGCTTTCAGGAGTTGTCCCAGCTAATGGTAGTACGGGCGCTGCTGCTGGAAGAGCTGGAAAAGACGGAGCCGGACAGGATCGTGGGGGCTTCTGACGCATGCAAAGAATCTGTTAAGAACGGCGCTATCCCCTTGTAACCGGCAAATTTTGCATGGTATATTAATAATAATATGCATTCTGGGCGATAGGAGGTGATGGCATTGCGGAGCGGACTGCACCGGCGCTGGCGGGAGAGAATGGGGCAGACAAAGACCATCCTGGGGGAGAAGGTGCGGGAGGCCCTGGCCTCTGTGGTGCCCATCACCGTCATCGTGCTGGTCCTGTGCTTCACCGCCGCACCGGTGCCCACGGATATCCTGCTGGCCTTCCTGATCGGCGCGGTGATGCTGATCTTCGGCATGGGCCTGTTCACGCTGGGCGCGGAGACTGCCATGACCCCCATCGGCGAACGTGTGGGCGCACACATGACCAGGTCCCGCAAGCTGTGGGTGGTGGTGTCGGTCAGCTTTTTGATCGGCGTCATCGTCACCGTGTCGGAGCCGGACCTGCAGGTCCTGGCAGGCCAGGTGCCCGGCATCCCCAACGCCGTTCTGGTGGGGGCGGTGGCTGTGGGGGTGGGAGCCTTCCTGGTGGTGGCCCTGCTGCGCATCCTGTTCCGCATTCCGCTGAACGGCCTGCTGATCCTCTCATATCTCGTGCTCTTCACCCTGGCCGCGTTCGTCCCCAGGGATTTTCTGGCCATTGCCTTTGATTCCGGCGGCGTGACCACCGGCCCCATGACCGTGCCCTTCATCATGGCCCTGGGCGTGGGCGTCGCCTCCATCCGCAGCGATGAAAACGCCGCCCAGGACAGCTTCGGCCTGGTGGCCCTCTGTTCCGTGGGGCCTGTTCTGGCGGTCCTGGTCCTGTCGCTGGCGTATCCGGCCTCGGGCGTCTATGTGCCCACGGCCATGCCCGCGGCGGGGGACAGCCGCGCGCTGTGGGGGCTGTTTTTGGAGGCGCTCCCCAGGTATGCCCGGGAGGTGGCGGTGTGTCTGGCCCCCATCGCGGCGTTTTTTGCCGTATTCCAAATGGTGTCCCTGCGCTTGAGCCGGAAAAGGGTATTGAAAATCGTGGTGGGCCTCCTGTATACTGACATTGGATTGACGGTGTTTTTGACAGGCGTGAACGTGGGCTTTCTGCCCGCAGGCGCCTATCTGGGACGGCAGATCGCCGCCCTGGACCAGAACTGGGTATTGGTACCCATCGGCATGCTGATGGGCTGGTTCATCGTCCAGGCGGAGCCGGCGGTCCACTCGCTGAACCGCCAGGTGGAGGAGATCACCTCCGGCGCTATCCCCGGCAAGGCCATGAGCACCAGCCTGTCCATCGGCGTGGCGGTGTCCATCGGCCTTGCCATGATCCGGGTGCTGACAGGAGTCTCCATCTTCTGGTTCCTGGTGCCGGGCTATCTGGCGGCCATCGCGCTGTCCTTCTTTGTGCCGAAAATTTTTACGGCCATCGCCTTTGACTCAGGCGGCGTGGCCTCCGGCCCCATGACGGCCACCTTCCTGCTGCCCTTTGCCCAGGGCGCCTGCGAGGCCCTGGGGGGCAATGTGGTCACGGACGCCTTTGGCGTGGTGGCGATGGTGGCCATGACGCCGCTGATGACCATCCAGCTGCTGGGTCTGGCCTATCAGATGAAGCTGCGGCGGACGGAGCGGGCCGGACAGATGGCGGACGAGGAGGTCATCGACCTGTGATCCGTCAATACGAGAGAGGAGAAACGACCATGGGCGGAGCTGTTCTCATGCTTACCATCACGGACCGCAGCCGCGGCGGGGAGTTTGCGGCCTGGTATCACAGCCAGGGGATCCCGCTGGTGCTGACGGCCTTCGGCCGGGGCACGGCCACCACCGAGATCCTGGACTGCCTGGGGTTGGAGGCCACGGAAAAGGCGGTGCTGCTGTGTGTGGCGCCTTGCTCCCCACGGCTGGTCCGCAGGGCGGCCAGGGAACTCTGGCTGGATGTGCCGGGCCGGGGCGTTTTGATGACGGTGCCGGTCTCCAGCATCGGCGGCGCGGCCGCCAGGGATTATCTGCTGCAACAGGAGGCGGAGGAAACGATGGAAAAAGAGCTGACACATGAGCTGATCGTTGTGATCACCAACCAGGGCTATACGGACCGGGTGATGGACGCGGCCCGGGAGGCCGGGGCCACCGGCGGCACCGCCGTCCATGCCAAGGGCACCGGGACCGAGCTGGCGAAGAAGTTTTTCGGCGTGTCCATCGCGGCGGAAAAGGAGTTGATCTTCATCCTGACGAGGGCGGAGGACCGCAGACCCATCATGAAAGCGGTGATGACCCGGGCGGGGATGGGGACGGAGGCCCAGTCGCTGGTGTTCTCCCTGCCGGTGAGCGGCATCGCCGGCCTGCGGCAGTTTGACGCGGAGAATTGAAAAACGGGGCCTACGGCCCCGAAAGGAATTTCTGGAGGCTTACGGCCAGCGCGTCGAAATGCCATTGTTCTGAAATGGCAGTCCCGCAGGGATGGAATATCCGTAAAAAGGCCTGTGATCGATTCGATCACAGGTCTTTTTGATACATGGTAAAAATGAGTGGTATGCTGCGGCGCGGATGTGATACAATAAAATCCAGGGCAGGAGCCGCGGCACGTGTTTCGATCGGTGCGGGAATGCGAAGGATCCGCATCCCGGCGGAGAACTGGCGTGCGGAAAAAGGAGGATCGCAATGGATACAGAGTTTCCCAGCTATCGGAGGATTGACATGGAGACCTGGCCCCGCCGGGTCACACCGCCTCCGGCGGGCTGGGGCAGGGGCTCCGCGTAAGGGACCCATTGCGCGTTTTCTCTGTAAGCATGTGAGCCTCCTGTGAACAAAGCAGGGATAGACGCCGGTACCGGCGTCTATCCCTGCTCACTTGAAATATTGGGGATACTTTGCCCGAATGGCCGCCGCATCCACCTTATAGCGGCTCAGATGGAACTCCATCAGCCGGCGGGCCTCAGCCGGGTCCCCGCGCTCGATGGCGTTTACGATATCCTCGTGGTCCTGCACGATCTTCAGGTCCTTCACGGCGGAGAGCGCCATACTGCGGACCCGGTCAAAGTGAATGGAGATGTTCTGCATCAGCGTGAAGACTTGGGCCTTTCGGGCAATCCCGAAAATCAGTCCGTGGAACTCGTTGTCCAGAGCCATCAGCTTGTTCGGATAAAAGCTGTCTAAATAAAACTTTTGCAGCCGGACGCTTTCCCTCAGGCGGCCAATGTCATCCGGCGAGGCAAGCTCGCAATCCAGCTCCACCACGGCGCATTCCAGTACGTTGCGCATAAAGCGGGACTCCTCCACCATGTCGTAGTCGATGAGGGAGACCACGCTCCGCTTTTGAGGGTAGATCTCGATGATCTTCGCCTTGGACAGATCGATCAGGGCTTCCCGCACTGGCGTTCGGGAAAGCCCAAGCTCTGCCGCCAGCTCGTTCTCGCTGATCTGACTGCCGGGAGCCAGCTCCAGTTTGATGATGTTATCTTTGATCGTCCGCAGGGCGTAATCCCGACCTGTTTCCCGGGGAAGGCGTTCTAAAACATTCATAGGACTGCCTCCTGACTTGTATCAATGTTTGGATACCAACTAGTATACAAGTCGGGAGGCACCCTGTCAAGTGCGTGATATCAGTGCCCCAGGTACTTCTTCAGTGTCGCCCGGACCGCGCCGGGACCTGCCAGCAGTTCCCTGACCATCCCCTCGATCCTCTCCGAGAGACCCAGTTCTACCAAATCGGATCCGAAGATGACGGGATTTCGCAGGATGTCCTCCAGCTTGCCGTCCACGCTGTCCGGGTCCCCCAGGGTGACGCCAGAGAGCTTGGCCTGAAGCTCTGCCAGTATGGGGTCGCCGCTGCACTCGAAGGGCTTGCCCTCGTCATCCACCGCCAGCAGGTAGCGCAGCCATCCCGCGATGGCCAGGGGGATGAACGTCAATGTCTTCGGGTCCAAACCCGGGCGCTCGGCATATGCCTTGATGGTCTCGCCGAAGCGAATGGAGATCTTCTGGCTGGTGTCGGAGGCGATGCGCTGAGGGGTGTCGGGCATGAAGGGATTGGGGAAGCGCCGGTCGATGACCTCATGGATAAAGTCCATGGGCTTGATGATGCCGGGGTCCGTCACCACGGGCATCCCCTCCACATAGCCGATCTTCTCAATGAGGCTCTTCAACTCCGGGTCCCGCAGTTCAGCGGCGATGGAGTTGTAGCCCAGCAGACAGCCGTAAACGGCCAGGGCAGTGTGCAGGGGATTCAGGCAGGTCATGACCTTCATCCGCTCCACGTTGTTCACGGTGTCCCGGTCGGTCATGAACACCCCGGCCTTCTCCAGCGGCGGGCGGCCGTTGGGGAAACGGTCCTCGATGACCAGGTACTGGGGATTCTCCGCGTTGACAAAGGCGGCGGTGTACCCGTTCTTGCTGGTGACCTTGACCTTCATGTCCTCAAAGCCCGCGTCCGCCAGGGCCTTCTCCACGGCGGGAGCGGGGCGGGGCGTGATCTTGTCGATCATGGTCCAGGGGAAGGAGACCTTGTTTTCATCCTCCACCCAGGCGGCGAAGTCCCTGGAGGCAAATCCGTTCTCCACCCACTTCTCCGTCATGGTCACGACGCTGCTGCGTATTTTCTCGCCGTTGCGGGAGCAGTTGTCCGTACTGACCACAGCCATGGGGGTGCCGCCGGCGTTGAACCGCTCCAACAGGAGGGCGGTCACCTTGCCCATGGCGGAGACGCATTTCTCCGGCCCGGCGGCGAAGTCTTTCTCCGCCATGGGCAGGAACTTTCCGTCCATACCGGTGAGGGCATAGCCCTTTTCGGTGATGGTAAAGGTGATCAGCTGGAGGGAGGGATTTCGGAAGATGGATTTCAGCTTCTCCCAATCCTCGGGATAGGACGGGTCCGCCCGGAGGGCCCCAGCTACGGAGCCGACCACGGTCTTTTCCATATTGCCGTCGGGCATCAATGTGACCAGCAGGCTCAGGTTGTCATAGGGGCCATAGGTGTTGTCCACGATCTCATAGTCAAAGGTCTCGGCGGTGTAGAGGCCGCCCTTTACCAGCCCCTGCTCGATAAGAGACTGCTGGAGCATGGAGTGGAAAGCCCGGAAAAGGCTGCCGGAGCCGAAGTGGACCCAGGTAGGGGCCTTCTCCGTGGCGGCGTGCATATCCTTCCAGTCGAACTTCGGCAGAGTCACTCCGGCGGCTTCCCAAGCCGCGCGGTCCTGGATGCTCTCATAACTCAGTTTCATATCGTTGCTCCTCAAATCTTCCCGGCTTCCCGGTCCAGCATATCCCAGCAGCCCCACATATACATGATGCCCAGGGCCCGGTCATACAGGCCGTATCCGGGGCGCACTGTACCGGGGCCCTCGCCCCACAGGTGCCGGCCGTGGTCGGGGCGGATATAGCCGTCAAAGCCACAGTCGTGATAGGCCCGCATGATCTCCAGAATATTGGTGTCGCCGTCGCAGTCCCGATGGCTGGCCTCCGAGAAGTCGCCGTTGGGGAAGTGTTTAATGTTGCGGATGTGGGCGAAGGCGATGCGGTCGCAGCAGGAACGAATGATATCGGGAACGTCATTGTCCTTGTTGGCCCCCAGAGACCCGGAGCATAGGCACAGGCAGTTATACGGATCGTCCACCATCTTCAGGAATTGGAGGATGGATTGCTTATCCACCAGCAGGCGGGGAAGGCCGAAGATGTCCCACGGGGGATCGTCCATGTGGATGGCCATCTTGATATCGCACTCCCGGCAGGTGGGCATCAGGGCCTCCAGAAAGTACTTGAGGTTCTCCCAGAGCTTTTCCTTTGTGACGGGCTTGTAGGCCTCGAAGAGCTCGTTCAGCTTAGCCATCCGTTCCGGCTCCCAGCCGGGAAAGGTCATGTGGTACTTCTCGGTAAAGGACATGACGTAATTTGCCATCTCCTGGGGGTCCTCGTGGATCTTACTGGGTTCATAATACAGGGCGGTGGAGCCATCGCCCATATGGTGGAAGAGATCCGTGCGGGTCCAGTCGAAGATGGGCATAAAATTGTAGGTGACCACCTTTACGCCGAATTGGGCCAGATTGCGCAGGGTCTCTTTGTAGTTCTCGATATACCGGTCCCGGGTGGGCAGGCCGATCTTGATGTCGTCGTGGACATTGACGGACTCCACCACATCCATGTTGAAGCCATACTCGTCTAGCTGCTTTTTAACGGCGGCGATCTCCGACCGCTGCCAGACCTCGCCGGGCATCTTGTCGTGAAGCGCCCAGACGATGCCCGTTACGCCGGGGATCTGTTTGATGTCGGACAGCTTGATTTGGTCGTTGCCCTCGCCGTACCAGCGGAATGTCATTTTCATAGCGTTCTTTTCCTTTCCTTAACTCAGCCCGACTGAGGGATATAGCCGCCCGCCACGATCACAATGGCCAGCAGGGCCCAGACGGAGACCCAGAGCTGCTTGAAAAAGTTGACGGAGTTGAAGCGCTCCCCCCCCCTGGGGCAATTGCATTTGACAGAAATGATATAGGAACCGATCCTCAGGGAGCGAGCCGGCAGGGCGCCGGGCAGGCAGCCCGCCAGGAACAATGCCCCCACGGAGATGCGGTGTTTTTATCCTGGTATCCTCCTGATTTTTATGAATGGGGGCTCCAGGGATGCTGTACTCTTAATGGATATTTACTATAACACATTTTCTTCGATAAGTCTACTAGTATACCAGTCAAAAAATTAGAGGTGCTTTTTGTGTTTTTTATGGAAACATTCGCTAGACCGGAAAAGTTTACTTGCGCACAGATGTCAAATCGCTTACACCCTGCGCCTGGAGTCCGGCATCATACAAGTGACGTCCGTCCCCCAGAAAGCGCCCTATTCCTGAAAGACGGTTTATATGGCCTGCCGGGGACCCGGCTGCATCTGCCTGTATGTGGAGGAGAGGCGGGCCTATCTCTTGCCTGACGGCACCTCCAGTCAGCGGGTATGGGAGCTTATTCGGGACCGCCTGCCTGGAGAAAGCGCGGGACCTCTTAGAATGAAGCGGCGCAGAGCAGGAAGCCTTCTGAACGGGTAGTTCCGTCAGGGCTTCCTGCTTTAAGTTGTATACGATCGTTTCCAGCTTGCGCGGCAGGGCTTATTTGATTTGACGGAATATCGCAAGCTCTGATGTGCAATATAGATAATTTTCCGAATGAAGTTTAGAATTTCTATATATTGCATTCTTGCATACTAGTGTTAAAATAAACTTAATCAGGCTCTTACGCAAATGATCCTGTATATGAACCGCTCGAATGGGAGGAAACTTACAATTATGAACGATGTTTTCCAAACCGCTTCCAATATTGGAATCATCCCCGTCATCGCCATCAAGGGCGCCGCCGACGCTGTCCCGCTGGCGAAGGCCCTGACCGCAGGCGGCCTCCCCGCCGCTGAGGTCACCTTCCGCACCGCCGCCGGGGAGGAGGCCATCCGCCAGATCGCCCAAAACTGCCCCAACGTCCTGATCGGCGCGGGCACCGTACTGAACCTGGACCAGTGCGACCGGGCCATCGCGGCGGGCGCCCGTTTTATCGTCTCCCCAGGCTATAACGACGTTCTGGTCACCCACTGTATCGAAAAGAACATCCCTGTTTTTCCCGGCTGCACCAACGCCTCCGACATGACGAAGGCCGTCAACGCCGGCTTGAAGATCGTCAAGTTCTTCCCCGCCGAGCAGTCCGGCGGCGTGGCCTTCCTGAAGTCCCTGGCTCCGGTGCTGCCCCTGGACTTCATGCCCACCGGCGGCGTGAACACCAAGAACCTGATGGACTACCTGTCCTTCGACCGCATTGCCGCCTGCGGCGGCACTTGGATGGTGAAGAAGGAGCTGATCGAGGGGCAGAAGTGGGATGAGATCACCGCCATCTGCAAGGACGCGGTCAAGACCATGCTGGGCTTCGAGCTGCGGCATGTGGGGATCAACTGCGCCGACGAGGCGGAGGCCGAGAAGGTCGCCAAAGCCTTTGCCGCCGTCTTCGGCATGGAGTATAAGCCCGGAAACTCCTCCGTTTTTGCCGGGACCGCTGTGGAGTGCATGAAGCGGCCCTATCTGGGCGCTCACGGTCACATTGCCATCGGGACCAACAGCGTGGACCGCGCGGTCTATCACCTGGGCCTCCAGAACGTGGAGTTCGACGAGTCCACCCGCAAGACCGATGCCAAGGGCAAGACCACGGTGATTTATCTAAAAGAGCTCTTCGGCGGGTTCGCCGTCCATCTGGTGCGGAAATAAGGAGGACGAGAAAATGGGTAAAGTGATCACCTTCGGCGAGCTGATGGTCCGGCTCCAGCCCTACAACTACGAGCGTTTCGTCCAGGCGGACCACCTGGAGTTCAGCTTTGGCGGCGGAGAGGCCAACGTGGCCGTGTCCCTTGCCAACTACGGCCTGGACGCCGCCTACGTCACCAAGCTCCCCGCCCACGCCATCGGGCAGGCCGCGGTGAATTCCCTGCGGCGCTACGGCGTGGACACCAGCCTTATCGTCCGGGGCGGCGACCGGGTGGGCATCTACTTCAACGAAAAGGGCGCCTCTCAGCGGGGGAGCGTCTGCATCTATGACCGGGCCCATTCCGCCATCCAGGAGGCGAGTTCCTCCGACTTCGACTGGGACAAGATCTTCGACGGCGCGGAGTGGTTCCACTTCACCGGCATCACCCCGGCCCTGGGCCCCAACATGGTGGACATTTGCCGGGAGGCCTGCAAGGCCGCGAAGGCCAAGGGCGTCAAGATCTCCTGCGACCTAAACTACCGGGGCAAGCTCTGGACCCGGGACCAGGCCCGCTCCGCCATGAGCGACCTCTGCCAGTATGTGGACGTGTGCATCTCCAACGAGGAAGATGCGAAGGATGTGTTCGGCATCGAGGCCGAGGCCACCGACATCTACGCCGGCGAGATCAACCGGGAGGGCTACAAGTCCGTGGCCAAGCAGTTGGCGGACAGGTTCGGCTTCGAGAAGGTCTCCATCACCCTCCGGGAGTCCCGCTCCGCCTCCGACAACGGCTGGAGCGCCATGCTCTACGATGTGAAGAGCGGCGAATACTGCTTCTCTAAGAAGTATGATCTGCGCATCATCGACCGGGTGGGCGGCGGTGACAGCTTCGGCGGCGGCCTGATCTACTCCCTGATGACCGGCAAGAGCACCCAAGCGGCGGTGGAGTTCGCCGTGGCGGCGTCGGCCCTGAAGCACTCCATCGAGGGCGACTACAATATGGTCACGGTTGCCGAGGTGGAGAAGCTGGCCGGCGGCGACGGCTCGGGAAGAATTCAGCGGTAAGCGGGATAGAGCACGCCAGCTCCTGCTCCAGGGCAATGACTCACCGCGATGCATCACCATCAGCGAGTGCGATTTCAGTGGGCTGGATGCCGGCGCGCTGCTGGAGGGCTTTGGCTGGCCCCATCTCGGCGGCAACACTTTCGCCAGCGGATTGATCTACGCATAGATGCGCGGCTATAAGCCCATGGACATGGTGAACTTCGCCGCGGCCAGCAGCGTCATCAAGCATACCATCCACGGCGACGGCAATATCACCGACGATGCCGAGAGCATCCGGAACCTGATGAACATGAATTATGACATCAAGCGATGAAACCGCTATTTTGAAAGGAGGACGGCGCGGCCCGGAAGGACCGCGCCAGCCGCTATGAAAGCATTTATGGACAAAGAGTTTCTGCTGGGGACCAATACGGCGAGGCATCTCTACCACGACTATGCCGCCTCTATGCCTCTGGTGGATTATCACTGTCACATTCCTCCCTGCGAAATTTATGAGAACCGCCGCTTTGACAACCTGGCGGAGGTCTGGCTGGGGGGACGAAAACCTGACGGCAGCTATTTTGGCGACCACTACAAATGGCGTCTCATGCGTTCCAACGGTGTCAGCGAGGACTATGTGACCGGGTCCAAGCCTGCCTTTGAACGGTTCATGAAGTTCGCCGAGACCTTGGAGATGGCGATCGGCAACCCCATGGTCCACTGGTGCAACCTGGAACTGCGGCAGTTCTTCGGCTATGAGAAACCGCTGACGCCCGCCACCGCCCGGGAGTGCTGGGATTTCTGCAACGAGAAGCTGCGGACCGACCCTGAGCTCACCGTCCGAGGCATTATCAAAAAGGCCAATGTCGCCATGATCGGCACCACCGACGACCCCATCGACTCTCTGGAGTGGCATGAAAAGATCGCCGCCGACCCGTCTATCACGGTTAAAGTCTGTCCCTCCTTCCGCCCTGACAGGGCCATCAACATCCATAAGGAGGGCTTCGCAGAATACATCGCCGCTTTGGCAAAGAGCGTGGGCAGGGACAGCCTGGACAGCGTGGAGGAGGTCTGCGCCGCCCTGACCGAACGCCTGGAGTTTTTCAAAAAGCTGGGCTGCCGGGCCAGCGATCACGGCCTGGACTATATCCCCTTCCGTCCTTGTGTCATGGAGCGGGCCGACGCGGCATATCAAAAGGCGCTGAAGGGCGAGGCTCTGACGCTGGAGGAGGCCGAGGAATACCAGACCGCGGTCCTTTTGCACCTGGGGCGGGAATACTACCGGCTGAACATCGCCATGCAGCTCCATTACTCCTGCGCCCGAAACGTCAACCGGCGGATGTTCCGCGAAATGGGCCCGGATACCGGCTTTGACATGATCGCCCAGAACACCTGCGGAGCCAGCATCGCGGCACTGCTCTCCGCACTGGAGGAGACCGGCGAGTGCCCTAAGACGATCCTCTACTCCCTGAACCCGGCGGATAACGAACAGCTTGACGCCCTCCTGGGCTGCTTCCAGTCCAGCGAGCTGCCGGGGAAGCTCCAGCACGGCTCCGCCTGGTGGTTTAACGACACCAAAAGCGGCATGGAGGCGCAGATGATATCGCTGGCCAACCTGGGCCTCCTGGGCAACTTCGTGGGGATGCTGACGGATTCCCGTTCCTTCCTCAGCTACGCCCGGCACGACTACTTCCGCCGTATCCTCTGTAATTTGATTGGGAATTGGGTGGAGAACGGCGAGTATCCCAACGACGAGAAAGCCCTGAAGCGTATCGTGGAGGGCATCTGCTATAAAAACGCCGCCCGGTATTTTGACCTGGAGGTGTGATGGACGCACTTTTTCAGGAACGCAGGGAGGACCGCCTGCTCCCGCAGTGAAGACCTCCACCAATACGGTCCTTTTTGAGTGGAAGCCCGGCTGGACCGCCTTCAGCGCTGGCACCGCGGCACAGGGAGAGAGCCTGGATGCCGCCGTGGCCCATACCGCCCGTGTGATCCATTCCGCCTTTCATCCTGACAAGGTGAATTACGGTGCCTATGGCGGCACGACAGGGCAGCTGCATTTTCATCTGGTCCCCAAGCACAAAGAGCGGGCAGAGTGGGGCGGAGTGTTCCAGATGGCCCCCAGCAAGTGATTCTTTCCCAGACGGAGTATGAGGCGATAATCGAAAAAATCAAGGTACAGATGTAAAGGAAAGGTGTTGCAGCGGCCCGCTGTTGGGTCATGCGAAAATCAAAAGGGAATGCAAGGGTGACCATAAATTTTTAAAGAATCACTCCAGCAGTTCCTCCGCAAGGTGCGGCCTCAAATTCAGAACGAGGGGCTGCACGTGCTATGACCCACCACGGTCTCCAGCACAGCTGCGCCGCCCGTACATATCGGGAGCTGATTGAAAATGGCGCCGCTCCCCTGGATGCCAGCTATCAGGTGTCCCGGCTGCTGGGCCATGAGCGGCCCGATGAGACCATAAACATCCATCTGGATGCTTATGGTCGTGTCTCCCAGAAAATGCGCCAGCAGTCCGCAAATCGGATGGAGCAGTTTATCCGGAAAGTATCCGGGTAAACCGCCCTCGAAAGATTGTGAAAAAATCCCGTAAGGGTCAAAGAGTATGACAAAGCCCTGGAACCATTGCAGTTCCAGGGCTTTCTTTGGCGGAGAAGGAGGGATTCGAACCCTCGAGACCCTTTAGGGGCCTACATGATTTCCAATCATGCGCCCTCGACCAACTAGGCGACTTCTCCATAGCTGTTCCAGTGCTTTTCCGCGTATGCGCTTGTGTACTGCCGCTGTGGAGCGACAGCGTTATAATTATAGCAGAAGATCCCTAAAAGTCAAGCCCTTATTTTGAAGTTTCTGAAAAAGCGGAGGGCGTTTGCCCTCCGCTCCGCGCATCAGCGCATTTCGGAAACGATGTTGTCCACGGCATGGTCCACGGCGACACCCAGCTTGTGGATACTCTTTCCCACTTGCGTTTTCATGGGATCTCTGCCGCAGGGCACCATCATTCCCATTGCGGCGCCGGCCATCAATCCGGCGCTCATACCGACCCAAAATCCGGTACACATCTTCATTTCAGTCACTCCTTTTTCGGCACGGAGCTAGTATGACCGAAAAGCGGCGAAAAAAACGCCGGGGAGTGATTTGCCAAAATGTTCTGAATACGCTATACTGTTTATGAAAAATCAAAAAAATTTTGGAGGCATGAAAGGGACTATGACCAGCATCTATTTGATCCGCCACGCGGAGGCGGAGGGAAATCTATACCGCATCGCCCAGGGACAGTATGACAGCATTCTCACCGACCGGGGCTGGCGGCAGGTCCGGGCTTTGGAGCGGCGCTTTGCGGACGTCCACATTGACGCAGTATATTCCAGCGACCTTTACCGCACCTGCGCCACCGCCACCGCCATCTATAAACCCAAGGGGCTGCCCCTGCACCGGGTGCCGGGCCTGCGGGAGATCTGCGTGGGCGCCTGGGAACAGCGGACCTGGGGCGATATCTACCGCCAGGACCCGGAACAGATGGAGAACTTCAACCTCCATCCGGAACGCTGGCAGGTGGACGGCGCGGAGACGCCCCGGCAGGTGCTGGACCGGGCGATGGCAGCTATCCGGGAGATCGCCGCGTCCAACAGCGGCAGGACCGTGGCGGTGTTTTCCCATGGATACGCCATCCGGCTGGTTCTGGCGGCTTTGCAGGGGTATTCTGTGGACCAGCTGGCCCAGACGCCGGTGGGAGACAACACCGCCGTCTCCCTGATCGAAGCGGAGGGGGAGAACCTGCGGGTGGTGTTCCGGGACGACAACAGCCATCTGCGGACGCCGGATTTTCTGGCGGGGGAGACGGTCAAAAAGCGGGCCAACGGATTGGAACCCGGCCTGTATTTCCTGCCCCTGCGGCTGCCGGAGCAGGCGGAGGAGCTGGCGGCGCTGGTATCTGCCGCATGGGACGCTGCGGGAATGGGACAGGTCTTTGACCGGACGCGCCTGCTGGCGGACGCCGGCCGGCGGTCCACCCTGGTCGGCTATCTGAACGGCGAGCCGGTGGGACTGGTGCAGCTGGGGCCGGAGAACGGCTGGATCTCCCTGGCCTGCATCCGCCCGGACTGCCGGAAGCGGGGCTTCGGCGTCCAGCTGATCGGCCAGGCGGTGCAGCACACCCGTCCCCAGGGCGGGCAGACGCTGCGGATCGCGCTGGCACCGGAGGCGGAAGCGCAGCGGTTTTTCCGGGAGAACGGCTTTGTCCCCGTGGGAAAGACGGAGACCGGCCGGGAGATTTTGAAAAAGAATGTGGGCTATGACCCGGAGATCCTGGGTCGCTGAGAAATTTTTTTCAGAAGCCGGTTTGACGACAGGAGCGGACAAAATTACTGTTGACAAACCGGACGGGGTTTCCATATAATGTCCTTACTGTACAAGACGCTTAAAAGGGAGTAGCTTACGGATACAAACGTGATGCGGCCCGTCATCTCGGCAGCTTTTACCCTGCCCGGGCACATCGGAAAAGCGAGACTTTTATTGCGTACGGACCACCGGGAGAATCGGCCTGTTTCCGTGCGCGGTAGAAGTCTCGTTGATTTTTGAAAAGGGCGGTTGTGTGTTATGAGTATTTGGATCACGGTATTGCTGTTCCTGGTGGGATTGCTGCTGATCGTCAAGGGCGGCGACTGGTTTTTGGACGGCGCCGTGTGGATCGCGGAGGCCACCGGTGTGCCCCGGTTCATCATCGGCGCCACCATCGTGTCCCTGGCCACCACCCTGCCGGAGCTGACGGTGTCCGTCACCGGCGTGCTGCAAAATGAGGTGGATCTGGCGGTGGGCAACGCGGTGGGGTCCGTCACCGCCAACCTGGGATTGATCCTGGGCATCTCCGTGTTTTGCATCCCCTCGGCGATAAGCAAAAAGCAGTTCAATTTCAAGGCGGTCCTCATGGTGTCCGGCGCGGTGCTGCTGCTGGTGCTGTGCAGGAACGGCGTGCTGTCCTTCCTGCCCAGTCTGCTGCTGTTTGCGGTATTTATCGCCTATCTTGGCAACAACATCCTGGATGCCAAAGCCAGTATGCAGGAGAGCCGGAGCGAACATCTGGAACGGCGCACCACCTCCCACCGCCAGATGGTCATGAAGCTGGGCATGTTCGCCATCGGCATCGCCGCCATTGTCATTGGCTCCCGTCTGTTGATCGACTACGGCAGCGAACTGGCGCTGCTGCTGGGCGTGCCCGCCAGCATCATCGGCGTGACCATGGTGGCCATCGGCACGTCCCTGCCGGAGCTGGTGACGACCCTGACCGCCATAGCGAAAAAAGAGGCCTCCATGTCCGTGGGCAATATCATCGGCGCCAACGTCATCGATCTGACCATGATCCTGCCCATCTGCTCCGCCGTGTCCGGCGGACGGCTGACCATCGGCGGCCAGACCACGGCGCTGGACCTGCCCGCCTGCCTGCTGCTGTGCTGCGTGGCGGTGGTGCCGCCCCTGTTCAAGGGGAAGTTCTACCGCTGGCAGGGCGTGGTGATGCTGGGCCTGTACGCGGCTTACGTGGTGAAGCTGGTGGCCTGACAGGGCAGAAAAACGAAAAACGCCTGGGGCGATGCCTCAGGCGTTTTTTAGCGTCCGGTTTTCAAAAACAGTATTTTATTTTGGTTAGTACTTGACAATACATAGTAGTTGGTATAAGATAAGAGTCAAAGGAGAGATGTTATGAACGCGCAGTTCAAAAAAGGCGTGCTGGAGCTGATCGTTCTGGAGTCCGTGCGGAAGCGGGACATGTACGGCTACGAGCTGGTGGCCGAGGTGTCCAAGGTGGTGGACGTCAACGAGGGGACCATTTACCCCCTGCTCAAACGGCTGACCAATGAGCGCTATTTCGAGACATACCTCCGGGAGTCCACAGAGGGACCGCCCCGGAAGTACTATCATCTCACCGCCGCAGGCGTGCTGTACCGGGACCAGCTGGAGGCGGAGTGGGACCTGTTCCAGCAGCAGGTGAATCGGTTTCTAAAGGAGCAAAGATCATGAAAAACAAGGAATCGTTTTTGAAGGAGCTGCAAGACCGTCTCTCCGTCCTGGAGGAGGCGGAGCAGCAGGATATTCTGGCGGAGTACGCCCAGCACATCGACCTGCGGGTGGCAGGGGGCCTGACGGAGGAGGCGGCCATCCGGGATTTTGGCGACATTGACCAGCTGACGGCGGAGATCTTGAGCGCCTATCATGTGAAGCCTACCTATCAGGCGCCCAAGGGGAAAAGGCGGATTCCGAATCCCTGGCCCGCCATCCGCCGGGGGACGGCCAAGGCGGGCGGCTTTTTCCGGCGGCTGGGCAGCGGGATCGCGGGCGGCTTTGGAAAGCTTTGGGGGACCCTGAAGGCTTGGAAGGCAAGACTCGAGGAGCGTCTGGGTCTGAGCAGGGACTTCTTTGAAGCGGCGGAGACGGAGGCGGAGAAAGATGCCCCAGAGACTGCGGAGAGCGCGGCAGTGGTGGAGTGCGCGGCGGAGGAAATACCTCCGTATCCCGGGGAAGAGACAGAAAACAAGGAGGCGGTGGAGCCTGTGAACGAGAAAAAAGAGACCGCATGGACCGCTGTAGGCGGCTTTTTCCGGCGGCTGGGCCATGGCCTGTGGCAGCTTTGCCGGGGCGCGGCATGGCTGGCGTGGAACCTGTTTTTGCTGCTGTGCGCCCTGCCCTTCGTGGGGCTGGGGCTGCTGGCGCTGATGTGCCTGGGAGCCCTGATAGTGCTGCTGACCCAGGGGTATCCCCTGACAGGCGTGACCCTGTGCTGCCTAGGCGGCGCGGCCTGCTGCGTGGGCATTCTGGGCCTCGGCAGCGGCCTGATCTGGCACCGGGCCAGACCAGCGGCGCAGGCGGCTGGGACCGTTTTTGAGGCGGAACCGGTGACCGCGCTGGTCCGTGAGACCGTGATGGAAGTGGAGAGAGACGAGGTGACGGAAGATGATGCGGAATAAAAAGACCTTCCGCCTGACAATGCTGGGCATCCTGTGCGGGGGCCTGCTGCTGGTGGGCGTGGGCGCGGGGGTGGCCTTTGCGGAGTATTCCACCTTTACCTATGCCGGAGAGCGGGTGCCGGAGCAGGCCCAGCTCCAGAGTGCAAGCTTCACCGCGCAGGTGGACCCGGAGGCACAGCAGATCGTGATCGGCGGCTATGGCACCGGCCTCTATCAGTTGGAGGAGACCGCCAGGATCGAGACCAGCGAGGACCTGGAGCCGGGAACGCTCCAGTTTGATTTCCAGTACCGGTCCATAGGCCCCAAGCTCGATCTCTCCTGGGACAGGGAGCCTCTGGGAGACTCGATCCGCCTGTACTGGTACAATAATGAGAGTGAGTTGAATCTGCTGCTGTCCTGCAAGGATCAGCTCCTGGCGGATATCAGGGACCATCAGATCGGTGATTATGCGGCGGTCCAGTTGACGGACGCGGTCATCACCGTCAACCCCGCCGGCGCGGAGAAGATCCTATTTGACTGAACACACCAAAAGGACTTCCACTTCCGTGGAAGTCCTTTCTTACGCCTCTTTTCGGGCGATATAGTCAATTAACTTGAAAAATAGCAAAGCTGTTTTTCAAGCGGGCAATGCCCGACCTGCGCGAAGCGCACGGTTAATGACTATGAAATCCAAATCAAGGCCGCTTTTGCGGCCTGTCACAGCGCATGTGCGCTGTGACACTTGAAAAGTGGTAAAACCACTTTTCAAGTTATTTGATTATATCCGCCGCGATGCGGGCGGTCATGCCCCAGATGACATGGCCCTGATAGTGCCACACCGGCACCTCCACCTGTCCCCTGGCCCAGGGGTAGGTCCGTGGGATCCCGACGGACTCATAGGGGAATGACTCCGGCACTCTGGGGAGAAGAGCGTATTGGTGCCGCTCCGGCTCCGTGGCCTGAAAGAAGGACAGGGGCACGGTAAAAACTTCCGCTACCTCGGCGGGGGAGGGCCGCAGGCCGGCAAAGCCCCGGGCGGAGACCAGGCCCAGCACGGGCCGCAGCAAAAAGCCCTTTTGGTTGCAGATGAAATCCGGCGTGCCCAGAAGCGTCACCGTCTCCGGCGGGATGGACAGCTCCTCCCAGGTCTCCCGCAGGGCGCAGTCCTCCACAGACTCCCCGGGTTCCATCCTGCCGCCGGGAAAGCACACCTCGCCGCCCTGGCTGACGCCGGCGGACCGGACCTCGAACAGCAGGTGCAGGCCGTCCGGCTGCTCCACCAAGGGGCAGAGCACCGCATAGCTGTGCCGGGCGCCCAAAAGCCCCGGCTCATGGCCGCCGTACCGGCGGCGCAGCATCTCCAGCTCCCCCATCACAGCAGCACGGTCAGGGCCTGGCGGCAGTTCTGGATCTCCACCACCGGCAGGCTGGGGGCGTATTCGCCGTCCAGGGACCAGGGAAGGGTCTCTCCGGTCTCCAAATGGATGGCGGAGACGTGGCGGAACACAAGGCCCTCCCGGTCATACTGCTGGTTCAGCAGAGCCAGCACCAGATTCTGGAGGTCCAGGGCGGTCTTGGGATTGGGGATCAGCAGCATCTCGAACTTGCCGTCATCCAGCACCACCCGTTCGGGGTCCAGCTTCATCAATCCGCCGATGGACGTGGAGTTGCACACAGCGCCGAAGAGGTAGTCCCCATCCAGCACCTCTCCGTCGGCGGTGAGGCGGATGCGGTACGGCCGCAGGGTGTCCAGGTCCTTCATGCCCTCCAAAATATAGGCGAAGTGGCCCAGGGCGTTTTTGGCGCTCTGGGGAGCGGAGTAGGAGCTTTTGGTAAACGCGCCGAAGGACGCCACATAGACGAAGCTCCGGTCGTTCCAGCGGCCGATGTCCAGCTGCCGGGGCGCATGGGCCGCCAGTGCCTCGGCGGCCACGGCGGGCTTTCCGGAGACATGGAGGCTGGCGGCAAAGTCATTGGTGCTGCCCTGGGGGAGATAGCCCAGCGGGGGCCGCTTTTCCAGCCGCATCAGACCGGAGATGACCTCGTTCAGCGTGCCGTCGCCGCCCACCGCCACCACCACGTCGTACGCGCTGCCCTCCCGGGCCGCGATCTCCGCGGCGTCTCCGGCGGCGGCCGTCTGGCGGATGGAGAGCAGATAGCCGGCCTGGGAGAGAATGGCCGCCGCGTCGAACAGCGGCCCGCGGGATTTGTTCCGGCCCGCCCGGGGGTTGACGATCATCAGAAGTTTTCGATGTTCCATAAGCAGATGCCTCCTGATCGAAAGGACAAAAACATGGGATTAAAAGCGTGTAAAAAATAGTATATCACGGCAAAATGAGGATTGCAATTCCAAGGTGCGGCATGTAGAATGGAACCCAGAGGGGAGGACGGTCGATGAAACGCGAAAACAAGTATATCAGGCAGGGCCTGCTGGTATTTGCCACGGTCTGCGCCATCCTCCTGTTTTATGACACCCTCTTTGGGCGGCATATGATCCTGCGGTTCGGGCGGCAGCTGCTGTCCGCGCTGGAGCCGGTCCTCTGCGGCGCGTTCATCGCCTATCTGCTGGCGCCGATGGTGAACTTTTTTGAGGGCAGCCTGTTTGCCGCGCCCATGAAAAAGGCCCGGGAAGAGGGACGGATGACATCCGTGGGTGTCCGGACGGTGAGCCTGCTGATGACCTGGGCAGTCATCTGCGTGCTGTTCTATCTGCTGGCCTCCGTGCTGCTGCCGGAGCTGTATAAAAGCGTTCTCCAGCTGGTCAGCAATGTGGAGAACTATTACAACGTCATCAGCGGCTGGGTGGAGCGCCTGCTGGAGAGCAACCCGGCGGTGGAGACCTGGGTGGCGGGCCAGATGGATACCGCCTACGAAAAGGCCACCACCTGGCTGGAAAAGGAGGCCCTTCCCCAGGCCCAGACCGTGATGATCGTGGCCGCCGGCGGCGTCATGAGCATCGTGAATTTCCTGAAAACCATGCTGGTGGGCATCATCGTGTCCATCTACCTGCTGGCCACCAAGGAGCGCTGCGCCGCCCACGCCCGCAAGATGGCGTACAGCCTGTTTTCGAAGAGGGACATCCATTGGGTGCTGCGGGGCGCCCACAAGGTGGACGACATCTTCTCCGGCTTCGTCCGGGGCAAGCTGCTGGACTCCCTGATCATCGGCATCCTGTGCTTTGTCGGCTGTTCCGTTCTGGATTTCCCCTACACGCCGCTGGTGTCCGTCATCGTGGGCGTCACCAATGTCATCCCCTTCTTCGGCCCCTTCCTGGGGGCCATCCCCAGCACCTTCCTGATCCTGCTGGCCTCGCCCATGAAGGCGCTGTACTTTGTGATCTTCGTCCTGTTTTTGCAGCAGCTGGACGGCAACATCATCGGCCCCAAGATCCTGGGGGACAAGACGGGACTGCCCAGCCTGTGGGTCATCATCGCCATTCTGGTGGGCGGGAGCTTCTTCGGCCTGCCGGGCATGTTTTTCGGCGTGCCGGTGTGCGCCTGCCTGTACAGCGCGGCGGCCTTCTGGATGGAGTACCGCCTGCGGAAAAAAGAGCTGCCCCTGGGGACAGACGCCTATGCCAGGGATGTGCCGGAGGCCGCGGCAGAGGCGGCGGAGCCGCCCGCAGATCCTGCCGGGGGCAAAAAAAGCTGAAAAAAGGCTTGCAATCACGGCGGATATCGTGTACAATACGGCCTTGCAGGGTGTTCGTTACAAAAATAACGACCAGTTTGCAGGGCTGTATTCATTCCGCCGCGCTGTTCACGCGGGGCGGCGGCCTACAATTGAATAGAGCCGAATCATTTCTGTCAGGGCGAACAGCCCAACACTGACCCAAAGCGGCAGTGATGTAAAGGAGAAGAATGACATGAAGAAGAAACTTTTGGCACTCCTTCTTCTGGTCAGCCTTCTGGGCGCCGTACTCACCGGTTGCGGAGACGGCAGCACAGAAAAGGCCCCGGAAGATGGACAGGAACCCAACGGCTCTACCAGCGTGAGCACACCGGCCAACGAGGTCACGGTGGGCATCGCGCAGGGCCTGGACGAAAGTCTTGACCCCCACAAAGCGGTGGCGGCAGGAACCAAGGAAGTCATGTTCAATGTATTTGAGGGCCTGATGAAGCCCACTTCTACGGGAGATCTGATCCCTGCTGTCGCTGAAAAGTACGAGGTTTCCGACGATCGAATGACGTACACCTTTACCCTGCGGGAGGGTGTGAAGTTCCACAACGGTGACACGGTGGCAGCGGAGGATGTGGTATATTCCATCGAGCGCTGCGCCGACACCTCTGAGGGAGCCCCTCTGGTGGAGGCGTTTTCTGTTATCCAGAAGGTAGAGGCCACCGACGACCGCACGGTCGCCATCACCATTTCCGAGCCCAGCAACGAGTTTATTTCCTATATGACCACCGCCATCCTGCCGGCGGACTATGACCAGCAGGACACCGCCCCCGTGGGCACCGGCCCCTTCAAGTTCGTGTCCCGGGCTGCCCAGGACAACATCGTGCTGGAGAAGTTCGGCGAGTACTGGGGCACCCCCGCCTATCTGGACAAGGTGACCTACAAGATCATTGAGAACGCCGACAGCCTGATGATGAGCCTCCAGAGCGGCGCCATCGATATCTGCTCCCACCTGACCAGCACCCAGGTGGCCCAGCTGGGGGACGACTTCAACGTGGAAGAGGGCACCATGAACCTGGTGCAGGCCATGTATCTGAACAACGCGGAGAAGCCCTTTGACGACGTGCGCGTCCGGCAGGCCCTGAGCTATGCCATCGACAAGCAGGGCGTCATCGACCTGGCCTTTGACGGCTACGGCAGCCCCATCGGCTCCAGCATGTACCCCGCCTTCGGCAAGTATTTTGTGGAGGAGCTGTCCAATTATTACACCCACGACGTGGAGAAGGCCAAGAGCCTGCTGGCGGAGGCCGGCTATCCCGACGGCTTTGAGATGACCATCACCGTGCCCTCCAACTATCAGCCCCATATCGACACCGCCCAGGTGCTGGTGGAGCAGCTGAAGGAGGTGGGCGTCACCGCCAAGATCGAGTTGGTGGAGTGGGGCACCTGGCTGTCCGACGTATACGCCGGCCGGCAGTTCCAGTCCACGGTGGTGGGCGTGGACGCCTCCAACATGACCGCCCGCGCCCTGTTGGAGCGGTTCACCTCCACCGCGGGCAACAACTTCATCAACTACAAGAACGCGGATTACGACGCGCTGTTCGCCCAGGCCCAGTCCAGCTACGACGACGCGGAGCAGACCGCCCTGTACAAGCAGATGGAGGAGAACCTGACCGCCAACGCCGCCAACGTCTACATCCAGGACCTGGCGGACCTGGTGGCCGTCCGCAAGGGACTGGAGGGCATCAACTTCTATCCCATCTACGTGCTGGACCTGTCCACGGTCCGCTACGTCCAGTAATATTTTGAGCGGCTGTTGTCCGGCCGCTCGCCCGGAAAGGGGGCGATGACCATGAAATACGCGGCAAAGCGCATTGCCATGCTGCTCGTGACCATGGTCATCGTCTCCTTTTTGGCCTTCGCGGCGTTTTCCATGATCTCCGGCAATGCGGCGGAGATCATGCTGGGGACCCAGGCCACCCCGGAGCGCCTGGCGGCCCTGGAAAAGGAGCTGGGCCTGGACCGCCCCCTGCTGGTGCGGTATGGGGCGTGGCTGGCGGGCTTCTTCACCGGAGACCTGGGCATCTCCATCAGCTACAAGCAGCCGGTGGGAGAGCTGATCGCCCCCAAGGTGCTGGTGACGCTGTGCCTCAGCGTGCTCAGCTTCCTGCTGATCGCGGTGCTGGCCATCCCCCTGGGGGTCTGGTCCGCCCGGCGGTCCGGCGGCAGGCTGGACGGCGTGCGGACGGCGTTCAACCAGCTGTGCATGGCGGTGCCGCCCTTTTTCACCGGCATCCTGCTGACCTGGCTGTTCAGCACCACGCTGAAATGGTTCACCCACGGCCGGTTCCCGGAGCTGGGAACGGACTTTTTGGGGGCGCTGAAATACATGCTTTTCGCCGCGGTCTCCCTGGCCATCCCCCGCATCGCCATGACGGTGCGGATGCTGCGCAGCACGGTTTTGGAGGAGATGCAGAAGGACTATGTCCGCACCGCCATCTCCCGGGGCAATGACCGCGCCGGCGTGCTGTACCGCCATGTGCTGAAAAACGCCTTGGTCCCGGTGGTCACCTTCCTGGCCCAGACCATGGCGGAGATCGTGGCGGGCGGCATCGTGGTGGAGCAGGTCTTTGCCATCCCCGGACTGGGACGGCTGCTGGTGGCCTCCATCTCCAACCGGGATTACCCGGTGGTCCAGGCCATCGTGGTCATTCTGGCCTTCTGGGTGGTGCTGGCGGGCACGGTGGCGGACCTCATCAACCAGCGGATCGATCCCCGCCTGCGTCTGGGAGGTGGCTCATGAGACGGATGAACGGTTACTTAAAAGCCGGACTGCTCCTGACGGGCTTTTTGGCGGCGCTCATTATTCTGGGCTATTTCTGGACACCCTATGATCCCACAGCCATGGCGGTGGGGCCGAAAACCGACGCGCCCTCCCTGGCGCACTGGATGGGCACCGACAACTTTGGCCGGGACATCTTCAGCCGGGTGCTGAAGGGCGCGGGCATGACCTTTGCCATCGCGCTGTCCACCGTCGCCATCGGCGCCGTGTGCGGCACCGCCGTCGGCGCGCTGACCGGCTATTTCGGCGGCGTGGTGGACGACGCCCTCATGCGTTTCAACGACGCGCTGACCGCCTTCCCCAGCATCCTGCTGGCGCTGGTCATCATCAGCGTACTGGGACCGGGCAGCAAATACAATGTGGTGCTGGCCCTGGGCATTGTGTTCATCCCCAGCTTTGCCCGTGTGACCCGGACGGCCTTTGCAGCCCTCCGGGAGGTGAACTATGTGAAGAGCGCCCGGCTGATGGGGGCGGGAAACGGCCGCATCCTGGCGGTCCACATCCTGCCCAACACCATGCAGGTGCTGCTGCCGGCCATTACCATCGGGTTCAACAACGCCGTGCTGGCGGAGGCGTCCATGAGCTATCTGGGCATCGGCGTGACACCGCCGGACGCGTCTTTAGGCTACATGTTGTCCGAGGCACAGAGCATGTTCACCCTGGCCCCCTGGTACGCCGTCGGCACCGGCCTTGTGATCATCCTGCTGGTGTTCGGCGTGGGCCTGATCGGCGAGGGCTTGCAGCGCCGGGGAAATGAGGTGGCCTGATGCTGGAGATCCGAGATCTGCATGTAAAATTCCATACCCGGGACCGGGAGGCGGTCTCCGGGGTGTCGCTCACGATCCGGGACGGCGAGATCGTGGGTCTGGTGGGGGAGTCCGGCTCCGGCAAATCCGTCACCGCTATGAGCGTGGCGGGCCTGCTGCCCCGGAAACAGTGCGCCTACTCCGGCGAGATCCTGCTGGACGGTGCGGAGCTGCTCCACGCGGACAGGACAGCGCTGCGGAAGGTCCAGGGCAGGGCCATCGGCGTGGTGTTCCAGGAGCCCATGAGCGCCATGGACCCGCTGATGAGGATCGGCGCACAGGTGGAGGAGGTGCTGCGCCTCCACACGGACCTGGGCCCGGAGGAGCGGAAGAAGCTGGCCCTGGAGGCACTGGAGGCCGTGGAGCTGCCGGACGCGGCGGGGATCTATGAAAAATATCCCCATGAGCTGTCCGGCGGGATGCTCCAGCGGGCCATGATCGCGGCGGCCATCGTCATCCGGCCCCGGCTGCTGCTGCTGGACGAGCCGACCACGGCCCTGGATGTGACCATCCAGGCCCAGATCCTGGAGCTGCTGAAAAAGCTGAACCGGGAATCCGGCATCTCCATGCTGTTCATCTCCCACAACCTGAACGTGGTGCGGAAGCTCTGTGGCCGGGTGGCGGTGATGCAGCGGGGCGTGCTGGTGGAGGAGGGGGACACCGAGCAGGTGTTTTACCATCCCCAGCATCCCTACACCCAGCGGCTGATCGCCGCCATCCCCACACGGGAGAGGAGGGAGCGCTCATGAAGGAAGAGCTGGTGCTCTCCGTCCGCCATGTGACCAGCGGCTACCATGAGGGCGGCGTTTTCCGGCGGGGCGCGTATCACGAGGTCCTTCACGACGTGACCTTTGACATCCGCTACGGCGAGATTTTGGGCCTGGTGGGGGAGTCCGGCACCGGAAAATCCACCCTGGCCCGGACGATCCTAAACATGGTGAAGCCAGACCAGGGCGTGGTGGTCCATTACACCAGGCGGCCCCAGATGATCTTTCAGGACCCATACAGCTCCCTGAACCCCGCCTACACGGTGGGCTGGATCCTGGAGGAGCCGCTGCGGATCTACGGCAAGTATGACGCCCCGGAGCGGAAGCGCCGGGTGCGGGACATGCTGGACCGGGTGGAGCTGCCCGGGGAGGTTTTGACCGCAAAGCCCAGAGAGCTGTCCGGCGGACAGCGGCAGCGGGTCAGCATCGCGGCGGCACTGATCCAGCGGCCCAGGTTCATCATCGCGGACGAGCCGGTGTCGGCGCTGGACGTGACCATCCAGGCCCAGATTTTAAAGCTGCTGAAGGACCTGCGGGATGAGCTGGACCTGAGCTTTCTCTTCATCTCCCACGACCTGAACGTGGTGTATCAGCTGTGCGACCGGGTGCTGGTGATGAAGGCGGGCCGCATCGTAGAGCAGGGGGCGGTGGACGACATCTTCGACCATCCCCAGGCGGACTATACCAGGCAGCTTCTGGCTGCGGCGGAGTGAATATGAAGGCATTTTTTCTCAAACACCGAAAACTGCATATCTGGCTGCTGGCGGACCTGTGCCTGCTGGCAGCCTTTTGGCTTTGCCGGGGAAACCGGGCCTGGATGAACGCCCTGGCGGACCACTTCACCGGCCCCCTGCGGCAGGCCCTGGGCAGATTGTGCTACCGGACGGAGATCTCCGTCATGGAGGTGCTGTATGTCCTGGCGGTGCTGCTGGGGACCGCCTATGTGGTCTGGAGCATCGCCGCCGTTGTGAAGGCCAAAGGCCGCCGGGGGCACCGGGCGTACAGCGCGGTGCTGGGGGCGGCGTGCGCCGGACTGTCTGTCTACGCGGGCTTTTGCCTGCTGTGGGGCGTCAATTTCTGGACGGACAGCTTTCAGGACAAGTCCGGCATCCGCGCCCAGCCGGTGGCGCAGGAGGACCTGCTGGATGTGACGGTCTATTTCGCCCAGCGGCTCTCCCAGGCGGCGGACCAGGTGGAGCGGGATGAAAACGGCGTGTTCGCGGTGCCCAGAACGGAGATTTTGGAAAAAAGCCCTGCGGTCTACGACGAACTGGAAAAACAGTTTCCCTTCCTGGAATTTGACGACCCAGGCGTGAAAGCCATGTATTTCTCCCGCCTCATGAGCGTCATCGACTTCACCGGGTTCTACTGCCCCTATACCGGGGAATCCAACGTGAATGTGGACAGTCCCGCCTGCCTGCTGCCCTCCACGGTGGCCCATGAGCTGGCCCACCAGCGGGGCTTTGCCTCGGAGCAGGAGTGCAACTTCCTGGCGGTGCTGGCCTCCACCACCTGCGGCGACCCGGCCTACGCCTATGCCGGATGGCTGATGGGGTACATCCACCTGGGAAACGCCCTGTACTCGGTGGACTCGGAGACCTACTGGGCCATCCGGAACGCGCTGCCGGACACCGTAAAGGCGGACCTGGCCGCCAACAACGCCTACTGGGACCAGTTCCGGGACACCATTGTGCAGAAGGCGTCCACCACCGTCTATGACGGCATTTTGAAGGCCTACGGCGACGAAAGAGGCATTCAGTCCTACGGGACCGTGGTGGACCTGCTGGTGGCGTATTATGATCCAATAACTTGAAAAGTGGTAAATCCACTTTTCGGGTGTCACAGGCCACATGGGCCTAGTCAATTGCTGTGCGCTTTACGCACAGCGGGCATCGCCTGCTTGAAAAATCGCAAGTGATTTTTCAAGTTAATGGACGATCCAAAGAAGCATCAAAAAAGTGCTTTGCGGAATTTTCCGCAAAGCACTTTTTGATCACCAGGAATGCTGCTGCCAGGACTGCTCCGGCGTCATGGCGAAATACTCATAGCTGATGCCGCTGCCGCTGTCGCCCCAGGTGGTATCGATGTGGACCTGCTGTCCATCCAGCTCCGCCACGGTCCAGATGTGGCCGCTGTTGGAGAGGGCGGTGCAGTCGATCCCCTCCAGCTTTAAAAGCAGGTTGTAGGCACCGGTATAGCCGTCGCACACGGCGATCCCGCGGTGGAACAGGCTGTATGGAAGGTGGCTGAGGGAGCGGTCGTTGGCGTTGTAATCATATACGCAGTTATCACAGATCCAGGTGTAATACACCCGGGCTTTTTCGTGGTCCGTCATACCGCTGGCCAGCTGGCCGCTCTCCCACAGCTGGTCATGGACAGCGATGGCGGAGGCCATGGTTTCGGCCCGGTAAAGGGAGATCTTGTTCTCATGACCGGAGGCGGAGAAGGTCAGCGTCACCGAACCCGCCTGATTGTACGAACAGGTAACGGAATTATAGCTCTGTTCACAGTAGGTCTTGGCGATGGAGAGCGCGGACTCCATGACCTTCCGGACCTCCAGGGACGCGATGCCGGGGTATTGCAGGGTCAGGACATTGCTGCCGGAGGAGAGCATATACCGCACGCTTTCCGACAGTTCCCCCACAGTGGAGGGGGCAGAGACATAGGTACCCGCCGGGACCAGGCTGGCCAGGGTGACGCCCTGGGCGCTGGTATAGGAGGTGGAGAGGACCCAGGCCGGTGTGAGCCGTAAGGCGGGGTCCACCAGCCGGGTCAGCATGGCGGCGGCCGCCCCCCGGGTGATGGGAGCGTCCGGCTGGAAGGAGCCGGAGGCGTCGCTGCCCACGGACACGCCTGTGCGGTACAGGGTCAGAATATCGTCCCGGTAGGGGGTGTCCGCCGTTACGTCTGTAAGAAACCGGCCATCGGCGTGAGCCTGGGAGACCAGAGCGTCATGGACCCGGGGCAGGGCCTCCGGCGGCAGGATGTTTGCCAGCACATGGGCCGCCTGGGCCCGGGTGGCGGCGGAGGCAAGGCTGTTATCCAAGGCCGTGTCCAGCACGCCCTCCGCCTGTAAATACAGGAGATAGGGAACGGCCGCCGGAACGCCGCCGCTCTGGTACGCGGCGGGACCCCGCTCCGGATCGCCGGTGCAATACAGGCTGCGGATACGCCCCGCAAAGATGATGACCTGTCCCACAGTCATGGGCTCCTGCAGACCATAGGTGCCGTCGGGCTTGCCCACGGAGAGGCCGTATTCATAGAGGGCGGACACGTTGTCGTAGAACACCGAGTCCGCGGCCAGGTCGGAGAACTGCCCGGCATAGGTTTTGCTCCGGGCGAAGTGCTCCGTGCCCTCGGACACGGCCAGGGCCGGGACCGTCAGCAGCAGGCTGAAAATCAATAGCAGAGAGGGGATGCGCTTTTTCACAGGTGCCTCCTTTCAGGGATGGACAGGAGAACGTCAGGAGGGAATGTTCAGATCCTCGGGAAGCCGGTCCTCCACATAGGGGTTTAAGTGCTGATTCACCAGGGCCAGCGTCTCCGCCTGGTCCAGATAGATATAGGGGGACTTCCAATTGCCGGGCAGGGTGGAGAACTCCACGTTTTCCGCACCGATCTCCACGGCCTCCTTGCCCAGCCACAGCAGGTTGCCCAGGGTGAGGTCCGTTTCCACATATTTTTGGAAGATCTTCACGAAGTCGTCCAGCTTGTCCACATTGGAGAGGGTCAGCGTCTGCTTGGCCACGGCCTTCAAAAAGTTCTGCTGGGTCTGCATCCGGCCGATGTCCTCACTGCCGTAGCCGGTGCCGTCGTTGTTGTGGCGGAACCGGACCACCTTCATGGCATCGCTGCCGTACAGGTGGCGCATACCCTTTGGAAAGTGGATGGAGAGGTCCTGATAGGGGTCGTCGTAATCCATGTCAATGGGGATATAGAAGTCCACGCCGTTGATGGCGTCAACCAAAGCCTCAAAGCCGTGCAGGTCCACCAGCACGGTATAGTCCACAGGAATGCCCAACTGATCGGACACCACGTCCGCCAGCTTTTCCATCCCGCCGGCATTGTACACGGCGTTGATTTTGTGGCTCTTGCCGTCCCACACCGTTTTGCTGTCCCGGGGGATGCTGACGCCGTAGATGGAGTTGTTGGCGGCGTCCACCGCCACCAGGATGTTGGTGTCGTTGAGGCCGTTGCCATCGTCGATGCCGGAGACCAGGATGGTATAAAAATCCGCTTTCCGGACCTGGTGGGTGGAGGGCGGCTGGGAAGCATCCGGCGTGTCCTGGGGGGTGCTGCTCACAGCCTGGGCCGGGACTGCTTCGTCCTGCTTTTGCTCCGGCGCGCGGAACAGGCAGTGGACGCCGGCGTAGAGCGCGGCGGCGATGAAAATCAGCAGCAAAAGGGTCCGGCTCCAGTTGCGGCGTTTTTGGCGGCGGTGGGTTCTGGACATCTGAAACAACGCTCCTTGGCAGATTTACATAATGCTGCCCCTTATTATAAAGCCCTCCTGCGGAAAACACAAGAGGGAAAATAGGGCATGTCCCAGGTCCGGGAAAGAAAAATAGCGGGCGTTGCCGCTATTTTTCCTCCGCCTGTTCCGACGAGATCTGTTCCAGCAGAGCTTTGATGTCCGCCAGAAGCTGATTTTGGTAGGACAATGCGCAGTGGATGTAGTGCAGCGCTGTGTCCAGCTGCCGGGCGGTGGACGCCTGGGCGGCGTCGATGCCGTTTACCGGATGGGGCCAGCGGCGGACCGGCGGCTCGGAAGCGGAGGGGACGCCTGGTGCCGGAGGCTGAAGGCCCCGGCCGGGACAGTCCTGTTCGCAAGCGTGATTGGACATGGATGCTTCCTCCCTTTGCGGCGTCAGGCACCGCGGTATTTTTTGCGGGTGGCGATGCCGCCCCGGATGTGGCGCTGCGCCTTGTTGACGTCCAGCACCTCTTTGACCTGCAGATACAGCGCCCGGTTGAACTGGGGCAGCCGTTCGGAGATATCTTTATGGACGGTGCTTTTGCTGATGCCGAATTTCTGTGCGGCGGCGCGGACCGTGGTCCGGTTCTCTATGATGTAAAGAGCGAGGCGTTCAGCCCGCTCCTCCATGTTCCCTTTCAAAACACAACACTCCCCGCCTCTTGTTGCTCCATCCTATGCAGGCTATCCGGCGGATATGACGGCGGACATGGTTTGGAGGGAGACTGTGTGATTCCGGAAAAAAGAACAATATCCATAAAAAATAGACAAATTCTGCGCCATATAATCTGCGAAAAGTTCACAAAAATGGAAATCTGATCAAAAATTTTTCTTACGAAAAGGGGCGGGGACTGCTAAAATAAAGATATCTTCAAAGGAGGAGATTCTATATGAAACGCATCAAAGCAGCCTGTTTGGAGCAGACGATCCATTTTCTGCTGAAAGAGGACCTGCCCCGCGAAGAAGCGGTGCGGTTTGCCGAGGCGGAGTACACCCATTATCTGGCCCAGATGGACCGGAACCGTACGCCTTACCGCATCCTGGAAAAGACGGAGCAGCCGGACGGCTCCATTCTGGTCAAGCTGAAAAAGCAGTATAACGGCTATGACTGCAAGCCTTACATGGACTGAAGAGACCAACAGGGCCGCCCCTTTCCGGGCGGCCCTGTTGATTATTTTTTCAGAACCTTGATATTTTCCAGGCGGTTGAGGGCCTCGTTCAAGGTCTCGTCGTTTTTGGCGAAGTGGAAGCGGATCAGGTGGTTGACCGGCTCCCGGAAGAAGCTGGAGCCGGGGACGGCACCCACGCCCACCTCCCGCGCCAGGTCCTCGCAGAAGCGCAGGTCGCTGTCGTAGCCGTACTCGCTGATATCCAGCAGGACGTAATAGGCGCCCTCCGGCGTGGTGTGGGCGATGCCCAGGTCGTCCAGGCCCTTCAGGAACAGCTCCCGTTTGTGGGTGTACTTGGCCAGCAGGCCCTCATAGTAGTCCGGTCCGAATTCCAGGGCGGGCATCACTGCCTCCATCAGCGGGGCGGCGCAGCCCACCGTCAGGAAGTCGTGGACCTTTTTGGCCCGCTCAATGACCTCCGGCGGCGCGATGATATAGCCCAGCCGCCAGCCGGTGATGGAGTAGGTCTTGGACAGGGAGGAGCAGGAGATGGTCCGCTCCCACATTCCGGGCAGGGTGGCAAAATAGATGTGGCGGCGGGGGGCGTAGACGATGTGCTCATACACCTCGTCGGTGATGACGTAGGTGTCGTATTTTTCCGCCAGGTCCGCGATGATCTGAAGCTCCTCCAGGGTGAACACCCGGCCGCAGGGATTGGAGGGGTTGCACAGCACCAGGGCCTTGGGATGCTGGCGGAAGGCGTCCTCCAGCACCTCCGGGTCGAAGGTGAAGGACGGCGGCACCAGGGGAACATAGACCGGCTCCGCGCCGGAGAGGATGGTGTCGGCGCCGTAGTTCTCATAGAAGGGGGAGAAGACGATGACCTTGTCCCCGGGATTGGTGACGGTCATCATGGCGCACATCATGGCTTCGGTGGAGCCGCAGGTGGCCAGGAGCTCTGTGTTGGGATCGATGGGGCGGCCCATACAGCGGGACTGCTTTTTCGCCAGGGCCTCCCGGAAATTCTGGGCGCCCCAGGTGATGGCGTATTGGTGGGGACCCTCGTGGGCGACCTGGGCCAGACGGTCCAGAATGGCCTGGGGCGGGTCAAAGTCGGGGAATCCCTGGGAGAGGTTCACGGCGCCGTATTGCAGGGAGATGCGCGTCATCCGCCGGATGACGGAATCGGTGAAGCTGGCGGTGCGGTCGGAAAGCGGCTGGGGCATGAGCGTCACTCCTTTGTATCGGTGGGTATGATGTTCTATCATACCGGAAGCCGGTGAAAAATACCAGCCCCAACAGGCGCTTTTGGAAATATTCTTTGGCATTTTTCATGGAACGTGATAGAATGGTCACAACATGAGGCCGGGCCGGATACCCGGCTCAACTGCAAAGAAAGGAACATGTGCCATGAATGAGACTTTGAAGGTTTTGAGAGAGCGCCGGAGCGTCCGCAAATACAAGGCGGAGCAGATCACGGATGGGGAGCTGAACGTCATCCTGGACGCGGGGACCTGGGCTCCCACCGGCATGGGCAAGCAGTCCCCGGTGATGGTGGTGGTGCAGGACGCGGAGACCATCGCCTATATGTCCCGGCTCAACGCGGAGATCCAGGGGCGGCCGGGCACGGACCCCTTCTACGGCGCGCCCACCGTGGTGGTGGTCCTGGCGGACGGCACGAATCCCAACTGGCTCCGGGACGGCTCCCTGGTGATGGGGAATCTGATGAACGCCGCCGCGTCCCTGAATGTGGGCTCCTGCTGGATCAACCGGGCCATAGAGCTGTTTGACCGCGCCGAGGGAAAGGAACTGCTGAAAAAGTGGGGCCTGCCGGAGCATTACCGGGGTGTGGGCAACTGCATCCTGGGCTACGCGGACGGCCCCCTGCCCGCGCCCAAGCCCCGGAAGGAGAACTACATCATCCGCGTGTGAGCGGGGGAGTCCCGCGGACTGTAAAGAGGAGGAACATGACAATGGCTGATCTGACAAGGGTGACCCACGCGCAGAATATCCGCTATGACCGGAAAGCGGAGGCGCTTTACATCATCGACCAGACCCTGCTGCCCGACGAGGAGCGGGAGATCCGCCTTCAGACGGTGGAGGAGATGGTGGACGCCATCAAAATGCTGAAGGTCCGGGGCGCGCCCGCCATCGGCATCTGCGCCGCCTATTGCATGTATGTGCTGGCAAAGTCCATCCGGACCGAGGACCAGCAGGTGTTTTTAAAGCGGCTGAGCGAATACGGCGAACAGCTGAACGCCTCCCGTCCCACGGCGGTGAATCTGAACTGGGCCATCCGGAGCATGCTCCGCACGGCGCTGGAGCATGTGGGCTGCACCCGGGGCCAGATGCTGGATGCCCTGTACGAGGCGGCGGTGGCCATCCACAAGGACGATATCGCCAAGTGCGCCGCCATCTCCGAATACGGTTTGTCCCTGGTGAAGGACGGCGACGGCATCCTGACCCACTGCAACGCCGGTCCCCTGGCCACCTCCCGGTACGGCACCGCCCTGGGCCCCATTCTGCTGGGCGCCGAGCGGGGCATGAAGTTCAAGGTGTTCTCCGATGAGACCCGGCCCCTGCTCCAGGGCGCCCGCCTCACCAGCTATGAGCTGCACCGGGCGGGAGTGGACGTGACGCTGATCTGCGACAACATGGCCTCCATCGTCATGAAAAATGGCTGGGTGCAGGCCTGCTTCGTGGGCTGCGACCGGGTGGCGGCCAACGGCGACACCGCCAACAAGATCGGCACCAGCGGCGTTGCCATCCTGGCCAGGCATTACGGCATCCCCTTCTATGTGCTGGGCCCCACCAGCACCATCGACATGGACTGTCCCGACGGCGCCCACATCCCCATCGAGGAGCGGGACCCGGAGGAGATCAAAAACCTGTGGTACGAAAAGCCCATGGCCCTGCCGGACGTGAAGTGCTACAATCCCGCCTTTGACGTGACGGACCATGAGCTGATCACCGCCATCGTCACGGAGAAGGGCATCTGCCGCCCGCCGTTCACCAAGAGCCTGGCGGCGCTGTTCAAAAGCGGAACGTGAGTGCCGGATGGAAAAGCCCCCAGCATCCCGAGTGCCTGCTGCAAGGACTGCGGGAGATTTGTCCTGAAGCCGGAAAAGATTATCTGGACGGCAAAATGCGACAACAAAACGCTATATTTGACATAAAATATACAAGGAGGAATTGAAATGCCCATCAAAGAATCCCCCTCCGCCTGCATCGCGGCGGAGGAACAGCAGATCGCAAAGACCGTGCTGATGCCCGGCGATCCCCTGCGGGCGAAGTACGTGGCGGACCACTACCTGGAGAATCCCGTCTGCTTCAACACGGTCCGCAACATGCTGGGCTATACCGGCACCTACAAGGGCAAAAAGCTCTCCGTCATGGGCCACGGCATGGGCGTGCCCTCTGCGGGACTGTACACCTATGAGCTGTACCAGTTCTACGGCGTGGAGTCCATCATCCGCATTGGCTCCGCCGGCGGCGTGGGGGACGATGTCCATGTCCGGGACGTGGTGATCGCCATGGGCGCGTCCACCAACTCCCGTTTCGTGGACCAGTACCGGTTCCCGGGCCAGCTGTGCGCCACCGCCTCCTGGCCGCTGCTGCGGGACGCCGTCGAGGCGGCGGAGCGCCTGGGCGTCCGGGCGGACGTGGGCCAGGTGTTCACCGCCGACCAGTTCTACAACGACAACGCCGAGGCGGGCCAGATGTACCGCAAATTCGGCATCCTGGCGCTGGAGATGGAGACGGCGGGCATCTATTGGACCGCCCAGCGGCTGGGCAAGCAGGCCCTGTCCATCCTGACCATCTCCGACCACATCTTTACCGGGGAAGCCCTCTCCGCCCAGGAGCGGCAGGACTCCTTCCACGAGATGATGGAGGTGGCCCTGGAGACGGCCTGGAAGTCCGTGAAGGAGTGACCGCCGCCGGGGGACGGAAAACCTGATACGGAAAACGGGAACGCCGCAGACGCGGCGTTCCCGTTATTTCTCTCTCTGGCGGTGGGTTTTGGCGTAGGATTCCAGCAGGTGGGCAAACTCCTGCCGGCGTTCGTCCCGGCTGCGGAGCTGGATGCGGTCCAGCAGGGGACAGAGGACCGACAGCTCCTCCTCGGACAGCTCCTCCGTCAGCCAGGCAAAGTAGAAGGACTCCGCCTCCACCTTGGCGTCCCGGATGGCCGAGCCCTTCTCCGTGATGAACAGCTGCTTCCGGCGGCCGTCCTCCGGATGAGGGCGGCGGATGATATAGCCCTCGGCCTCCAGCTTGGCGGCGCGGCGGGCGATGGTGCTCTTGTCCTGGGCGTATTTCCGCCGCAGGTCCTCCTGGGTGATGCCGGGGCGGTGGTGGATGGTGTGGATCATATCATAATCCGAAAGGCTCAGGTTGGTGTTGTCCAGCGCCCGGACGACAAAGCGCTGAACGTCCCGGTCGATCTTTCGGATGCGGCGCCTGGTAGGGTCCATGGCGAGCCCTCCTTTTCATGATGAATTGCTTCCATCATACAGGCTGGCCGCCGTCCCGTCAATTCCGGCAGGACATTTTTGACGGTTTGCACAAATCGTTGCGGCCCGCAACGATTGGAGTTGACTTCCATAGAAACAGGGAATATGATACAGGTATGGGGAGACCCATGAACAGGAGACACCTTGCCGACCGGGAACGGCAGGCCTGAGAAAAAAGAGCGCCGGGACTGATCATCCCGGCGCTCTTGTTTTGCTTATTCGGCGGAGATGGGATAGGTGATGCCGCCCACGGAGATGCTGGCCAGCTCCTCCAAGGGGATGATCTCGTCCAGCACGCCGCCCTTGACGCAGACGGTGGCGCCGCGGTCCGGCTTGACGCTGCCGCCGTTGGGGGCCTGCACCACGGTGCCGTCGGTCTTGGTCAGCAGGATCTCCACGTTCTCCAAATAGCGTCGGACGGTCTCGCGGTCCTCGTCGTTCAGTCTGCCGCTGGGGGCGTCGCTCCACTGGGCCTCGCTGTCCACGGTGTAGGCCACCCGGACGGCCACGGGGGAGACGCGCACCTCGTCGATGGTGAAGGTCATGTCGTCCTGCGCAAAGGTGTCGCCGCCGCCGCAGACCTGCGAGGAATCCTCATAGTCCACGTCAAAGCGGAATTTCCAGTGGCCCTCGATCAGGGGGACGGATGTTTCGGCCTCGTCGTCCCAGCCGCAGAGGTCGCTGAACTCCGCCGTGGCGGTGCATCTGGTGATGGGACGGTCGGAGCTGATGGTCTGCACCATCTGGACAAAATCGTCGTCAGGGTCCTCGTCCACAAACCAGGAGCTGCCGTGACTCCCGCCCTTGACGTTCAGGTCCACGCCGCCGAATCCGCCCATCAGGAGATTTTTCTCATTGATCTCCTCGGGGAACAGGCGGGTGCCGTCGTCCCGGCGGAAGGTGAAGATGATGGCGGCGTTGTACTCGTCGCCGATGATGGCGTCGGCGGAGACGGTGACGCCGTTGTCCGTGGCGCTGGCGCCGATGGGGGTGGCCGATCTTGTCGATGACCTCCGTCTGGGCCACGGAGCCGCCGAAGATGCCGGAGAAGGACTCCACGGCGGTTTTGAGCACGCCGGAGGCCCCGGCGCTGACCACCAGCACTGCGGCGATGCAGGCGGCCGCCAAAAGGGTCCTGCCGATGGGACGGCGGGTCCGGCGGGTCTGCCTCTGGGCCGCGGCGGCCGCCTCCGCCGCCAGCTTGGCTTTTTGCTCTGGGGTGAAACGCAAGGCGCTCAGGTCCTGCTGATATTCATACAGTTTGCTCATCGTCTGTTCCTCCTAACAGTTCTCTCAGCTTGGCCCGTCCCCGGGCCAGCCGTGTGTGAACGGTGGCGGTGGGGACGCCCAGGATGGTCCCGATCTCCGCGGCTTGATAGCCCTCGTAATAATAGAGATAGATGACGGCCCGGTAGTGGGGCGGCAGGCTGTTCACCGCCGCCAGCAGGGAGCCGTCCGCCTCTTCCGGAGCGGGGAGCTCCATGCAGGTCTCCAGGCCGCAGGTCTTTTTCCGCCAGGGACTTTTCAGGATGTCCTTGCAGGCGTTGGCCGCCATCCGCAGGACGTAGGCCCGCTCGTGCGCGGGACTTTCAAACGCCCGTGGCTCCGTCAGCAGCTTGACAAAGACGGTCTGGCAGATGTCCTGGGCATCCTGGGTGTTTTTCAAATAGGTGTAGCTCAGGCGGAGAATGGCGTCGGCATAGGTCTGGGCCAGATATTCCGCCCGTTGGTTCAAATTCATGGTATCAACTCCTTTGGAGCGCTCTCATAAGGGATACGATCAGGGCGGGCAAAAACTTTCACCTGTCAGAAAAAAGATTCACATTTTTTCAGGCGCCCCGCCATTGCGCACCCGGCGGCGGAATGCTATGATACATACAACAGGATGCTGCAACCCGGCGGCGGACAGTGGTCCGCCGGAAAAAAGGAGAGACATATGAAAAAGATTTCCCTGCTGTTGGCCTTGGCGATGCTGCTGGCGCTTCTTGCCGGCTGCGGGCCAAAAACCCCGGAGCCGGTGGAGCCGGAGCCGGAACAGACGGAGCCGCCGGAGGCGGAGGAACCGCTGCGGTTTGAAACCCTTCGGATCGAGTTTGAAAAGGGAGACCTGGCAGTGAGCCGCCTGTCAGAGGCGGTTCGGGAGATGCCGGAGTTGCTGCGGACCGCACTGGCGGAACAGGGCGTGGCGGTGGAGGCGGTAGAGGTCACCATCGGCTCCTCTGTGGCAGCCACGGTCCAGGCGCTGGAGGAGGGAACGGTGGATGTGGCCTTTTTGCCGGCGGAGGATCTGGCCCGCTATGAGACGGAGGTACCGGTGCTTCTGGTGTCCGGCCCCCTGTTCTGGGACCAGGGAGAGGACCTGTCCGCCTGGCGGAGGGAGCCGGTGGAAGCGCCTCTGATACCGGGGTATCGGGCGCTGATCTGCGCCGCGCCCACGGGATACGGCAAAAATCTGGCGGAGCGGCCATCCCTCTCTTGGGCAGAGCTGGACCACGCCCGCTGGGGCGTGCTGGAGGCAGATTCCATTTCCGGCCACCGTGGGGTGGACCTGTGGCTGGCGGACCACTACGAGGGGAACACCCTGGAGGACCTCTCCGATGTCACGGTCTATGACAGCTTCGACGACCTGCTGCTGGCGGCCTCCCGGGGGGAGATCGATCTGCTGCCCATGGAGGAAGCCGAGCGGGAGGCGTGGTCGGAGTTCTGGAACGCCCCTGCGGAACCGGACAAGGAGCAGGACGAAACGGGCCTGGGCCATGAGCGCACCATCTGGGAGGACCTGCCTGCCGTTGCCCTGACGGAATGGTTTTATGACAGGGCCGCCGCGGCAGGCAGCCAGGAGAAATTGACGGACGAACGCTTCACAGCGGCGCTGGCGGAATGCGTGCGGGCGCTGACGGTTTCCAGCGGCTATGACAGGGACACGCACCTGTTGGCCCTGGACCTGTTTGGCCGCAATTCCTACGGCGCTGCCCAGGAGGGCGCGCTGGACGCCACCCGGCGGCTTTTGACCCTGGAGGGGAAGACCGCCGGATAGCCCAGGATACAGATTCATCAAAAAACGGAGCTGCCGCAGGCAGCTCCGTTTATTCGTCTTGGGCAAAGAGGGCGTTGTAGTCCACCCGCAGGACCTCGGCCAGCTTGTCGATCTCGAAGATGGAGGTGGCGCGATAGCCGATCTCGATCTGTCCGACCATGGTTTCAGTGAGGTCGCATCCGGAGGTTTGCAGCTGGGCAGCCAGTTCCTTCTGCGTTAATTTCCGCAGTTCCCGATAATGTTTTACTTTTGCACCGATGTTACGATCCAAAGGTGTGCTTCTTTTCACAAAAACACTCCATATACATAATAATATTTTCTTGATATTATCCGGGAAATGGGGTAGATTTATTATGTATATATAATAAAAACGAAATTTCAGGGGAGCAGACATGGATATCGAACATATCAACATAGGACCCCAGCCATACAGCAGAGCCCTGCGGGCCATCGCCGCCATGATCGAGGAACGGGAGAGCGACGGGGCCTGTATTGCGCAGATCACGCGGTTTCTGGAGCGGAGCGGCGTTCCCGTCAGAGACCGCCCGGAGCCGCGGCGGGAACAAAGGCCCGAAGAAATGCCCTGTCAGGCAGAAGAATGATTGCAAAAACCGGATATTGGGTGTAAAATCCCGATATCCGGCTTTGCTGTTTGCCGGGGATTTGTATAAATGATAGAATTTCTTATATTACCGAATTACCACTTTACTTTGCTAATAAAATAAAGTAAAATGATCTCCGTAAAAGAGACGGGCCGGTGTGCCCTGCGAGGAGGAGCGTCCCCATGGAATTGGATCTGAATATGTTGAAGCCCCAGGAGCGGGTATCTTTGCAGCTGCGGATGCTGTATGAACAGGCGGGCTTCCGCCAATACCACATGGGCCGGTTCGAGGAATACGGATTGTACCAGGAGAACCGCCGCTTTTTGTCCAGCGAGCAGGTCATCACCTTCACGGACCTGGACGGCCGCCTGCTGGCCTTGAAGCCGGACGTGACCTTGTCCATCGCCAAAAACGCCCAGGTGGAGGACGGCGGCTGCGGCCGGTTCTACTATGCGGAGAATGTCTACCGTCCCAGCCAGGAGAGCCATACCTTTAAAGAGATCAGCCAGATGGGCCTGGAGTGCATCGGGGCGGTGGATGGCGAAGTTACTGCCCAGGCGGTGTCCCTGGCCATTCAGAGCCTGGCCCTGACGGAGCGGGACTTTGTGCTGGAGCTCAGCCACATGGGCTTTGTCACCGGCCTGTTCGACGCGGTGGGCGCGCCGGAGGGCATCCGTCCCCGGCTGCTGACCTGCATCCGGGACCGGAACGCCCACGAGCTGCAAAAGTGCGCGGCGGAGGCGGGCCTCTCCCGGCAGGGGACCGACGCGCTGTGCCGCCTGTCCGCCCTGTCCGGCCCCTGGGCGTCTGTTTTGGAGGCGGCGGAGCCTCTGGCGCTGAACGCCGCCATGGGTGGGGCGCTGACTGAGCTGCGGGCGCTGTGCGCCGCCCTGGAGGCCCAGGGGCAGACGGAAAAGCTGAAGCTGGACCTGTCCTTGGTCAACGATATGGAGTATTACAACGGCCTGGTGCTGCAGGGCTATCTGGCGGGCCTGCCCCGGGCAGTGCTCAAGGGCGGCCGGTATGATCCTCTGGCGGCGCAGTTCCGTCCCGGCGCCAAAGCCATCGGCTTTGCCCTGTATCTGGATGAGCTGGACCGCCTTGCCGACGCCCCGGTGGAGGGCGAACGGATCATGGTGAACGTGGCCCTGCCCAAGGGACGCCTGGGCGACAAGGTCTATAACCTGCTGGCGGGCGTGGGCTACGGCTGCCCGGAGAATTACAACGACACCCGGAAACTGGTGGTGGAGAACCCGGAGGCGGGCATCCGCTACTTCCTGGTAAAGCCCAGCGACGTGGCCATCTACGTGGAGCACGGCGCGGCGGATGTGGGCATCGTGGGCAAGGATATTTTGGAGGAGTCCGGCGCGGACGTGTATGAGCTGCTGGACACCGGCCTCGGCAAGTGCCGCATGTGCGTGGCGGGGCCGAAGGATTTTGTGGACGATCCCAGCCGCACCCTGCGGGTAGCCACCAAGTTCGTCAACATTGCAAAGGACTATTACGCGGCCCAGGGCCGGGACATCGATATCATCAAGCTCAACGGCTCCATCGAGCTGGCGCCCATTCTGGGCCTCTCGGACGTGATCGTGGACATCGTGGAGACCGGCACCACCCTGAAGGAGAATCATTTGAAGGTGCTGACGGAATTCATGCCCATCTCCGCCCGGTTCATCTCCAACCGGGTCAGCTACCAGTTCAAGCGCCAGGAGATCGAGACGATGCTGAAAAAACTGACAGAGGTGACGGCGCAATGATCCGGATCTGTGAATTTGACAAGCTCTCCCCGGAGGAGATCCTGAACCGGGACATCCAGGCGGAGGAGGACGTCGGCGCCGCCGTGGACGCGGTGCTGGCGGAGGTGCGGCAAAACGGCGACGAGGCCCTGCGGGCCTA
The DNA here is from genome assembly GCF_947631635.1 of uncultured Dysosmobacter sp. Classification (GTDB taxonomy): domain Bacteria; phylum Bacillota; class Clostridia; order Oscillospirales; family Oscillospiraceae; genus Oscillibacter. Next base: position 111,559 of record NZ_CANRMB010000006.1, read on the forward strand.
TACCAAGCGGTTCGACGGCGCGGCGCTGACGGACCTGCGGGTCAGCGAGGAGGAGATCAGCGCTGCCTGGGAGACCCTGGATGCAGACTTTTTGAAAACCCTGGAGATGGCGGCGGACAACATCCGCCGTTTCCACCAGCAGCAGGTCCACCGGAATTTTGTGCTGGCGGATCAGCCTGGCGTCGTCATGGGACAGCGGTACACGCCCATTGAAAAGGTGGGCATCTGTGTGCCCCGCAGTCCGGCGGCGTTCCCATCCACCATTTTGATGAATGTCATCCCGGCGAAGATCGCCGGGGTGCGGGAGATCGTGCTGGTGACGCCGCCGGAAAAGGACGGCACCGTCAGCCCCGCCGCCCTGGCGGCGGCGAAGATCGCCGGGGCCACGAAGATCTTCAAGGTGGGCGGCGCCCAGGCGGTGGCGGCCCTGGCCTATGGCACGGAGAGCGTGCCCAAGGTGGACAAGGTGGTCGGCCCCGGCGGCATCTTTGTGGCCACGGCCAAGCGGAAGGTGTTCGGGCAGGTGGCCATCGACATGATCGCCGGCCCCAGCGAGATCCTGGTGCTGGCGGACGGCAGATGCGATGCCCGGTGGGTGGCGGCGGACCTGCTGAGCCAGGCGGAGCACGATGTTTTGGCCACCGCCGTCCTGGTGACGGACAGCGCCGGTCTGGCAAAAGCCGTTCAGGCGGAGCTTGAGGTCCAGCTGGAACAGCTGCCCCGCAGAGATATCGCCCGGAGGTCCATTGACGACAACGGCAAGATCATCGTCACCGACAGTCTGGACAGGGCCGTGGAGGCCGCCAACCTCATTGCGCCGGAGCATCTGGAGCTGTGTGTGGACGATCCCTTCGCCCTGCTGCCGAAGGTGCGGAACGCGGGCAGCATCTTCCTGGGCCGCAATACCCCGGAGGCCCTGGGCGACTATTTCGCAGGCCCCAACCACACCCTGCCTACCAGCGGCACGGCCCGGTTCTCCAGCCCCCTCAGCGTGGACGATTTCGTGAAAAAGTCCAGCTTTTTGTATTACACCCAGGAGGCCCTGGCCCCCGTGGCCGGGCGCATCGCGGATTTTGCCCGCCGGGAGGGCCTGGAGGCCCACGCCCGGTCGGCTGTTATCCGATGCCAACAAGAAAAAAAGGAGCGTTGACGCCATGAGCAGATTCCTCTCCGGCGAGGCGGCCCGCCTCGCCCCCTATACCCCCGGCGAACAGCCGCAGGATCAGCAGTACATCAAGCTGAACACCAACGAAAGCCCCTTTCCCCCGGCGCCCAAGGTCATCAAGGCTATCTCCCGGGCGGAGCTTTTGAAGCTGAACCTGTATTCCGACCCAGCCTGCGGCCAGCTGGTGGACGCCATTGCAAAGCGGTATGAGATGCAGCGGTCCAATGTCATCACCGGAAACGGCTCCGATGAGATTTTGGGCTTTGCCTTTCGGGCCTTCTGCGGCGAGGGAAAGGGCGTGGCCTACGCCGATATCACCTATGGCTTCTACAGGGCCCAGACCGCCCTGTTCGGCCTGGACGCCACGGTCATCCCCCTGCGGGAGGATTTCACCCTGAACGTGGACGACTACATGGACTTCCCCGGCACCATCGTCATCGCCAACCCCAACGCGCCCACCGGCATGGCGGTGCCCCGGCCGGAGATCCAGCGTCTGCTGGAGGCAGATCCCGACCGGGTGGTCATCGTGGACGAGGCCTATGTGGACTTCGGCGCGGAGAGCTGCGTGCCCATGATCTACCGCTATGACAACCTGCTGGTGGTGCAGACCATGTCCAAGAGCCGGTCCCTTGCCGGGGGCCGGGTGGGCTATGCCCTGGGCAGCCCTGAGCTGATCAGCGCGCTGAACCGGGTGAAATACAGCTTCAACCCCTACAATGTGAACCGGCTGTCCCTGATCGCAGGCGCCGCCGCTGTGGAGGACGAGGCCTATTTCCAGAAGTGCACCGGCGCCATCCAGGGCAACCGGGAGTGGACCGTGCGGGAGCTGGAGCGGCTGGGCTTCACCGTGCTGCCCTCCCAGGCCAACTTTGTCTTTGCAAAATCTGACAGGATCTCCGGCGGAGACCTGTACCGGAAACTGAAGGAGAACGGCATCCTGGTCCGCTGGTGGGCCGACAGCGGCCGCATCCAGGACTTCGTCCGCATCACCATCGGCTCTCTGGAGCAGATGGTGGCGCTGGTGGACGAGGTGTCCCGGCTGCTGGATGATCTGTAAGGAGGCGGCATGATGCGCAACGCGGATATCAAACGGAATACCCGGGAGACCCAGATCGAGCTGCACCTCTGCCTGGACGGCACCGGAAGGGCGGAGATCGCCACCGGCGTGGGGTTCCTGGACCATATGCTGGAGCTGTTCGCCCGCCACGGCGACTTCGACCTGACGGTCTTCTGCCGGGGCGACACCCAGGTGGACGGACACCACTCTGTGGAGGATATCGGCATCTGCCTGGGCAAGGCGTTTGCCGGGGCCCTGGGGGACAAGCGGGGCATCGCCCGCTACGGCCAATTCCTTCTGCCCATGGACGAGACGCTGGTGCTGTGCGCCTGCGACCTCTCCGGCCGGGACTATCTGGGCTGGGCGGTGGACCTGCCCGCGGCCAAAGTGGGGGATTTTGACACGGAGCTTGCCAAGGAATTCTGGCTGGCCTTTGTGCGGAACTGCCCGTCGTCCATCCACATCCGCCAGATGGCGGGGGAGAATACCCACCACATCCTGGAGGCTGTTTTCAAGGGCATGGGCCGGACGCTGAAAATGGCCGTGGCTATGGACCCCAGGCACGCGGATGAGATTCCAAGCACGAAAGGTGTGCTGTGATATGATCGCGATCGTAGATTACGGCGTCGGCAACCTGTTCTCCCTGTCCTCCAGCCTGCGGGCGCTGGGCCTGGAGGCAGAGGTCACCGGAGATCCGGAGCGCCTCCGGGCGGCCGGGCGCATCATCCTTCCCGGCGTCGGGGCGTTTGGAGACGCCAGGGCCAAATTGGATGCCGCCGGCCTGGCGCCGGTCCTGCGGGAGGAGGCGGAGAGAAAGCCGCTGCTGGGCATCTGCCTGGGGATGCAGCTGCTGTTTGACCGCAGCTTTGAGTATGGCGAGCATCCCGGCCTGGGCCTGGTGCCGGGACAGGTGGTGGACCTCCGGGGCGCGCTGCGGGACAAGACGCTGAAAGTCCCCCACATGGGCTGGAACAGCCTGCAGGTCCGGAGGGACGACCCGCTGTTCCGATATTTCAGCGACGGCGAATATGTTTACTACGTTCACAGCTTCTATGCCCGGGACTGCGGGGAGAGCACCCTCGGCACGTCCCGGTACGGCGATGTGGATGTCACCGGCGTGGTGCGGAACGGCAACGTCTGGGGGACCCAGTTCCATCCGGAGAAATCCGGTGACGCGGGCCTGCGGCTGCTGCGGGCCTTTGCAGAGCTTTGAGGAAAGCAAGGAGAAACGGTTATGAGAAGAAAGGACCGCGAGGTCACGGACCCCGCTGTGATCCGGGATATCATCTCCCGCTGCGCGTGCTGCCGGCTGGGCTTCTGCGACGAGGGAAAGGCCTACATCGTTCCGCTGAGCTTCGGCTATATGGAACGGGAGGGACGCTATTCCTTCTACTTCCACGGCGCCAGGGAGGGGCGGAAGATCGACCTCATCCGCAGGACCGGCTGGGCCGCCTTTGAGATGGACACCCATTACGAGCTGCACGAGGCGGAACAGCCCTGCGGATATTCCGCCCGCTTCCAGAGCGTCATGGGCGGCGGGCCGGTCCGGATCGTGGAGGACGATACAGAGAAGGAGACAGCTCTGCAAGTCCTGATGCGCCACACCGCCGGACGGGGCGGGTGGACCTTTACCAAAAAAGATCTGGACACCGTGACGATCTTCCGCCTGGATGCGGAGGAATTGAGCTGTAAGAGCCACGCGTAAGACGGGAAAGGGAATCGCCATGAAAATTTTTCCAGCCATCGACCTGCGGGGCGGACAGGTGGTCCGGCTCTATCAGGGTGATTATGATAAAATGACTGTCTATGGGCAGGACCCCTGCGCCGTGGCGCGGGAATTCATCGGCGCCGGAGCCAGGTACCTCCATGTGGTGGACCTGGACGGCGCCAAGGACGGCACCCTGGCGAATTTTGAGACCATCGCCGCCATCGCAAAGCAGGGCGGCCTGTATATCGAGGTGGGCGGCGGCATCCGGACCGAGGACCGTATCCGGCAGTATCTGGACCTGGGCGTGGGTCGCTGCATCCTGGGGACTGTCGCTGTGAAGGACTTCGATTTTACAGCCCGCATGGCTGCAAAATACGGCGGCCAGATCGCCGTGGGCGTGGACGCCCGGGACGGATATGTGGCCATCAACGGCTGGAAGGAGCTGTCCAGTGAAAGAGGGGTGGACTTCTGCCGCCGGCTGGCGGATGTGGGCGTCGGCACCGTGATCTACACCGATATCAGCCGGGACGGCGCGGAACAGGGCACGAACCTGGACCTGTACTGGGAACTGGCCCAGATCAGGGGCCTGCATGTGACGGCCTCCGGCGGCGTCAGCTCTCTGGGAGAACTGGAGGAGCTGAAACGCATCGGCACCCACGCAGCCATCCTGGGCAAGGCCCTGTATACCGGACGGCTGGATCTGAAAACGGTCATTCAGGCTGTGCAGAACGGAAAGTGAGGCGGTCGCCATGCTGGCAAAGAGAATCATCCCCTGTCTGGACGTGAAGAACGGGCGGGTGGTCAAGGGCACCAATTTCGAGGGCCTGCGGGACATGGCGGACCCGGTGGAGATGGCCCATTTTTACAACACCTCCGGCGCTGACGAGCTGGTGTTTTACGACATCACCGCCTCCGTGGAGGGGCGGAACCTGTTCACGGATATCCTGCGCCGGGTGGCCAGTGAGATCTTTATCCCCCTGACGGTGGGCGGCGGCATCCGGACGCTGGATGACTTTGACCGGGTGCTGAAGTGCGGCGCGGACAAGGTGAGCGTCAACTCCGGCGCCATCGCGGACCCTGGCATCATCGGCGCGGCGGCGAAGAAATACGGCGACCAGTGCGTGGTGCTCTCCATGGATGTGAAGCGGGTGGACGGCCGGTTCCGCCTGTTCGCCAAGGGCGGCCGGGAGGACACCGGCATCGACGCCATGGAGTGGGCGGTCCGCGGCGTGGCGGACGGCGCCGGGGAGATTGTGCTGAACTCCATCGACACCGACGGCGTAAAGAACGGCTTTGACCTGGAGATGCTGGATGCGCTGGCCGCCCGGGTCAGCGTTCCCATCATCGCCAGCGGCGGCGCCGGGAATATGGAGCACTTCGCAGAGCTGTTCACCCATCCCGGCATTGACGCGGGCCTGGCGGCGTCGATTTTCCACACGAAGCAGGTGGATATTCAGGATCTGAAGAGATTTCTCCGCGCCCGGGGCGTGGAGATGCGGATATGAGAGGAGAGACCCAAAATGGGACTGTTTGACCGCTTTAAGAAAAAGGGGCAGGAAGAAACAGCCTCTTTGGAGGTGGGGGGACCTTATCTGGAATTTGACAACTTCCCCTTCAAGCTGGCTGTCACGCAGGTGCTGATGTACGACCTGCGTCTTCTGAGGGAGCCCTATTTGGGCGGAGACGCCTATATGGAGCGCTATGCAGAGGACTTGGAAACGGTATCCGACGAAGTGTCCATTCAACGCCTCCTGCCCCATATCGAGGAAGCGGAGGCTTACTTCAAAGAGCTGAAGATTCCCGCCGGCCTGGCCGGACATATTGAAAAGCTGTATGTTGGAGAAGAGTTGGATATTTATTATCACATCAACCCCCAGTGGGGGGATTTTGACGAATATTTTGAGGATGGGAAAGCCTTTGACATCACAGCGATCACGGAACGGGAGGTCAGGCAGTTTCCCAACTTGAAGGAGTTCTTTTTCAATATGCCCAATGACCCGCCGGAGGAATTGCTCCGGCAGTTAAATCAGTGGGGGATCCATACCACCCCATGGAGTTCAGCGAGGAATAAAAGGAGTATCGTTTATTATGGACTTGAAATTTGACGAAAGGGGCCTGATCCCCGCCATCGTCCAGGACCACTACACCAAGGAGGTCCTGACCCTGGCCTATATGAACGCGGAGAGCCTTGCCATCACCATTGACGAGCGGCGCACCTGCTTCTGGAGCCGCAGCCGCCGGGAGCTGTGGCGCAAGGGCGACACCTCCGGCAATGTGCAGCATGTGGTGTCCATCACCGCTGACTGCGATGGCGACGCCCTGGTGGTGGAGGTGGTCAAGGACGGTCCCGCCTGCCATACCGGCGCGGAGAGCTGTTTTTTCAACGAGATCTACCTGTCTGAGGAGCTGAAGCGGTTCAGCTATGAGGGCCTGTACCGCCTGATCGCGGGCCGCAAGACCAGCCCGAAGGAGGGCAGCTACACCACCTACCTCTTTGAAAAGGGGCTGGACAAGATCCTGAAAAAGGTGGGTGAGGAGTGCACGGAGGTCATCATCGGCGGCCGCAAGGAGGACAGGGAGGAGACCATCTACGAGATCGCGGACCTGACCTACCACGTCATGGTCCTCATGGTCCAGATGGGCATCACCGTGGAGGATATCACCCGGGAGCTGGAGAAGCGCCATGTGGTGGACCACAAGGTGAAGCAGGAGCGGATGCAATGAGCCTGACGCCCTGTTCCTGCTCGGTCCACACCCACAATACCCTGTGCGACGGCAGAGGCACGCCGGAGGAGATGGCCGCCGCGGCATACGCGGCGGGAGTGAAGTACTTCGGCGTCTCCTGCCACAGCCACACGCCTATCCCCATGGACGAGGGCGCGGTCCTGCCCGCCGATATGACGGCCTACCGGGAGACGGTGCTCCGCCTTCGGGCGGAATACGCCGGACGGATGGAGGTCCTGCTGGGCCTTGAGTGGGACAGCCAGTCCGACATCAGGCCGGAGGGCTTTGACTATTGGATCGGCAGTGTTCACTACCAGAGGGGGCACAACGGCAAATACTATGCTGCCGACTGGGGGGAGGAGCACTTTTCCGCCTGCCGGAACGAGCTGTTTGGCGGCGACGCCCTGGCGGTGGCGGAGGGATATTTTGCGGAAGCAGCCCGCGTGGCGGCGATGAAGCCCACCATCCTGGGGCATATCGATTTGATCGTCAAACTGAATGCCGGAAACAGATTCTTTGACGAGGACACGCCACGCTACAAGCGGGCGGCGCTGGATGCCCTTCACGCCGCGGACCCCCGGGCGACGCTTCTGGAGATCAACACCGGCGGCATGGCCCGGGGATACCGGACCGCTCCCTATCCGGCGCTGTTTTTGCTGAAGGAGTGGCGGGCGATGGGCGGCAGGATCATCCTCACCGCCGACGCCCACAGTGCCGACGCCGTGGTGTATGGCTACGGCCAGGCTATGGAGCTGGCCCGGGCGGCGGGGTTTGACCGCTCCGTTCTGCTGACGATGGACGGCCCGGTGGAGGTCCCTCTATAAAAAGCGCTCCGTGGATATCCATCCACGGAGCTTGGCGCATCATGCTTCTGCAAAGCAGGCGAATCCTGCGGCGAATTTGGAGGGAACAAACTCCGTGACCTTATAATCCGCAATGCCCTGACAATAGAAGGGGTCCTCCTCCAAAATGGCGCGGGCCGCCTCAGGCGTTTCTGCCCGGCAGAGGATGACGCCGCCTGTCCGGGGATTCTTCCGGCCGGAGCAGATGAACGCGCCAGACTGATAATGCCGGTCCAGATAGGCGATGTGGGCGGGGAGCAGAGCGTCTACCTCGTTCAGAGGCTTTTGATACGTCAAATCAAAGATATACATGTTTACACTTCTTTCTTTAAAAAATAATGACCGAAGTCAGTGACTGGGGTCATTATAATGCAAACGCACAGCGCTGTCAACAGAAAAGAGGGGAGCCATGGAGCAGAAAATGACAAGAAAAGAGCAGGCCCGCCGGACCAAGCAGAAGATTTTTGATACGGCAGTGGCGCTGATCAAGGCCCAGGGGTATGAGCAGGTGACGGTCAGCCAGATCTGCCAGGAGGCGGGGCTGGCAAAAGGCTCCTTTTATGTGCATTACCGCACAAAGGAGGATATCATCCGGGAGAGCTATTACTCTGATATGGATGCCTTTATCCGCACCGCTTATGATGCCTATGTGCGGGAGCATCCCCAGGCACCGGCCGTTCAGCGGATCGAGGCATTTTTATGTCTGGAATTGGACTTTGCCGTATACGCTGGATATGAGCTGACCTGCCTGGCCTATTCCATGAATTTTTCCGCCTGTGTGCCGGGGCCGTCGGAGCATTTCCAGCGCAGGCCGTTTTCGGGGCAGCTCAGGGAGCTGCTGGCGGAGGCCGCACCGCTGCTGGCGGGAGACTTTGGACAGGAGGATGCCTTTTCCTATCTGGAAAGCGTTGTGCGGGGACTGATGGCGACCTGGTGCTTTTCGAATGGAGCATATGACCTTCTGGGGAGCGGAAAGAGCGGCATCACGCATACCGTGAAACACCTCTTTTCAAGGACTTGACCGGGAGCCGTCCGATAAAAGAGGCTGCCCACAGTGAAATGGCTAAAAAAGGCGCAGCATAAGCCGCGCCTTTCAGCTTCTTGCCAATTGTGAAAAAGATAACCAGCTGATAAAATGGGGATACTGCAAAAGCGAATGGGAGGGTGCTTTATGTATCGTACAGTGATCTTTGACCTGGATGGCACATTGCTGGACACCATCGACGACCTGGCGGACGCGGGGAACTGGGTCTGCCGGAAAAATGGCTGGCCGGAGCATTCTGTGGAGGCGTACAAGGCCATGGTGGGCCACGGGATCCCCAACTTGGTGACGCGGTTCTCGCCGGAGAATTTCCGCAGTCCGCTGCTGGTGGTGAACACCCTGGCGCAGTTCACGGACTATTACGGAGCCCACAATATGGACAAGACCGCCCCCTATGCCGGGATGGAGGAGCTGCTGGCGCGCCTGAAGGCAGCCGGCGTTCAGATGGCGGTCTACTCCAACAAGGCCGACGAATTCAGCCAGGTGATCGTGGAGCACTATTTCCCAGGCGTATTTTCTCTGGTTCGGGGAAAGGTCCCCGGCGTCCCGGTGAAGCCGGACCCCGCTGGAGTAAAGGGCATTTTGCGGGAGCTGAACGCGGTCCCGGCGGAGACGCTGTTCGTGGGCGACAGTGATGTGGATATCCACACCGGCCACAATGCCGGAATGGTGGCCTGCGGCGTCACATGGGGCTTTCGCTCCCGGGCGTCCCTGGAGGCGGCGGGGGCGGAGCACCTGGCGGAGACGCCGGAGGAGCTGGGCGGTATCATTCTGGCAGAGTAAACGCGGAAAACACGACAGGAAAAGGACCTGCCCCAGTGGGGCAGGTCCTTTTGCGGTATTAATCGAATTGCAGGCGCCCGAAGTCCTGGCGGCGGTGAAAGTCCGGCGCGGAACAGGTCAGCGGAGACCAGGCCAGAAAATGGGGGGGTCTCCGTCTTGTCGCCGCATTTATAAAAATTACAGGCGGCCTCGCCGGAGAGGGCATAGCCCGGGAAATACAGAGAGATAAAGGAGACGGGCACGCGGAATACGACGCCCCAGCCCTCCGCGGTGAAAAAGGGCGCGGGCTGAAACAGCTCCTCCGGCTTTTTCACGATCTGCCGTACCCGGGTGGGTCGCTCCACACCGAACCCAACATACAGGTTCCCCAGCGGATTGCACTCAAAATTGAAGTAGCGCTTGTCGTCCGCCCAGGGAGCGAAAAAGAACTCCAGACAGCTGTCGTCGCACACCTGGTCCAGCCGCCCGGTCAGGGTTGCGCGGATGGGGGCCTCGCTGGCCTCCATGCGGACCCACAGGGAATCCCCATCACAGCAGCACTGCGCCCGGGCCGCAATGGAGCAGGGCTCCACCCAGCCGGTATGGGCCAGTTCCACAGAGGGAATCGTCGTCCAATCCGGGATGGACACGCGGGAAACCGTATAGATCGGCATCATCTTACTTACCCCTCTCGGCAGATCCAAGTATATGGGAGCGTATATAGGGTGATTTCACAGGCAAAACATTCGCAGATATGTTAATGTTTCACCTGCTATTGGGGGCAAATCGTTTTTCCAGTATCAAAATAGTATCACAAAAACCGAGGAATTGCAAGGGTTTCAAGCCGCAAACGGGCCATTATCAAAACTCCCCTCAAATTGAGGGGGGAGCGGCGGGCGGTGCCCGCCTGGGAAATCAATCCCACCATGGGACGTAATTCGACAACCTCTCCCGCCCAAAATCAAAGGAGGCGGGCAAGCACTCTTGGGGCTTGCCCGCCTTGATTACTGTTCAGCAAGACCGGGCGGGGCGGTCAATGGCGGCGCACTTGTGCGCCGTTCATCTTGACCAGTGGCGACCCCGACTGGGTTTGCTATCTCCCCTATAAATTGAACTTAGCAAATACGCATTATAACCAATAAGATGGCCATGCTGGTCTACCACATTCAATTCAGCACAAGGACTTTTTTATTTTAGTCTTAAAAAATTTGTCTTGTCTCTATCAGTAATATGACGTATCACCTTACAAGGATTTCCTGCTGCAATCACACCCGCCGGAATGTCTCTCGTTACTATGCTTCCAGCCCCGATAATTGCATCATCGCCTATTGTTACTCCTGCAAGTATTTTTACATCACCGCCCAACCACACACGTTTTCCAATGTGGACAGCGCCGCCAATACATGCGCCGCAAATTCTTTCCTCTGGGTCAATGGCGTGGTTTAGTGGATAAATTCCAATATTAGGGCCTAGCAAAGCATGTTCGCTTATGGTAACCTTCGCGCAATCTAAAATAATGCAGCCGAAATTTATATATACATTATCTTCTATTGTGATATTTTTTCCAAATTCACAGCGAAAATCAGGCTCTATCCACACATGTTTTCCGACTGACTCAAAAAGTTCAGTCATAATATTTTCCCGCTTCTCTATTTCGTCATCACTTGTTCTATTATATTCACGAAAAAGTTTTTTTGCAGCCAATCTTAGTGGATACAGTTCGTCCGCGAAATCGTTGTACATTAGACCGGCTCGTATTTTATCCCATTCAGTCATAACTTTTCCCCCAAAATCTCGGTTTATCACGTGCGCCTTTTCCACCTAAGGTGTATTAAAAAATTCCTGATTGCCGCTCTGTTATTTGAGAACAGTATATCACAAGACTTTGCATAAATCTACTTCTCTTACCGTTCATCTCGGCTGAAAGAGCGCCGGGGCCGTTTGCGGCCTTTCTCCGCCTGTTCCCGCTGTTCGTCGGCCTGTACCGCTGCTTTTACCTGCTCTGGGACAAAGACCCGTGCGATCAGATGTCAGAGTACCAGGCAAAAACCCCCAAGGCACTTGCTTCAAGTGCCTTGGGGGATGATATTATTCCCATTCGCCAAACGAAACCGCATTCTAAACTTTTTTGTATAGGCGATTTGATTCCATTTGGTTTTATTTGATACCAGTTATCCAAGTCCTGTTGAGTATCTGACTTTCTGCTATCAAAAAGCTATCAGGGGCCGCTATCAAAGGTTGCATTTATTTCCGTAGGTCGGGCGGTTTGCTGGTGAAACAGGAATGCTATGGGAATATGGTACCTGAACTCCTGAAACATATGAAATTGCATATGCTCTATAATGTGACGCCCTGTGCTCACGAAAACGCTATCATTTCAGCAGCTTTTTTTTCCGTATTTCTATTCTACCATGACACTGCGTAATATGCAACGCTGAGTTCAGGATATTTATTCCTTGTCCAGCAGTCTCCCTTCTTCTCCGTGCCACCTTTTCAGGACGGCTTCCACCTGGGCAACCAGTTGCTCCTTATTGGGCATGTAGAGCACATAGCGGGACGCAAAGATGTTATTTGACAGACCGCCCAAAGCGTATTCAGCTGTAATACTGTCCTTTTCGGTACAGAGAATAATCCCGATTGGCGGATTGTCATCCGGATCGTTGACTTCCGTGGCGTAGTAATTCAGATACATATTGATCTGACCAGCTGCCTCCGGCGTCAGCCTTGTGGTTTTCAGCTCAATCAGAACATACGCCCGGAGAATTTTGTTGTAGAAGACCATGTCCACATAATAGTGGGTGTTGTTGACAGTGACACGCTGCTGCGTACCGACGAACATAAAACCACGGCCCAGTTCCAGTAGGAATTTTTCAATCTGCCGTACCAATGCTCGCTCCAAATCGCTTTCCATCACCGGCTTGTCCTCCGGCAGGCCAAGGAACTCAAACACATAGGGATCTCGGATGATGTCGGCAGGCTCCGAAATTTCGTTGCCCTTCAGCGCCAACGTCAACACCTGTTCCTTGTTGGCGTCTCCGCGTGACAGCAGCAACCGTTCAAACAAAGAACTTTCGATTTGACGTTTCAGCTCGCGCACGGACCAGTTTGCGTTAATTGCTTCCTTCTCATAAAAGCTACGCTTGTCTGGATCAGAAATAGATAGCAGCTCACAGTAATGTGACCAACTCAATTTGCCAGACAGCGTCTGGCATTTTTCATAGGTCAGATAAAATAAACGCATATTCTGGAGATTGGAACGGGAAAAGCCCCTGCCAAACTCTCTGGTCAATTCTCGGGAGAGTTCTTTCAGCGTTTGTTTTCCATAGTCTGCTCTGCCCGGTTCGGACTGCTCATATTCACAGATAATCCGGCCAATGTTCCAATAGGTGTTCAGCAACTCACTGTTCACCTGCCGGGCAACATTGCTGCGGGCGCTGTCCAGAACAGCTTTAATCTCCAAAATAACCGGAGAGAGGCTGTGCGTATTGTTCAAACTGCTGTCTATGATGATACACCACCTTTAAAATCATGGTCTGACGCCGAAATTATTCCCACTCGCAAAATGAAACTTAATTCTAAACGCTTTTGTTTGGGGGATTTGATATCATTTGATTTTTCCTGATACCTATTAT